>JALVPX010000227.1 GCA_027031565.1 Deltaproteobacteria bacterium | reverse complement strand
AGATGGGAGCGTGTGACAAGAATGGTAATGTGATCGCTTCTTATTACGGCAAGACGTCCGGAAGGCCTATCGAGGCGCTGAAAAAGGGTTTTTCAGAGCTAAGGAAGAAGGTGGGAGATGAATGCCGTTTCAAGGCCGTGGGCACAACAGGCTCAGGCCGCTATCTGGCAGCAGACTTTATTGGTGCAGATTCGGTTGTAAACGAGATCACCGCCCAGGCCAAGGCGGCTGCGGCCATTGACCCAGAGGTGGATACCATATTTGAGATAGGGGGCCAGGATTCCAAGTATATCAGGATTGAACGGGGGGTAGTCAAAGACTTCATGATGAACAGGGCGTGTGCAGCAGGAACAGGCTCTTTTCTAGAGGAACAAGCAGTCAAGCTGCGGGTTCCGCTGGAAGAGTTCGGAACTACTGCTCTTGCTGCCCGGTCGCCTGTAAAAATGGGTGAACGATGCACCGTTTTTATGGAGTCAGATCTCGTCCACTACCAGCAGCAGGGCGCTGCCACTCCGGACCTGGTGGCAGGCCTGTGTTACTCCATTGCCCACAACTATCTGAACAAGGTGGTTGAGGGCAGGCCCATTGGCAAAAAGGTCTTTTATCAGGGAGCAACGGCATTAAACCAGGGAGTGGTGGCCGCCTTTGAAACGATTTTGGACAGGGCCGTTACTGTTCCCGAAAGGTGCAACCTCACCGGTGCCATGGGGGCAGCGCTCATTGCAAAGGAGAGGACCACGGGCCCATCGAGGTTTCGCGGCTTCGAGGCCGTTAATGCCGCGTACAAAATCAGGACCTTTGAGTGCCAAGGCTGCCCCAATCTTTGCTCCATCAGCAAGGTTAGCATAGAGGGGCGTGCCCCGTTGTTCTATGGTGGAAGGTGCGAGCGTTACGAGACAGCAGGCCAGAGGGCTGGTTCTGACAAATCCAAAAGGTATCCAAACCTTGTTCAGCAGCGTCAGGAGCTGATCTTCGAGTATGGATGCAAGGATCTTGAAGAGGCGGTGCAGTTTCCAAAGGGCCCAATAGGAGTCCCCTTTGCCCTTGCCCTGCAGGAATGGATGCCCTTTTTTGCCACCTTCTTGCGGCAGCTTGGTTATGGCCCGGTCATATCCGGCGCCACAAACAAGGCCCTGGTTCGCAAGGGGGCTGAGGCCGTTGTTAACGAACCTTGTTTCCCAGTCAAGGTTGCCCATGGCCATGTGATCGATCTGCTGGAAAAGGGAGTCCGCGACATATTCCTGCCAGCGATTATAGACCTGCCTGTAGCACCGCCTGCACCGGCTGGCCAGGTGTGCCCGTACGTGCAGAGCCTGCCGTACACCATACAGGCAGGCGTGGACTTTACGTCATTCGGCGCACGGATGTGGACTTTGCCGTTGAGAATGGGCAGGAAAGACAAGCTCGATTTACAGACCATTGCCAGGCTGTGTGCCATGTTCAAGGTTAGCCCTGGCGCAGTAAAGAGGGCCTGGAGAGCTGCCTGGGAAGCGCAAAGCGCCTTTACAGAAGAGTGCATAATGCGCGGCAAGACGGCCCTGAAAGGCCTGGCTCCAGGGGAGAAGGCAATCGTTTTGGTAGGCCGCCCATACAATGCCCTGGATCCTGGTGCAAACCTGGGAGTCCACAACAAGTTGCTTCGCCTGGGGGTGTTGCCGATTCCAATTGATCATATCGACCTTGACGGGCACATAAAGGACATTCCTGACCTTGAGACCATGTATTGGCGTTATGGCCAGCGAATCCTGGCAGCAGCTTTGAAGACAGCACAGAATCGGGATCTCAAGGCAATATACATAACCAATTTCGGGTGCGGTCCAGACTCCTTCCTTCTCCATTTCTTCAAGGATATTCACGGGGAAAAGCCTTTCCTTGAGCTCGAGATCGACGAGCACAGCGCAGATGCCGGCGCCCTTACCAGGATCGAGGCCTTTCTAGACACCGCCGGGCATGACGAGCGCCCGCCCATCACCATTCGTGGGGCAAAAGCAGGCAAGGAACCGGCTGTGAGGCCAGGTAGCGAACGTACGGTTTACATACCCCACATGTGTGATCATTCATACGTGGTCCAGGCGGCGATGAATGCCTGCGGATGCAGGGCAGAGGTGCTGCCTGAAACAGATGAGGAGAGCCTGGAACTGGGTCTCAAGCACACCAGCGGCAAGGAATGTTACCCGGCGATCTTGACCACCGGGGACCTGGTAAAAATGACAAGGCTCCCTGACTTTGATCCTGACAAGGCAGCCTTTTTCATGCCTGCAGGCGCTGGTCCATGCAGGTTTGGACAGTACCCGAGGCTGCACAGGCGGGTCTTAAACCGCCTTGGGCTTGATAACGTGCCGATAATAACTATAAACCAAGACATCTCCTTTTACAGCGATGCTGAAGAGCTCGGCAGCTCTTTTCCGCGCCTTGCCTGGCAGGGTGTGGTTGCTGTGGATCTCCTGGACAAGATGGCAAGGGCAGTGCGGCCTTATGCAAAGGACAAGGGCGAGGTGAACTCCCTGTACAGGGATGGTCTTGAGATGATCTGCAGGGCCATTGAATCACACCTCGATCCAGGCCCGGTGGTGAGAGGGCTGGCAGAATCCTTTGCCTCGTTGCGGTCAGAAGATGAAGGCAAAAAGCCCCTTATTGCCGTGGTGGGCGAGATATACACCAGGGTCAATGCCCATGCCAACGCATGGCTCGTGGATAAGCTCGAGGAGCTGGGGGCAGAGGTGATCCTGCCTTCCATGACCGAATGGATCCTGTATACCAACTATACTGCCATCAGGCGGGCCAGGAGAATGGGTGAATGGAAGACCTACCTGCGCCTTGTCACGGAAAACACCATCCAGATGAAGGATCTGAGACGGCTTGAAAAGATGGTCTTTGACCTTCCCGGGGGGCGCGAACAGATCATCAGAAAGGTTTTGAACAAGGCGGATCCATTTGTGAGTAATGAGTATGAAGGTGAGGCGGTCTTGAGTACGGGAAAGGCAGTGGAATACATAGAAAACGGGGTAAGCGGCATAGTGAACGTGATGCCCCTAACATGTATGCCTGGAACCATTGCCAATGCCCTTATAACCAGGATACGAAAACAGATAGGTTCGAAACCCTTCCTGGCCCTTGCGTGTGACGGACAGCAGGAAACCGGCAGGTTTTTGCGTCTTGAAGCCTTTGTTCATCAGGCCAGGGAAAACATGGCTTCGCTCCAAAATAGATAGGGCGGCCAAAGGCCGCCCCTGGTTTTGCCAACCTTAAAGAATGTGTGGC
>JALVPX010000226.1 GCA_027031565.1 Deltaproteobacteria bacterium | reverse complement strand
TTCCTCAAGGATGCGCTGCCATAGACGCAGTGGAGCAAAATAGATACCCATGCTTGCATCAAAGAAATCCTTGTCTGCAGGCAAACTAGAAAGGTGGGGTTTCTCCTTGAAGTTCACTACCCTCGTACCCTGCCCTTCGGTCTCGAGGATTCCAAATCTCGGTGCATCCTGCCGGGCGACCTTCTGCGTGAAGACCACAAAGGTGTTGTTATCATATTCCTTCAGGAAGGTGCCAAAGAGCCTTTCAAAGTCGAAGGTGTAGATGTGGTCCCCAGACAAGCCCAAGACATATTCCCGCTGATGTTTAACGCCTATCTGCAAGGCCTTGTAAAACGCGTCCGCAGTGCCCTTGTAACTGGTCTCATCCCCCCTGTAATGATGGGGACCTATAATATCGATCTTTTTATAGTGGCCAAATTCGCTGCCATAGACATCTGAATAGAATTTTTCCAGACTGAATGGAAGATATTGGCTTGCCAGTACAATCCTGTCTACACCAGAATTTAGCGCAGCAGACGTAGAAAATGATGCCAGTATGGCAGGACCTGCCATTACCGCTGGTTTTGTACGGTAAATAGTGAGTGGTCCCAGTCGGCTTCCCTTTCCACCTACAAGGCCTATTGCCAGCACATTGTGCGCACCAATATAAGAATCCATAAAAACACCCCCAAAAACCCTTCCTGGCATTGTCTTCCCAAGGAAGCCTTATTTCCATTATCTCACTTAATCAGGCAGGGAGCAAATCCACTCTCTCACCCCCTGTTCCAGGAGCCGGAAATAGTTGTCTGGGCCACCAAGCCCCTTTTTCCGGAAAAAATAGTTTATTTCCAGGAAAATAGGCCCAGGAAAAGCCCTGTTTTCTGAAAAAAGAAAATCAAAACCAGCCAAATTTATGCCTGTTTTCGAACAAAAATCGTTAAGCTTCTCAACTGCCCTCTCTATCAAGTCTGGATCAGACCTCCTGTCGATATAGGCACCTTTTGCTATATTGGTATAAAAGGATCGGGAATCCCTTTGAACCCGCCAATAGGCATGATAGGTGTTTCCGATCACAACAATCCTTAGGCTCCGCCCCCCGTTAGGTACAAATTCCTGTATCAGGAAGCCTGACATGCCGGACCGTTCCCATTGTCTCGCCCTGTCCAGGCATTCATGGAATTCTGCCTTCGATGTGACCAGAAATACATACCTTCCTTCACCTCCAGAAGATGCCTTGAACACAAAGGGCATGGGAAACAGATCAGGGCCTGACCAGTGCCTTTCGAAATCACTCATGTTCCTGAAGGTCAAAGTTCGCGGGTGTGGCACCCCAAGTTCTCTGAACAGACGGGCCTGCCCCGTCTTGCCTGGATAATCAAAATAGGCATCCAGGTTGGGCAGAACCCATTCGCAGTACCTCCTTGCCAGCCTGTAAAGATCTTCTGGACAACTTTGGGGCAGGATCACGGCATCCGCCCTTTTTATTGCACGGATGTGCACGTCGGAAACCGCACCGCCAGGGCAATAAAAATTCTGGCCTGCTTCAATGCATGGATTAAATGACAGGACCCGCTTCTTTTTCATCCAGTGCCTCGCTGCCCCAAAAATAGCTGTTTTGCCAGAAAGGATCTCTTCCCTGTCTTTTATTTTCTAATGGGAAAATGTTCAAAAGGTCAACCAGTAATTTTCTTCCTACCCAGGCAGGTTTTTCCCTCTTTTATACGCCAAAGGGGACAAGACCCTGGGAATGGGAAGAGAAATCAATGCAGAACGTGGGTGAAAATGGAGCCGGCAGGCCGTGATCGAGAGGCACGGGCCTTGCTTTGTTGTGTATGAGACCATTTTAGGAGGACATTTATGCCTGCTTTGCCAATACTGCATCCTCACACCCGCCTGGGCCATATAGAAGGCCTTGAAGGTGTCAGAATGCTTGAAAGGAAATTGGAAGTGCTGGCCAACAACGTGGCCAATTCCAATACCCCTGGCTTCAAAAAGGAGCGGCTAACCTTTGAGGAATATTACCTCGATCAATTGGATGCCTCAAAAAGGACTGCCAAGGGGGAAATCGAGGCAACGGATTTCAGCCAGGGGGGATTCAAGCAGACAAATAATCCCTTGGATTTAGCAATAGACGGCGAGGGGTTCTTTGCAGTTGAGACACCCTTTGGGAAGGCATTTACCAGGGCCGGCCATTTCACTCTCAACGCCTCAAACGAGCTTGTAACGCCCGAGGGCTACAAAGTGCTCGGAAACGGCGGTCCTATAACCCTAGAAGACACCACTGGAAAGGGCGTATGGGTGAACAGGGAGGGCCACTTTTATGTGGATGAAACCGAGGTGGCTGCCCTGGATATTGTGGCCTTTGATAATCCCGACTCGCTCAAGAAGATAGGCAGGAACCTCTTTAGTGCAGAAGGAACAGGGGCCCAGGAACGGTCTGCCGAAGGGAAGGTCGCCCAAGGATTTATTGAAGATTCAAACGTGAACCCGGTTGAATCCATGGTGGTCCTTATAGATCTGTACAGGGCCTATGAAGCCATGCAGAGAGCCATGCAGGCGTGCGACGAACTTGACGACAAGGCCATAAATCAAGTGGGAAAAGTAGGTTAAACAGGAGGGAATGAAAAACCATGATGCGCGGACTTTGGACAGCAGCCTCCGGCATGAACAGCATGCAGTTCAATCTCGATGTAATTGCAAACAACCTTGCCAATGTGAACACCACGGCATTTAAGCGCGGCAGGGCGGATTTCGAAGACCTGCTTTATCAGACGGTCAGGATGGCTGGAACCGAAAATGCAGATGGCACCCAGCTTCCTACAGGCATGCAGGTAGGCATGGGTTCCAGGCCTACGGCAGTTCAAAAGATCTTTACCCAGGGAGATTTTGAAAACACAGGCAACGAGCTTGACTGGGTAATAGAAGGCAAGGGTTTTTTCAAGATCTTGTCGAACGGGGAAGAATTATACACCAGATCCGGGGCCTTCAAACTAGACCGGGACGGATATATCGTGACATCGAGTGGAGACAGGCTGCAGCCTGAATTTGCCGTGCCAGACGGCACAGTGAACATAACCATAGATCCATACGGGCTCATTGTAGCCACTGATGAAAGCGGAAAGCCGCTGGCCTCAGCCCAGCTCACCATATTCAATTTTGCCAATCCTGCAGGACTCTATAGCATAGGCCGCAATCTGTACCGCCCTACGGAAGGCTCTGGAGACCCCATAGAAGGCAATCCAGGCAGTGATGAGTTCGGCACCATCGCCCAGGGTTTTCTGGAAA
>JALVPX010000225.1:1095-9792 GCA_027031565.1 Deltaproteobacteria bacterium | reverse complement strand
ATTTTTGGACACATTGATAGTAAATACCGGTTTTTCTTCCGACTGCTATTGTCAGTTTCTTTTCTGGAAGCGGCTCAATCGTCCTGGCCAATGCCCAAAAAAGCAAGGCCGCAACAACAAAAGCAGGAAGTGCAATCTTCAAAAAGGATTTCAACCTGTTAACCCCTTGATTATGAAGTGAAATCAAATAAATTCCGATTCTGGTATTAGCATAATTTTCTGCGCACTACAATGAACAAGAGGAGGAATATTTTGGCTTTCTGTACAGTTGTAAATTGCATGGATGGAAGGGTACAGCTGCCTGTCATAAAATACTTGATGGATCATTTGGGTGTGGATTATGTGGATTCCATAACAGATCCGGGTCCGATACGCATCTTGTCCGAGGAGAAGAAAGGGACTGCATTTGCTTCAATCATAAACAGGATCAAGATCTCGACGGAAAAACACGGCTCCAGGGTGATAGCAGTTGCTGGTCACCACGATTGCGCCGGCAATCCCATGCCGGAGAAAGTGCAAAAGGAGCAGACCCTGAAGGCTATCCAACACCTGAAGGAACTGTTTCCGGGCTTGAAATTTATTGGATTGTGGGTTGACGAAGAGTGGAAGGTGCATCCACTATAAGATAAGGGCTACCTCTAAAAATTAGGATTTTTGTTAAAGGGCAAGGCGCGCGGAAAAAATAACCACAGACATTTTGTTGATATTTCGAGGATTTTTTTAGTGCAACGCAGCCATTGGGCAAAAAGACAAAATTTTTAGAGGTAGCCTAAGGTTAGTTCTCATAAGGCCGCTACAAGAAAACAGCCTGAAACTTCCTAAACGAGGGGCGAAGGCATGAAGAGCCTGGAATAGAGATTTTGCGCATAGCGGTCAGTCATGCCTGCAATGAAATCGGAAACCATGCGCTCATAGGGAACCTTTTCCATATGTTCCAGCACATCTTCTTCATAGAGCTTTCTGCTTTCTCTCAAAAAGGAGTCTTTGTGCTTTAAAAAATATTCATACAAATCAAACAGGATCTTGCGCGCCTTTTCAAACTCGTTGTGTACCTGCGGGGCCCTGTACACATTTTCATAGAGAAAGGCCCTTATGTTCAGCATGGTCGTGTACATGTGGGGGCTGATATTGAGATGCATCTTTCCGTCCACCACCTTTGTTGAGGTGATTACATCCCTGATCATGGCGCTTGTGCGCTCGCTATGGGTATCTCCAACCACCTCTACACACTCGGGCGGGATATCCTTTTCCTCGATGACCCCGCTCCTTATGGCATCGTCGAGGTCATGGCTCAAATATGCAATCACGTCGGCAATGCGCACCACCCTGCCTTCAATGGTCACTGCCCATTTTCCAAAAGTCCGGGGTATTATCTCCCCAAAGCCCTTTGAGTGTTTCAAAATGCCGTCACGCACTTCATAAGTGAGATTGAGGCCCTTTCCCCCGTTTTCCAAGAAATCCACCACTCGCAGGCTTTGACGGCAGTGCGAAAAACCGCCTGGTACAATCTCGTTGAGCACGGTCTCTCCGGCGTGCCCGAAGGGTGTATGGCCGAGATCGTGCCCAAGGGCCACTGCCTCGGTCAAGTCTTCATTTAACCTGAGCGCCCTGGCTATAGTGCGTGCAATTTCTGCCACTTCCAGGGTGTGTGTCAGGCGCGTGCGATAATGATCGCCCATGGGGGAGAGGAATACCTGGGTCTTGTGCTTGAGACGCCTGAAGGCCTTGGAATATACGATCCGGTCCCGGTCACGCTGGAAGGGCGTCCTGAACTGACAAGGTTTGGAAGGATGTTTCCTGCCCCTGGTATCCTGGCTCAAACAGGCCTGGGGACACAAGGTGCATTTTTCCCGCTCCTGGATCTGTTCCCGGACATTCAAGCCCTTGAGGTAGGCCTTAGATTGTGTGCCTAAATACGCAACCATTGTCATCTCTTATACTTAGCAGCGGGAAAGAAATCAACCTGCCCTGCTCCGTACAAGGCAAAGGGTCCGGGTAACGATATAGAAGGTGGAAAGAAACAAGGTGCTCCACAGGAAGGCAGGCTTTGCCCCATATCCTAAGAGATAGGCAGTGCCTGCACAAATCAAGGCAGCGGGAAAAATTAGATATACCTTGGTTTCATAAGAAATGATGCTGCACCGCCTGGAAAACCACATATCCAGTCCCTGGGATATGAATTCCACTGTAAGTATGAGAATTACGAGTATGGTGGAGCTTCTGGATAAGTGGGGAACCAGAATCAGGGCTGCCATGGGCACGGCCATGGCAAGAAACAGCCTTGCAAGGTCCCTTGTACCTCTTTGCAAACATGCAGGAAGGCCTCTCCTCACATATTCAAAACCTGAGGCCAGAGTCAAGGCCAACATTGCAATGCCGTAAAACAGGATGGTTGCCTGGTCATTGAAAAGCAGCCTCACGGCCAGGCCGAGCCCAAGCAGGCCCAGGGCCCATTTGAATCTTGGGCTCAAGGAACCTTCCTTGTAATAGAGTACCGATGCCAAGAACATGGTGGCTGTCACTGCGCCGGCCAACAGCGACGCCACCACTGTCTTTCCGGGAAAGGTTGCAACCATTAACACCAGCCCGGCTACTATCATTTGGATAGTGGTTTTGATCTTGCCCAGCTCCATGACAGGCAGTTCCATGCCTTCTTTCTGGAGAACCGCCCTTAGTTCTGTTACCAGGAATTCGCGCAAGAAGATGGGCCAGACTAGCCACAGCGGAAATATGTCTAGATCCACCAGGGGTATGAAGCAGACCGTGATGAAGATCTTGTCTGCTATCGGGTCGAGCATCTTGCCCAGTTTCGTTACGCCATCACGCCTGGCCATCAGGCCGTCCAGATAGTCTGTGATGCCTAGAATGGTAAATATGGCAAGAGAAGCGACCCTGGAGTAGGTGCTGCCATATATCAGAAAATATGGCAGGGGCAAAAGTGCCACCCTGAGCAGTGTGAGCTGATTCGCAGTAATTTTCATCTGTTTCGATACCTGGTTTGGGCAACCTGTCTAAATTTAGGAATTACTAGCCCAAGATGTACAAATGTCAAGAAAAGATATGGAAAACCGCAAAAGTACGACTGATTTTCACAATTTCTTCAAGGGCCTGTTCAACTGTTCCTCTCCTGAAATGGTGTAAATCCTCACCTTGCGGCTCCTGGGGAACTCACGCTTCATGATGCTTTGCAATATTTTCTTGAGTTGACGATGGGAAACATCCAGTTCCAGGTTTTCATAGCCCCTTTCCTTGACGAGATAAGTAGATTCGTCCTGCCTGATTATGGATACCCCGCGGTTGCGTTTGTAGGACAACACTTCCACGCCTTTTCCTTGTTCGCATTTTTTTAAGGCCCTGCACACCTTTAAAAGGGCACTGTCTATATTGACAAGGGCCATGGTATCTTAGTCAAAAGAGGGATCTTAGCTGCTCTATGATCTTTTCAAACTGTTCCGAATCCGTGCAGGCTATCTGCAGGCGGCTTCCCTTTTTGGTCATTTTGATGGACACCTGCGCCCCAATAGCCGCTGAAAGTTCTTCGCAAAGGCGTTCAATATCAGGGTCAGGCCTCTTTGGAGCCTCGGCCCGGCCTTGGCTTTTTGCAATGCTCCTGGCCATGGACTCTGCCTGCCTTACACTCAATTCCTTGTCGATTATTGCATCGCGGAGCAACCTTTGAAGTTCTGGTGACTCCAGAGAGAGTATTGCCCTGGCATGGCCCGGCGATAAAACCCCGTCTGCCACGTCTTCTTTCACATATTCTGGAAGCTGCAAAAGCCTCAGGGCATTGGCCACTGTCGAACGCTGCTTGCCCACCTTTGCAGCAACCTGTGCCTGGGTCAGCCCAAATTCCTCCATGAGCCTCTCATACGCAAGCGCCTCTTCAAGGGGATTCAGGTCTTCCCGCTGTATGTTCTCTATCAAGGCAAGTTCCAGCGACTCGGCAGGGCTCACATTCTTGATGACAACTGGAACAGAGCGGAGGCCTGCACGCTGGGCTGCACGCCATCTCCTTTCGCCAGCAATAAGCTCATAACCTGATTCAGTTTTGCATACTACGAGTGGCTGGAGAATGCCCTTGTCCTTTATGGACTTTGCCAGGGCATCAAGGGCCTGGTCGTCCATTCCTTTACGGGGCTGCATGGGGTTAGGCCTTATCTTTTCAATCGGGCACAAGAAAAACCCCGGACTTCCTGCCTCATAAATATCTTCCTGGGACAAAAGCGCTCCCAAACCTTTACCTAAACCTGACTTGGATTTCTTCACCCTCGCCTCTGCTTGTTCAAGAATTCCTTGGCCAGGGCCAAGTAGCCCTCGGCCCCCCTGGAACGGGGATCATATTCAAAAATGGGCTTTCCGTGGCTCGGGCTCTCACTGAGTCGTACATTGCGGGGAATCGCACTCCTGTAGACCAGTTCCCTGAAATGTGTCCGCACCTCCCGGGCGACTTGATATGAAAGCCTCATCCTGGAATCGTACATGGTTAGCAGCAGACCTTCAATATGAAGCTTTGGGTTGTAGGTGCGTTTTACCAGCTTGATGGTCTGAACAAGCTGGCTCAGCCCCTCCAGCGCATAATATTCACATTGCAGGGGTATCAAGATTGAATCAGATGCTGTTAATGCGTTCAAGGTGATAAGGCCGAGGGACGGAGGGCAATCTATGAAGATGTAATCGAAATCCTCAACCCGCACCAAGGCCCTTTTCAGGCATTCCTCACGCTTTTCCCTGTTGGCTATTTCAACCTCGATTCCAGCCAATTCCGGATGGGAGGGAAGCAGGTGCAGGTTATTGAATTCGGTTTTCCTTATTGCCTTCGAAGGCCCGACCATGCCAGTGAGCACGTGATAAAGATGCCAGCCCTTATCCTCCTGGATGTTTATGCCAAGGCCGCTCGTTGCATTTGCCTGGGCATCACAATCCACCAGCAGCACCCTTTTTTTATGCATGGAGATGGCTGCTGCCAGATTAACCGCGGTAGTGGTCTTTCCAACCCCCCCTTTCTGGTTGGCTATGCATATGATCTTTGCCTTTTTTTTGGCAGGGGAGGCGGTCATTGGGCTCAATCTTCTTTGGGAATGAATCTGGAGAATATTTCAAAGGCAGCCTTTACTGCATCCGTGCTGGCCGGGAGGTCGAGCAACGGCCTTTGCTGCACTTCATATTCGAATAATTGACTGCTGGCAGGCACGTAGCCGCCGAACGTGAGATCGGTCTTGGCCACGGCTTCCTCGATTTGGCTTGAAAGGGCCTCAGGGATCTGGGCAGGAACCCTGTTCACTATAAGCACCTTCTGGCGGACACTTACCTGGAGCGCCTTGGTTAGATCGGCGATCCTAGCCGCCGTGAGCACCCCGCGGGAAGAAGGGTCGGATATCACGAACAATGTATCTATGTCCCTTAAATTGAGCCTGCTCAGATGCTCCATTCCAGCCTCATTGTCCACCAGCATATACCGGTAACTCTTTGCCAGGCCCTCCATGACCTGGGCCAATATGGAGTTGGCCATGCAGTAGCAGCCCGGCCCTTCTGGCTGCCCCATCACAAGCAGATCAAACCCCTTGGTCTCGATGATGGCCTGGTTTATTTGCATTTCCATATACTCGTTTTTCGTCATGCCTGGGGGAGTCTCGGTCTTCATTGCATCCCTGATTTCACCAAGGGTCTTTTCAACCTCGAGGCCAAGCAGTTCATTCAGGTTGGCATTGGCATCTGCATCCACGCAAAGTACTGGTACCAAGCTGTTTTCAACCAGATAACGCACCAGAAGGGCAGACAGGGTGGTTTTCCCTGTGCCCCCCTTTCCTGCCATGGCAAGTATCCTGGCACTGTTAGGAGTAATATTATTGTTTCCCATCTTTTTACCTACAATTTTTCTTTCAATAAGGCTTTTTTCTATTTAACACTAAGATAAGGCCAAAGGCTATCTATCACACCAGGCGGAATGGGGTTGTCCAGGTTAAGCAATTCATCCTTGTGTAGAAACGGCCCCGAGCCTTGCCGATATTGTAACATTTTTTCCGCCCGTCTGCGCCCTATTCCAGGAAGCGTCTCAAGCCCTTCCAGCGAAACGTGATTGATGTCAAGCGGTTTAAGAAACAACAGGGCTGTCTCAGGGCTCTGCGGAACCTGTGCAGCAGCCTCAAATGCATGCTGGTCATACCGGGAACCCGCACCATGCAGCAGCCATGAAGCTATTATACATGAAGCAACTGCAAGGGCCCAAAATATCATCAGGCTGACGGGTGTGGGAATAGAGGTGCGGCCTTCTACTTCTTGCCCTCCTGCTCAGATTTCATGAGCTTGTAGCGAATCGAATCCACCAGGGCCTGCCAGCTTGCCTCGATGATATCGTGGGAGACGCCCACTGTTCCCCACTTGTCGCCGTTGTCGCTGGATTCGATCAAGACCCTTACCTTTGCACCTGTGCCTGCCACACCGGGCAATACTCTCACCTTGTAGTCGCGAAGGCTCATATTTTTCAGCTCGGGATAGAATTTCTCCAGTGCCTTTCTGATGGCGTTGTCCAGGGCATTTACCGGGCCGTTTCCCACTGCTGCCGTATGTTCAACCTGGCCGCCTACCTGAACCATGACCGTGGCCTCTGCCTGGGGCGGCTCGTCCTCCCTGACCTTCTGATCTATCACCCTGAAGCCCAGCAGGTCAAACTTCTTTTTGAAGGAACCCGAGGCCTTGCGCATCAAAAGTTCAAAGGATGCCTCTGCGCCTTCGAATTGAAATCCCATTGCCTCAAGCTCCTTGAGGCGGGCCACGATATCCATTACAACGGGATCCGAGCTGTCCAGATCCAGGCCGAATTGTTTTGCCTTTGCGAGCACATTGCTCTTGCCAGAAAGGTCTGAAACGAGGATCCTCTGCACATTGCCCACCAGCTCGGGCCTGATGTGCTCATAGGTCTCGGGATTTCTCATGACTGCGCTCACGTGTATTCCGCCCTTGTGGGCAAAGGCACTGGCCCCGACGTATGGCTGATATTTATTGGGCGGCAGGTTTGCGATCTCACAGATGTAACGGGAAGTACTGGTGAGGTTCTGGAGGTTCTTTCCCGCCGAACAATTGTAACCCATTTTGAGCACCAGGGCGGGGATGATGGAACATAAATTGGCATTCCCGCACCGCTCACCAAAGCCGTTCATGGTGCCCTGCACCTGTATGCACCCGGACAGCACCCCTGCCAGGGAATTGGCCACTGCCACCTCTGAATCATTGTGGCAATGGATGCCCAGCTTGACCTCCGGCCCCATTTCCCTGGCTACCTCTTTGACTATGTCTGAAAGTTCATGGGGCAGGGTTCCCCCATTTGTATCGCAAAGGACCAGGCATTCGGCACCGGCGTCAACGGCCTTCTGCAAGGTCTTCAAGGCATATTCCTTGTTGGCCTTGTAACCGTCGAAGAAGTGCTCAGCATCATAGAAGAGGGTCTGTACGCGCTGCCTGAGCCATCCAAGAGAATTTTCTATAAGTTCGAGATTTCTCTCAAGCGAAACCCGAAGGGCATCCCTTACATGGACATCCCAGGTCTTGCCAAAAATGGTGATCACAGGCGTGTCGGCATCTACCAGCGCCTTAAGGTTAGGGTCGGTATCTGGCCTGTTTTTTGCCTGATGGGTGGAGCCAAAGGCGGCAATTTTCGAGTGTTTCAGGTCATAACGCCTGATTTCCTCAAAAAACTGCTGATCTTTCGGGTTGGAGCCAGGCCAGCCGCCCTCTATGTAATCTATGCCCAGTTCATCAAGCTTCTGGGCAATTCGGAGCTTGTCTTCAACCGAGAGGTTGAAATCCTCTGCCTGGGTGCCGTCTCTCAACGTGGTATCGTAAATTTCTACAAATCTTTCAGCCATCAATCCACCTTGTCCAAACCAAAACCTTCGTGCAGGGCCCTGACTGCCAACTCAGTAAACTTCTCATCAATCACGCAGGACACCTTTATTTCTGATGTACTGATCATGAGGATATTTACACCATGTTTTGCCAGGATATCAAACATCCTGGTGGCAACCCCTGCATGGTTGCGCATTCCCACACCAACAATGGAGACCTTGGCAATATTGGGATCGCCGCCGAAATTTTCTGCGCCTATCTCCTTTACCGTCTTTTCCACGATCTCCAGGGCCTGTTTGTAATCAGCCTTTGGTACAGTGAAGGTAAAATCCGTGAGCTCGCCTTCCCGGGTATTCTGGATGATCATATCCACTATGATATTTGCTTCAGATATCGGGGTGAGGAGGGCTGCTGCGCTGCCTGGGACATCCGGGACCTTTGTTACTGTAATCCGTGCCTCGTCCTTGCTGTATGTCACGCCCGATACCAATATATCTTCCATGCTTTCATCCTCCTCAACTACCCAAGTTCCCGGCGTTTCTTCCATGCTCGATGCCACATAGATTGGAATCTTGTAGCGCATTGCAAATTCCACTGAGCGGATATGGAGCACCTTGGCGCCAAGACTGGCCATCTCAAGCATCTCTTCATAGGATATGCGCTCGATCTTCCTGGCCCTTGGGCATATATTTGGATCAGTGGTATAAACACCATCGACATCAGTATAAATCTCGCACGCATCTGCGCCGATTGCCACGGCAACAGCCACGGCCGTTGTGTCAGAACCGCCGCGGCCAAGGGTGGTGATATCACCTTTGGACGTTACGCCCTGAAACCCTGCAACCACTACTATAT
>JALVPX010000225.1:0-1085 GCA_027031565.1 Deltaproteobacteria bacterium | reverse complement strand
GGTATCTCCTCGATTCTGGCCTTGCCAAAGGCGCTGTCCGTGACGATCGGAATCTGGTAGCCAAGGAATGACTTTGCCTTGTATCCCCTGGCCTTGGCCGCTATGGCAAAAAGGGCAACCGTGACCTGTTCCCCTGTGGTGACCAGCACGTCAAGTTCCCTGGGGTCTGGCTGTGGGCTTATTTGATGAGCAAAATCAATAAGCCTGTTCGTCTCCCCTGCCATGGCAGAGAGCACCACCACTACCTGATCGCCTTGTTCTCTGCGTTTTATCACCCGGTCAACCACATTTTGGATATGCTCAATGTCGCGCACGGATGTGCCGCCATATTTTTGAACTACTAGTGCCATTTCCTTACCCAAATGAAAAATCTAGATCTAATCAGCTCTCTTCCTTGTCTCCAGACCATATCGGATCTTGGCCAAAGTGAAACATCCACCACTCTTCTTCGCTCATCCCTTCTTCGGTGCGCCTCAGCTTGATCTTGTAATGGTCAACATATGCCATCAAAAGCCTGTACGCCCAGTTAAGCTCTTCCATGGCACTATTGGTGAAGCCAGTGCCTGTATCAGGGTGAAGCTTCCTGGATTTTTCTCTGTAGGCCTCCAGGATTTCTTTCCTCGTAACCTCTTCAGGCAGGCCTAGAAGGCTTCGTGCCCTTGAAATCTCGCTCCATTTATCCTGTTTCATAAACGTACAATATTTAATTCAAGTATGGTGTTTAGGCAAGAGTCTTAGGCTAAACCAGTATCGCCCTGCGTGAAAAATATTGAGTTTTCCTTCCCAGCGATTTGCAAAAACAGTGCAACAAAACGTTTTTTGCCGGAAAAACGTATTGCCATTGGCTACCTCTAATAAAAATTAGGATTTTTGTTAAAGGGCAAGGCGCGCGAAAAAAACAACCGCAGACATTTTGTTGATATTTCGAGGATTATTTTTTTTGTGCAACGCAGCTATTGGGCAAAAAGACAATTTTTAGAGGTGGCCTAAAAACTAAATCTTGTCCAACGGGCTTACCACGCCAAGGATGTTTTTCTTTGCAACATGGGTATAAATCATGGTGGTCTGGATATGTTTGTGCCCCA
>JALVPX010000224.1 GCA_027031565.1 Deltaproteobacteria bacterium | reverse complement strand
ATTTTGATGTTACTATAAAAGGTGTGCGCGATCTTACCCCCGAAGAAGATGCAGCCCTGTCTGCAGCAAGCTGCGGCTGCACGCCGTCTTCTTGCGGAAGCTGCGGCGGAGGGTGCTGACAGACAGCGTAGTCCAAGACCCTTTAACAGGCCTGCCGGTTGGCTTGACCCAACAAGTATCCGGCAGGCTTGTTTTTTTATTTAAATTCGGGCAAACAAGCCTTCTTGGGCCATTCGGTTTAAAAGGTTATGATTTTGTAGCCTCTTTTCATATAGGCCCCAAGGCTCGGGTGCCCGGACATGTCATCAAGCAGTTTGAGCCCGGCATTCTGGGCGGCTTCCATAGTGCCCATCTTGTTTGAACAGGCCCTGCAAACCCCTTCGAGCAAACCGTTTTCCTTTGCCTTTTTCCAAAGGGCATGCAGAAAATGTTCTCGTTTTTCCAATCCTGGGATCAATTTTGTAGAGGCCCCTTCCATGATTATTTTCACGTCACAAGCCCTTTCTTTCATGTCCAGCCCATTCAACAGGACATGAATAAAGCACATGTCTTCACCATTAAAGGCAACCAGCATCACTTTTTTCATAATTCCTCCGTGGCACAACAAATTGTTTCGATAACAGCCTTGATCCCGGCATCTTTTACCTTCAACAAATCATCGGGACGGTCAAGATCGGGAAGTAGGGGCAGCATTTCCAAATGGAGTTTGAGGGATTTCGCCCTTTCCACTGTCGTTTCGAGGACTTGTGCTGATCCCCATGGAATCCCTTCAAAAAGCTCTTTTGAGCAAGCATGTTTGAGACCCACGAGATAATATCCGCCATCTTCGGCAGGTCCCAAAACCATATCCTTTGATTCCAAGGCAGAGAATGCGTCATCCAGGATCTTGAGGTCCATGTCGGGGCAGTCAGTACCGAGCACCAATGTTCTGCCATATCCTATTTGGAAAGTCATTTCAAACGCATAAGCGATCTTTGCTCCCAGGTCGCCTGGAGGCTGTGCGGCATAAACGATGTCTTCGCCCAGCCATTTTCTGGCCTCGGCTTCGTAGGCACCTGAATAGAATATGATCAGATCGGCAGGATGGCCGATTACATAGGTTTTGAGGCGGGAAATCGTATGTTCTGCCAGGGCCTTGTGCAACATGCTCGCCCCCCTTTTGCCCATAAGCGGTATTAGCCTGGTCTTGCATCTGCCAGGCCTGGGATATCGCGTCAGAACAGCAATGGCGCCTTTGATAACGGTCATCCAGACCCCCGGAAGGTGCATGTTTCATGTTCTAAGCAATGTTTAAAAGGCACAGGCAGTGTCATCTTAAGGGCCTTTCCTTGGCCACGGGTCTATCGGCGACTTCCAGATAATCAACCAGGGATACCGCCTTTTCCCCTGTATTGTCTGAATCATTCATTATTGCGATACGGGCCACGGCTGGGGGCCTTTTTTCAAAGGCCCTTTCGTAGTCGTCAACCATGTTCACTTCGACTTCTATCCATTGTCCAAGGCCTTCTTTCCCCTGTCCAAAGGGTATCATCTGGGCCCGGCTGGTATATTTGTTTTCAAGAACCGCCTCCTTGTGCCTCTTGTTTGCCCAAATGTAATTCAGGGAAGCATATGGAGGATATTCTCCATATAAGACCTTGGCTGTCTTATACTTTATACGCTCCCAGAAACCGGCTTTCCCAGGATCATACTTGAACATCACATATATGCGGATGGGGTAGTCATCGCCCGATTTTTTTTTGGCATCCCCGGCCTTATACACATTTTTGACCAGCACCTTGAACCTTAGCCACGGAAACTCGTAGACATTGAATTCCTTTTTGTAGAGAATGGCAGATGCAGAGCCAAAACTCTCGGTCTTCAAAAAAGAGCCGTCAGGGGAGCTTTCTATGTAATATTTGGTATGTTTCTTGATTTTCGGGAAAAAGAACCTTGACCATCCAGACAAATCATTAAAATCTTCACGGAAAAGCACTTTTCTTTCACTTTTTCCTGCCTGCACAAAAGGCACACAGGTAAGGAACAGTAATAGGACAACAGTAAGTATTGAGATGGCAGGCTTACATGTGCTGATCATGCTTTTCCCCTGATTCAGGCGTACAAGCCCTTCCCTTGAAGCCGAAGAAGAACTTGAGCCCCTTTTTCATGGTATTGGAAAAGATCTTTTCTGAAATGATATCGCCAGCAATTCTTTTGTTTATCTCTGAAAGGGTTGGGTAAGGAAGCACTGCTCTGGCTAATGATGCCATGGAGGCCTTGGTTGCAAAGGCGCAGGCCCAATAGCCTATCAGTTCGCCTGCCTGTGGCCCCAATATCTGGCAGCCAATAGGCCGCTTCTTATGGTCCAGCAGTAGCTTGATCATTCCTCTGGGGGAAAAAGATGCCAGCGCCCTGTCGTTGTCTCTAAAAAATTCCCTGTAAACGCTGTATTCGATTCCTGCTTCCTTGGCCCTTTTCTCGTTCATGCCTATGCTGGCCAGTTCTGGATCGCAGTATGTGCACCAGGGCATGAAGGTATAGTCCACCTTTCTGGGGAAGTGGAACAAGGCGTTGCTCACCACCACGCCACCCTCGTAACCAGCGGCATGGGTGAACAGATACCTGCCGATTACGTCTCCAGCCGCATATATGTGTTTATGACTGCTCCTCAGCTTTCTGTCTACGACTATTCCTTTCCTGGTAACCTCTACTCCAATGGAATCAAGGTTGAGGCCTTCAATGTTGGGCCTTCGTCCCATGGCAACAAGCAGCTCGTCTGCCTCAATATTCATTGGCTGTTCGGCCCCCTGCTGGGAAATTGCTACAACCTTTCTGCCCTGCTCCGACTCCCTGACCTCTTCCACGGTTGCGTTCAGGCACACCGTAACTCCCTCGGCGGTTAATGCTTCAAGCACTGCCTCTGCCATGTCTTTGTCTTCCTTACTGAGAATCTGTCCACTGCGCTGAATGACGGTAACAGCGGTTCCAAGCCTGTTGAAGGCCTGGGCCATCTCTATGGCTATAGGCCCTGCGCCCAGTATGATCATGGACTTGGGAAGGTTGTCCAAGTAAAATATTTCCTTGTTGGTAAGGTACCTTGTAGAGTCAAGTCCCTTGAAAGGCGGGATCAAGGGGGATGAACCAGTGGCAATCACCCATTTGCTGGCGCTTATCCTCTTCCCATCCAGCATAACAGAGTGTTCGTCTGAAAATTCAGGTCTTCCAAACGCCACCTTCGCTCCGAGCCTGCAAAATCTCTCTACAGAGTCATGTTTTTGTATGGTTGATATTACCGATTTTATCTTTTCCGAAACCCTGCTAAACTGTACACGCTCAGCTTGGGTTGGGGGCAGGCCGAATTCGTTGCTGTGTTTGATCAGGTGGTTGAGCCTTGCGATCCCTATGAGGGTTTTGCTGGGAACGCATCCATAGTGGAGACAGTCACCCCCAAGCTCCTTTTCCTTTTCAAACAGGATCGCCTTGGCCCCGATTCTGGCTGCTCCAGCCGCCACCGTGAGGCCTGCCGCCCCGCCCCCGATTATAGCAATGTCATAATCATATCTGGCCATCTATTTTCTCCCGTTTTGATTTGACTAAAAAGACGATCTTCTTTGCAACTAGGGGCATAATCCCCAGCAAGGCAAAGGCTGTTATGAGCCTGAACGACATGATATCAGACAGAGAACTTATCCTGCCAAGTTCTTTTCCTGCATTCACATAAACTATGGTGCCTGGAAGCATTCCTATCTGGGAAACAATGTAAAAGGTGCGGACAGACATGTTGGTAAGCCCCATCAATAGATTGATTGCGAAAAAGGGAAATACAGGCACAAGCCTCAAAGTGAAGAGGTAGAGATACCCTTCTTCCTCAATTCCCTTGTTGACCTTTTCGAGCTTGTCTCCAAGTTTTGCTTGCACCCAGTCCCTTAAAATAAACCGCGAGGCAAGAAAGGCGAGGGTGGCACCCAACGTGCTCGCAAAGGACACTATGAGCGTGCCGGCTAGCAATCCAAAAACGGCGCCTCCTGCCAGAGTCATTACAGCAGCACCTGGAATCGAAAGTGCTGTGGCAGCCACGTAGGCCAGGAAGTAGAGGGCCAAGACCAAGGCCTGATTATGGTGACAAAATTCCAGGAGTGTCTGCCTGTATGTCCTGAGGGCCTCAAGGGTCAGGTATTGATCAAGTCCGCTAACTTTTATCCCAATGCCTATGGACAATATGATCAGGATTAGTGCGATCTTTTTTGAATGTGACTTTGCAAATGAAATATTGTCAAAATGTTTAGTCATGTTATTTTTTGCCCTTTAACTTTAGAGAATAATCATTTTTCGAATAAAAGAAAGTGGTGATTGAGAAAGACAGGCCCTTTTCCCCGTGACAGACACTGCTGTAAAACCATGTGTCAAAGACAGGCTCTTAAGAGAAGAAATTTTAAAAACTCAATGTGGGCTCCTGTCACGGCCTACCAATTGACCGGCACCCTTACCACCTTTTTCGCCTTGTTCTTGAATAAAAGATGGCCCTTTTCCCTGCCGAACAGGTAAAGATCTCTGCTCAGTGCCACATCCTGCCTGCAATAGTCTATGATTTTCTGGATTTCGCCCTGTTTCCACCATTTGAGGGCTAAAAGCCCGTTGGCGCTCTTCCTTGCCTTCAGGGTAGTCTGGGCCAGATGATCCAGGCTTAGTCGGTATCCAAGCACCCGGTGGATTTCCTCAAGCATGTCCAATGTATGAATTTTTCTGAAGTCGAAATTTGAATAACCTTGCAGCACCTTGTAATCAAAGCGTTTTATGTTGAAGCCTATCACCATGTCAAAACTTGACAGCACCTCGATGAGTTCATCCACTTGATCTTCCAGAAACTCGATGAAGGCGTCCCGGGAGGAATCATAGACGATTCCGCAACTCATCCGCATAAGGTCGGCCCTGTGCCATCCTCCGACTTCCTGTGCGGAAAGCTGGGTCTCCAGGTCAAAAACACCAAACCGCAGCTCCTTTTTTTTAAACAGCGGCGCCGGTTTAGATTCTGTTTTTTTCAAAGGCCTTTTTTCCCTTTCCATCTTTACCATGGCATCAGGGTTCTTGATCCCCTTCAAAACCGCAACGGCCGCCTCCTTGTCGATAGGCCGGTTGCCCGATCCGCATTTGGGGGAATGCACGCAAGATGGACACCCAAATTCGCAAGGACAGCTTTCTACTGTATTCAGGGTTTGCACAATAAGCTCCTCTGCCTTTGAAAAGGTCTCCCGGGAAAGGCCTACACCGCCTGGTACGGCATCATATATGAAGACTGCGGCCTGGCCTATTTGGGGATGAAATGGGATCGAGATTCCTCCCAGGTCATTCCTGTCCGTCATCACCAGGAGCGGTAAAATACCAATTACTGCATGTTCCAGGGCGTGTATGCCCCCCATGAAATGGAGCCTTGCCTCTTCGATACGTTGCTGCAATTTCTTGGGTATGACGATCCATATTCCTTCGGTCTCAAATATGAGGGGAGGAAGCTCAAGGGGCACAACACCCAGCAGTACTTGTCCCCGCACAAGTCTCTTTTCATAGCCTGTGATCTGATCTGTCACCCGCAGCCTGCCCAGGCCTACAGTGGTGCCCAAGATCGCTTTCTCCTCTTCTATTTCCAATATCTCGGTCTCTTTTTGGGCATGTGCCTTGGTGTAATAGTCCACCTGTTTTGCAGAAACTGTTACTGTCTGGGAAGAAAAATCCAGCTCATCCACCAGGTAGGATATGGAATTGTGCAGATAGACTGCCCCGGGATGCGTCTCCCGGTGCGTCCTGTAGCCATCTATCGAGCCAATGGTCACGTTTTCTTTTTTTTCAACTATTTGAAATTGTTTGCCAGCACCCCTGAGATTGAGATTCCGCTGGGGATAACTCATGTGGGAATAGATTTCAACGCCCTGTCCATCTTCCAACAGGCGGCCTTGGGCGATCAACTCATCCACTTGTTTAGAGACTGCTGCGTCTGTCAAGAGTCCTTCCCCCTTTTTCAAGGGGATTTCAGCTGCCGCACTCACCAAATGGGGCTTCATAATTGAGGGGTTGAATGGGTTCAGCACCGCCGATTCCGGGGCACGGTCAAGGAATTCCTCTGGATTCCTCATGAAATATTGATCAAGGGCATCCTGTTGAGCCACGAGTATGACTGCCGAGTCCTGCATCTTCCGGCCGACCCTTCCTCCACGCTGCCAGGTAGCCATAACAGACCCAGGGTATCCCACCAATATGCATATATCCAGGTTGCCTATGTCTATTCCAAGCTCAAGGGCACTGGTTGAGACCACGGCAAGGAGTCGGCCTGATGAGAGCTTTTTTTCTATTTCCCGCCGTTCTTCTGGCAGATAACCGGCCCTGTATGCGCTGATTTTACCCTTTATCTCCTCCTTCTGGTCTCCTGCCCAAAGACTTATGAGTTCCGTCATCTTGCGGGACTGGGTGTAGACTATTGTCCTGAGACCCCGGGAGATTGCAGCCTTTAACAGCAGGATTGCGGCATGGGCAGGGCTGGCAGCGGGGTTCAAGAAAAGCAGGTGCTGCCTTCCCCTTGGGGCTCCGCTTTCAACGATCTCTTCCACCTCCACATCGGCCAGCATTGAGGCAAGTTCTCCAGGATTCCCAATGGTAGCTGAACAAAAGATATAGTTGATCCTGTTGCCATAATATTCTCCTATCCTGTTTAGACGCCTGAAGACCCAGCTCATATGCGAACCCAGGATTCCCCTGTAGGTATGAACCTCGTCCACCACTATGAAACGCAATCCCTGCCACAGTGCAGCCCAGGAATGATGATAGGCCAGAAGGGAAAGATTCAGCATCTCAGGATTGGTAAATATGACGCTTGGCATAAGTTCCCTTATTCTCCTCCGCCGGTAAGGCGAAGTGTCTCCGTCGTAGATTGCGGCCGTGGGTGCCGCGTCCGGGGGCAGGGAGGAGGTAAGCCTGTTGAAGTTTCGCAACTGGTCCTGGGCAAGGGCTTTAAGCGGGAAGAGATAAAGCGCCTTGCACGATGGATCAGACATGATTGCCTGCAGGACCGGGATGTTGTAAACGAGGCTTTTGCCGCTTGCCGTAGGGGTTGCAACCACTACATTTTTTCCATTTTGGATCTTGCCGATGGCTTCAACCTGATGGCTGTAAAGTCGTGGTATCCCCAATGTTGCCAGAAGAGAGCTGATTTCAGGCTGGATATCCAGTCCGTTTTCACCAAAAGAGGCCTGCTTGGCAGGAAATGTGGTGTGAAAAACCACCTGGTCACCCAATAAATCCGATTCCTTAAGAGAGGCTATGTACTCTTCGAGTTGGTTTGATTTGGGTGAATCGGCTCCCATGGCGAATTGGCTGCATAAAACAGGATACACTATTTATACAACGGGATCCTTTAAAAGGACAGCCCCAATTTTTGCACAATGGCTGGTGTAAAAGGGGCCGGATATGACAAACAGGAGAGCGGTCTAGTTGTAGGGCTGTTTTCGAAATGGAGGGCGATGCAGGGGCTAAAATTTTTTTAATAAGCCCCTGCCCATCATAAACTTTTTTGCATTTTTTCAATATCTTTGAGCTGGGACCTGTAATATTTGAGGCATTCTTTGATAAATCTGGCCCGGTTTCTCGGCTTCGTCAGGTCTTGACGTTCGACCGGGGCATCCCAGCATGCCAGGAGTACGAGCTTGGGCGGAAGCTTCATTTCAATGAGGGTCTTGATTTTGCTCTCATAATAGTCCCGAAGGGCCTGGTATCTCATCTTTTTGCTTTTATGAAGGCATACTACAGGTCCTTTTTTAAGAGTTGTATAACCTTGCATATCCATTCACCTCTTATCTTTCTATAATTTGTCGAAATTACAATGCAAAAAAAAGGCCAAATTAACCAAGGGGAACCTGGGATACCAATGAACCGGCTGGAATGATTCATGGGGCTGTATGGTGTTGTCGAAAAGTGAAAAAGAACGAGTAAAAAGGAGTAACAGCGTGGAACAAACAAGGGGTCAGGCAATTGCAGGCACAGCCTCCCAACTTGTCGACCTTAACTCGCAGCGTCGATACAAAAGCGTCATAAGCCGTCTCGAATCGATTCCTCCACTGCCAACCTCGGCACAGACCGTTCTATCCATACTGTCCAAGGATCCAAAGGACATAATCGAGCTTGAACAGGCCATAAGGCATGATCCCTCCCTTGCCTCCCAGCTCCTTAAAATGGCCAATTGTGCACTATACGCCCCCCGTGTGGCCATAGATACAGTGCACAGGGCCATTGTCTTTCTTGGATTGAGTGAGGTCTGCAATCTCGCTCTGGGCCTTTCTATTTTGGGTGTTTTTCGCGGAAGTTATTCACACCCAGGCCTTAAGGCCCGTGACTTCTGGATACATTCCGTGGCCACAGGTATCTTGTCCCGCATGATTGCGTTGGAACTTGAGGAAGAAGATACGGAAATATTTTTTACAGCAGGCCTGCTCCACGACCTGGGTAGAATGGCAATGTGCACGTGCCTTAAAAAAGAGTGGGAAAACATAGTCAATATGGCTCAGGAAGCCGAGCGCCCCTTGACATGGGCAGAACGCAGAATCGGTGTTTCACACACCGTTATTGGTGCCTGGCTGGCAAAGACGTGGAACCTGCCTGATATTTTTGTAAAGGCCATTTTTTCCCATCACTTGAGTCCTGGACATCCCAAATTCAACCATGTTGGGGCAGTTGTTCAACTGGCGGATTATCTTGCCCATGTGAGCGGAATGGGGCTCCTTGTCGCCCCGGTGCCGCCAAAATCCAAGATCGTTTACTATCTTGGACTAAGCGAGGAATTCGTTGAATATATGGTGGAGCAGCTCACTGAGATGGAAGATATAGCTGAAAGCGTTGCAGATATGATGCTGCTTTTTGGGGCATGATAAGGTCTTGACAGTTTTAAGGGGTGCACTTATTATCTTGTGCCGAAGATGCGGGAATAACTCAGTGGTAGAGTGCAACCTTGCCAAGGTTGAAGTCGCGGGTTCGAATCCCGTTTCCCGCTCCAGACAGGTTTAAAAAGGGCAGCGACAGCTGCCCTTTTTTTTAGTAAATTGTCTTTCCATGAATCCCACGCTGTTTTCGCTTCTTCTCTTCCATGTGTGTATACTCTTACCCATTTTTGGGTATGCGGCTACCCAACGCGTGCCAACCACCAATATACCCAAGACCTTTTCAGGCCAGGTGGACATGTGCCTTGCCTGTCATTTTGAGGAGCCGGACAAGGCCCATGGCAGGCATGTGCTTGGATGCTCTGAGTGCCACATGGGAAATCCTTTAGCTGGTGAGAAAAAGAAGGCCCATAGAGGCATGATCAGAAATCCAGGTGAATTGTCTGTTGCCCGTGGCACCTGCGGCCAGACAGGGTGCCACGTCAACGAGGTTGACTGGGTGAAAAATTCTCTTATGGCAACGAATCGGGGGATCATATCGACCCTGAGATATTATTGGGGTGAGGCAGCGGATCAAAACGAGGTGATTACAGTGCGGTCTATTAGGCAGGGGAATCTAACTTCTCCTGCAATAGATTACTTCAGAAAGATGTGCGGAAGCTGCCACGTGGGCCTTGAAAAGGGGAAGCTGCCAGATTTTTTGTCGCAAAAGGGCGGGGGATGCACTGCATGCCATAATGATGTGCCTGAAGGTGTTGCCAAGGAAAAGAGGCATGTCAGGATCACAAAATTCGTACCCATGAAAAATTGCCTCAAATGTCATAACCGAAGCGGCAGGATAGGCCTTTCCTATCAGGGAATATATGAGTCAGAGGGTTATGCAACCCCCTTCATAGATGGGGAATTTTCACCCTATATACTGGAAGACGGCCGTTTTTATCTGCCCATGCTGCCAGACGTCCACCATGCAAAGGGGTTGATATGCATTGATTGTCACACCCAGAAGGAGGTGATGGGAGACGGCCATATAAGGGCTCACATAGAGGAGCAGGTGGAAATTGAATGCAGCACTTGTCACAGGAGCAGCAAAGGGCTCAAGGAGATGGCAGAAAGAAATGGCCTGATTCATCCAAATGAGGCAGAAGGCGGAGAAAGGCAGCCTCTGTCACGAATAAATGTGAAACAACTTGAAAATGGAGAAGTAGTTCTAATAGGCAAGGCAGATAGAAGGCCCCATCCACTAAGAGCACCAGTGCCAGACAAATGCAATACAGGGGCACACTCAAGGCTTGCCTGCAAGGCGTGTCATGCCACGTGGGTTCCGCAATGTTACGGCTGCCATGTTAGGGCTGACAAGGGTGAGGAGCAGCTGGACAAATTGACTGGTAAGATGACCCCAGGCAGTTGGACGGAATTCAGAAGCTTCATCCGCTATGAAAGCCCGATGCTCGGCATAAGGCAGATGGACAAGAGCAAAGGGAGCAGCAGCAAGGTGGTTATATTGGTTCCTGGATGAGAGGACTTTGTTTCCTTTCTGGATGAAAGGGGTAGATGGGAAAGGGATTTTAAAAGGCTCACAGCAGCATCCATGGACCCGCATACCACGCAAAGGAATGGGCGCAGCTGCAAGGATTGTCATTCCAATCCCAAGACCGTGGGCCTGGGGCGAGGTTCCATAGTATTCCGCAAGGGAGAATTTGGTTTTGTACCTGCCCTGTCTAATTCTCCGTTGCTCCTGGGCATAGAGCATCCGCTCGACAGCGCTGCCGGGGTGGATGGAGCAATGCTCGTAAATAGTTCAAGGCCTTTCCTTCGCACCTTTTCCCAGCAGGAGATGGTGAAGATCCTGGAGGTCGGCCTCTGCCTAGCATGCCATGAGGATCCCAAGGATCAGATGATGCTCGACTGGCTCAAAAGCGGTAGAAAACCAGAAAAATGCTCTACATTTAACAGATTCATTCATAATCTTTTCATATCTTCCGAAAAGTATTAAAAGCGTGTTTAGGGATCATGGAATATCCAAACAAGAAACATAAAAGGTTAGAGGTGGATGATGTGGCTTTGACAGTGACCGAGGTCGCCAGGACTGCCCTTAAGGATATCGTATGCAAACGCATGCTTCCCCTTCCCCACGTATATGAAGAGGTATTTTGGAACGTGGTCAAAAAGAACGGCTATGATGATTTGATGTCCCAAATGCATCTGCCTTCCATGCCCCCATCCATGGTGGAAGAGTTTCTGCAGCAGACCGAAGATGTGCTGGATGGGGTCCAGGTCACCATGGATTCTTTTTTCACAGGCACGAAGGATCACATAGCTGGTATAAGTGACACCATTGAGGGAATAGAAAGGGAATTCCCGACAGATTCTGAAATGGGCCGCAAAATCAAGATGCTGATCCATCACAACCAGTCTCTTCAAAGGGAGGCGGCGCAGGCCCAGGAGAAACTCAGGGATCAGGCCTCTGTAATACAAGACCTCCGCCAGAAACTTCGGATCGATCCCTTGACAGAACTTCTCAATAGGAGGGCCTTGGAGGCTGACTTAAAGAAAGAGTTGGCCAGATCAAGGCGGTATTCCTTTCCCCTGAGCGTTATCATGGCGGATATCGATTTTTTCAAAAAGATCAACGACTCCCTGGGCCACAGGGTGGGAGACAGGGTCCTTCAAAAGCTCGCTGAGATTCTCAAAAAGGGCGTGCGGGAAGTCGATCTTTTGTATCGTTACGGTGGGGAAGAATTCGTGATAATCCTGCCTCACACACCTTGCAAAGCAGCTGCACATTTGGCAGAAAGACTCCGCCAAAAGATAAAGAAATACATCTTTACCATCCCCAAAGAAAACACAAAATTCAGTGTCACGGTCTCTTTTGGCGTTACTGCAGTCAGAGATGGTGATGACATAGATGGAGTGCTGTCACGGGCAGATTCAGCCCTTTATGAAGCCAAATCCCAAGGCCGTGATAAAGTGACGGCAGCCTGCCTCGATTAAAGAGATACCCAAAAAGCGGATCCTTGACTCCTAGCCCTTCCTGTAGTAGCTAAAACCGATTTGCAGTTCGATAAAATTATTGGTGAAAGAGACATGTCATGGCTGTAGTGATCCCGTTTAAGGGCCTGCATTACAATGCAGAACTGCTCAAGAGCGAAGCTGAGAAGCTGCTGGCACCTCCGTATGATGTGGTGGATGCTTCATTGCGCGACAGGATTGCATCCTTGACTCCCTACAATATCTTCAATCTGGAATTGCCAAAAGGAGATGGCGACAAGTACCAGAGAGCTGCAGCGCTTCTGGAACTGTGGAAGAGTTCGGGAGTACTGGTGCAAGAAGAGCAGTGTGCGGTTTATCCATATACTATAAGATTTGAACATCAAGGTGTTTTCTTAAAGAGGCAAGGGTTTATCGGCCTCGTGCGCCTTGAGGCATGGGAAAGCCGGATAATAAGGCCCCATGAACAGACCTTTGCCCAGGTAACCAGTGACCGTCTTTCACTTTTCAAGGCCACAAGGGCCCAATTCAGCCAGGTTTTTCTTCTTTACCGGCGAAACGAAGATGCCAAAAAGATACTCGCAGAGGCACCCAGGGAATCCCTTGTAGAGGTAAAGGATTCGTTGGGCAATCAACACGTAGTGGAACGCATAACCGAGCCTGAGGCGTTGCGTGAACTGACCAGGGCATTTAAAGACAGGGTAATGTATATTGCAGACGGACATCACCGATACACCACGGCCCTTGCATATAAAAAGCTGATGGAAGAGATGGGCTCTACCCCCATTAGCGGCAGCAATTTTTTGATGGCCTATTTTGTGGACACATCTGACAAAGGCCTTATCGTGCTGCCCACACATAGGGTGTTTAAGTTGCCGTCCGATCTTGCATGGCAAGAGATCCTAACCAAGGCTGAAAAATATTTTGATTTTGAAGGGCTTGAACTACCCGAAACAGGCAGCGCCGATGCCTTGTCCAGCCTTATTGAAAGCCGCCTGGAAAATGCCCGGGGCCGGCACGGCTTTGGAGTGGTAGCCAGGGATTATGCCTCTATTTGGTGGCTCAAAGAGGGGGCATGCAGTCTGAAAAAGGAACACGCCTTGGAGCTTGCCAAGCTGGACGTGGTGGTGCTTAGGAAATGCGTGGTCGAGACGCTTCTGGGTATAGAGCCTGGAAATCTCAAGGCAGGCGAGAACGTACGGTATGAGCCGGATGGGGTAAAGGCCCTTAAAGGGCTTGGAAAGGATGAGGTGCTGTTCTATTTAAGGCCCACTCCTGTGGAACAGGTTCTGGATGTCTCTGATGCAGGCCTTACGCTGCCTCATAAATCCACGTTCTTTTATCCTAAAATTTTGACTGGCCTGGTCTTGAACGACCTTTCAAAGGATGCTCCAGAATTGATAAGGGATCTCATCTAGGTTGACGAGACCCCTTTAAGGCCACCTCTAAAAATTGTCTTTTTTTGTCCAATGGCTGCGTTGCACTCAAAAAATAATCCTCGAAATATCAACAATATGTCTGCGGTTATTTTTTGCGCGCCTTGCCCTTGAACAAAATCCTAATTTTTAGAGGTGGCCTTATGCCTTCACGGAACTCCTAATCAAGGAAATATTTTAGCTGGTCACGCCTGCTGGAATGCCTCAGGCGGTTAAGGGCCTTCTTTTCTATCTGGCGTATCCTTTCCCTTGAGACATTAAAGCGCCTTCCAATCTCTTCAAGGGTGTATTCGCTGTCTTCGCCGATTCCAAAACGCAATCGAATGATTTTTTCCTCTCTGGGGCTGAGGGTAGCCAGTATGCTTTTGATCCGCTCTGTGAGTTCCCTATCCTTCACCGTTTCGTAGGGTGAGACAGCATCCTTGTTTTCAATGAAATCTCCAAGGGTGGAGTCCTCATCACCTACCGGGGTTTCCAGGGATACAGGCTCCCTTGATGCCTCAAGGATAGAGAGTATTTTCTCCATGGGCAGGCCGGTTCTTTCGGATATCTCAGCCGGGGTCGGTTCCCTACCCAGTTCCTTCAACAGGGCATAAAAGGCCTTGAAGAACTGGCTGCGAAGTTCAAGGAAATGCACCGGAAGCCTTATTGTCCTGGTCTTGTCCAGTATGGCCCTGGTAATAGCCTGCCTGATCCACCAGCTTGCATAGGTGGAAAACTTGTTTCCCTTGCTGTAATCAAAGCGGAAGACAGCCCTCATTAACCCGAGATTGCCTTCCTGTATGAGATCTGCCAGGGAGAGCCCCTGGTGCATATACCTTTTGGCTATGCTGACCACCAGCCTCAGGTTGGCATTGATCATCTGGTCCTTGGCCCTTTCAATGCTCAATTCATGCCGACGCACCAAAGCTATGAGGGTTTCGAGCTCAGACACGCCGCTATGGGCCATGCATATCTCCTTCACCGTCTTCACCATATAGTTCAGCTGCTGCTTTTTGGGCTTAAGGCTGGGGTCGCGCCTCTTCCACGCCCTGATCTGTTCCCTGAGTTCCTCTAATTCAGGCAGAGAAGAGGGATGATCCATTATGGCCTGCACAATGCCATAAAATCCGTTCCTGATCGCCTTGCTGAGCTCTTCCTCCTGCTCCGGCGTCAGCAATTCGTAGCGGCCCATTTCTCTTAGATAGGTGGTTGTGATCTCCTCGGAGTCTGTATAGCCGCCCGCGTCCACTGCTACAGTGGGATGTTCCCCTGTCTTGCCTTTATCGACATCTTCCTTTTTTGCCCTGTCAGAAAAGGCAAGGGCCTTGCCAAGCAGTTCCATATCAACAGCCGCTGCCTCGTCTGCTGCGCCTGTACTGATTTCGATGTTGTTCTGACACAACATTTCAAAGACCTCTTCGAGCTTTTGTGGATCTTTGATATCTTCTGGGAGAATGTCGTTGAGGGCCTCGTAGGTAAGAGTACCTTCCTGGCTTGCAGCCAAAAGCCTGTCCAGGTAATTTTCTTCTGCAGGTTTCTTCTTGGATGCCTTTTTTGTCATGGTTTTTGCAACTGCCATAATCCAATTTTATATTAATATGGTGAAAATTTGATTGCTTGCCCCGTCCTTTTTGTAACCAATCAAATACTATATATTATACTATTCTCTTAATAAGAGCAAGACAATTTTCTCTGAAATGTTAAATTTTCTGCGCAATACTAAAGATGAGGTCAATTTCCAAAATGTCAAGAATGGTGCGGAAATTCCGTTAATTTTGGCACCAATGGCCGGTTTGACACACGTTGCCTTCCGTCAGCTCGTCGCCGAACTGGGAGGGTGTTCAGTTTTTTATACAGAGATGCTTAACTCCAGGAAAGTAGCCAATCGATCGATAAAGGATGACATATATCTCAAAAAAGGGGCGATTGATACGCCTCTTGTTGCCCAGTTGGTAGGAAATGATCCGCCCACCATGGTCAAAGCGGCGTTGCTTTTGAAAGAGCAGGGGTTTAACGGAATCGACATAAACATGGGGTGTTCGAAAAAGGCAATAACAAGGCATGGATGGGGAGCTGCCCTTCTCAGCATGCCTCGGCTGGCCTTTGATTTAGTAAGGGAGGTTCGAAAGGCTGTAAGCGGTTTATTGTCTGTAAAACTGCGTTCCATGGAGAGTCATCATCGGCGAAAACTCATAGAATTTTGTAAAGGACTTGAAGAAAATGGCGCAGATCTCATTATACTTCACCCAAGGTCTCCAAGGGACGGGTTCAAAAGGCCTGCGGTTTGGCATGAAATAAAGGATGTTTCGGAGGCTCTGGACATCCCGGTAGTTGGAAATGGCGATATTGCCAGCCCGGAAGATATCCTCCGCATGAAACAGGAAACCGGATGCCTGGGTGTCATGATTGGCAGGGCTGCTATGGTCAGGCCATGGATATTCCAAGAGGCGGTTATGGGACGAAAATGGCAGGGAAATATTATGGATATAATAGAAAGGGCGGCTTTCTTATATCGATATTATCTGCCTAAGCCTGCACAGACGCGCCGTTTCATTGACTTTGGCAATTGGATTACACGTAACTGGACGTTTCACCACTACTTGACAAAAGGTCTTTCCAGATTGCAAACGATCGCGGAGTGTTTAGATTTTTTGCGACAAGGGCTTGGTGATGGAGCAAATTCTATGGTGAAAAGACCTTTTGTAGGGAAGCTTTAGCAAAATTTTATAATTTAAGGGTGAGCCATGATAAAAAAAGACCTCTATGAGGTGCTAGGTGTTTCTCCAGATGCCTCCAAAGAGGAAATAAAAAAGGCGTACAGAAAGCTTGCAAGAAAGTATCACCCCGATGTCAACCCTGGAGATGCAGAAGCAGAAGCGAAATTCAAGGAGATCAGCGAAGCGTATGATATCCTCAGCAATGATGATAAGCGCAGGGAATACGATCAATTGCGGCAAGCTGCTTCTTCTGCCTCCTTCAGGACGCCGGGCGGAGAGACTGCGTATGACTTCACCAACTTTGGGAGCCGGTTTGGCCCAGACCTAGGTTCTATATTTGAAGACCTGTTTGGTTTCGAAAGGCAGGCCCGTAGCCGCGGACCTATAAAGGGCGAAGACCTCTTTTACAGAATGGAGGTTGATTTCCGGGATGCTGCACTTGGCCGGGAGGTGGAAATATCCATTCCCAAAGAGGGGATATGCCCCTCTTGCATGGGACGTGGGGTAGATCTTAGCAGCAAGACCGGAGCCAAGGCATGCCCGTCATGCCGGGGCAGGGGATCTTTCCACTCCATGGAAAAGATCCGCGTCAAAATTCCAAGGGGTGCAGACACAGGCACTACTATACGTCTCAAGGGAAAGGGCGGTCCAGGCATCAATGGCGGGCCTCCTGGAGATCTCTATATAGAATTGGCAGTGCGTCCCGACCCGATCTTCCGGCGGGAAGGCCGAAACCTCTTCGTTAAGTCAAAGGTCCCCTTGGTTGACGCAGTATTGGGGGGAAGCATAGAGGTGCCTACCCTTGAGGGCAGGGTCAAGGTGAAGATTCCGCCTGGCACCCAGTGCGGACAAAAGCTTCGGTTGCGCGGCAAAGGCATCGAAGATGCTTCAGGGCGGAAAGGGGATGCATTTGTGGAAGTGCAGGTTGAAATTCCCAAAAAATTACCAGCCAAGGCCAAAAAGATCTTTGATGATTTAAAAAATATATTAAAATAGTGTGATCATATGTTGCGTCTAAAAATTCCTGTCCAGGACTAATGATCACAATTAAAAGAAACTGCCCGTAAGTTGCAGTCATCTCTTTTTTATGCCAAAATAAAAATTTTGCTGCATTATTTGTATAGGCTTGTTGGATAGTGGAGGTAGCAACAAGAAATGGAAAGGACACCAATAACAAGAGAAGGTTATGAACGCCTGAAAAAGGAACTGGAGAACCTTGAAAAGGTTGAAAGATATGAGGTCATCAAGGCTATAAAAGAGGCCAGGGCCCACGGCGATCTTTCGGAAAATGCAGAATATCATGCTGCCAAAGAGCGCCAGGGCCACGTGGAGGCACGGATTCAATATTTGAAATCAAAACTGGCTGGTGCCGAAGTAATAGACTGTTCCACCCAGAATTCAGACAGAGTGGTATTTGGGGTAAGGGTTAAACTTGAAAATATTGATACTGGGGAACAGGTGGTTTACAGGCTGGTAGGACCAGATGAATCAGACGTTAAAAAGGGGCGTATCTCAGTGACATCCCCTTTGGGAAGGGCCTTGATCGGAAAGTATGAAAATGACGAAGTAGAGGTTCAGACCCCTGCCGGCATGAGATCATACGAAATATTGGAGATTTTCGTATAACAGGCCTCAGGAAACGATTTCGTCCCAACCAATAGGCACGCAAAACACCGGGCACGGCAGCAGCCTTACAACTTTTTCTACGGTGCTGCCAAAAAATATTTCGTCTATTTGGCCACTGCCCTGGCTCCCATAGCCACCCATGAGCAATATGTCAGCCTCAAGTTCCCGGGCCTTGATGGCAATTTCTTGAAAAGGGGGGCCATAGGAGACCAGGGTTTCCCTTACAAATTTGCCATTGCCATTTTCTTTCAGGAATTTTCTGAATTTTTGCCGGGCCTGATTTGTCATTCTTTCCCTGACCTTGTCCACAGGCTCCTTGTTGTATTCAGCGATTCTATGGGCAACCCGGGAATCAACCACATGCACCAGCACCAGCTCGGCACCCCAGACAGGAGCCAGCTTTTGAGCATAGCGCAGGGCAGATTTTGCACAATCTGAGAAATCAACGGGTACTACTACAAGCGAGATGTCCATCTTTTACTCCATCAGCCTGGATGATTTTCAAAATGAAGTTTTGGGATTGAAGCGGATGATAAAGAAATCTTTACTTTTCAAAGTTATCACAAATGATCCTTTTTGTCACCATCAGAAGCGCCCAGCCTTGCATTGTCATCCTGGACATTATTTGGTCCACTCCGAATCGGCCCAAAAGCTCAATCAAGTCAGAAACGTGTTGGGGTCCGAAACCGCTCAATAAAAAAATGGTGTCATCTCTCGATAACGTGATCATGGAAGAGACAATCCGGGAAATGACTGATGGAGTAAGATTGGCCACGATGATATCGAATGGTCCTGAATCCACGACTTCATCAAGATTCGAAAACAGGGAGATCCTCTCTTCCAAACGGTTCCTCTTTATATTGGCATTAGCAATTTCAAGGGCCTCGTTCGATATGTCCACTCCGGCCGCCGAGGTACAGCCCAGCATAACAGCCGTGATTGCCAGAATTCCCGTTCCAGTTCCTATATCGAGCACCTTTTTATTGAACAGCATCCCCTTGTTCCTGAGGAGCAGTAGGCCGTCGAGGCAAAGCCGCGTGGTTGGATGGCGGCCGGTTCCAAAGGCCCATCCGGTTTCTAACACAACTGTCCGGCCGCTGTCTGATACAGTAGGAGGGGCCTTGTCACGATTTGCAGGTAAAATGGTGAGCTGGTTGCCAAGGTAAAGCGGCCGGGGATCACATTCTAGTGATTTTCCGGATCTTATCTCAAAGGCGATTTCATCTTCTATTGGGCCGTGTTCTGCTTCCAGGCGCCGGACTGAATCTTCAAATGAGGCCAGGAGATCGTCCCAGGTATCTTGAGACACATGAAATTCCAGTGTGAGGGTGCTGCTGCCCTTCCTAATGTATGGCATACATCTTTGGAAAAGCGGCATTGATGCAAGACCTATTTCAAGACGTCTCAACCATGGGACACTGCCCTTGATTTCTATGATCAGGGATTTTTTGTCCTTGATTGGGGGCACCTATTCTCTTACACCAATTGATCTCTTGAAGCTCTCCACCTTTTTTTGGAGAGCAGGCGCCTTTTCGCGGATTTCCTGAAAATGTTCCAGTTTCAAGGCATTTTCAAGGGCGCTGAATTCAAGAAGGAGTTGCGCGTAAGTAGTTATCAATGAACGATCTTCGTGATCCATGTGCTTATCGATCAGGTCAAGATCACGATCAATGGGTTCGAGAAGAGCCCTTGCCTCGCTCCTTCTTTTCTTGAGTTCTTCCCGCGCCTTTTGCATTGCCAAGGCCCCTTGTTCCCTGGCCTTTTTGGCAAGGAATGTCGCCTTTTTGAAGGACTGCTTTTTAGCGTAATCCTTGGCCCTGCTGAACAGCTTTAATGCCTGTACCCAGTCTGGTTTTGCATAGCGTGGTGCGCCAGCCAATTCCGCCTTTCTCAGGAGCTGCCATGTGGCCTTTTCCGTTTCTCTCCACTTGCGGTACGCCTTGATTTTCGGTGCTTTTTCACGGATTTTTTCAAGCTGCAGTTCTATGCTTTTTGTCAGCTGCTGCGGGGTCGGCAAGGTAAAGGCAGTAAGAAAGATATAGCAGAGGATGGCAACCGCAATAATCGGCAGGCGCCCGATGTTTTTCGGTCTGATGGATTTCATCATCTTTACGGGTTCATGTTTGCTTCTATGTGGTCCCGTATCCATCTGCCGTCCCACCACTCCACTGGATTTACAAATATGCCGTTTACCACCATGCCGTAGTGGAGATGGTCTCCACCTGCAAGGCCTGTGCTGCCTGTATGGCCTATGATGGCTCCCTTTGCTACCATTTCACCCTTTTCCGCGGTCATTTCACTCAAATGTGAATACATGGAATAGAGGCCCAGACCATGATCGATGATAATGGTGTTGCCGTAGATTCCTAAAGAGTCTGCAAATACCACCATGCCATTATTGGCTGCCGGGACCTTGGCATGTTTTCGGCTGGCAAGATCAACTCCCATGTGAAATTGGCGGTCTATCTTTCTTCCCTTGTAATAGTAGGTGCGTTCGTCTGCAAAGTTGGCCCTCGAGGCGGAACCAGGCAGCCTTTTGAAGGCCCCCTTCCAAAATTGTTCAGCACTTATTTTGCTGCAGATGGCCTTTATTTCCTCGCCATTTTTCTTCCGCAACTCCCGGTTGACATTCAAGAAGGTTTCAAGGAGGGTTGCGCCCTTTACCCAGGGATAATTCATTTCAAAATAGGGGATTTTAAGTTGAAGAAAATGGTCTGTTATATTGATCTTGTCCTTTTTAGGCCTTCTCGGGAATATCTTATGAGGCACTCCCATCCTTGCAATATTTCCAGCCTGGTCAGCAGCTTCTACAAGGAATTTTTTTACCCGGATCTTGTCAAAGGGCAGGGCAATCAGGCTTATGTAAGTATTTTGCCCCCGGCCTGGATTGGGTGTGCCTGGAAAGAATAGCCCGTCTATTAAGACCCCGGTCTTGACTACAGGTTCGTTCAACTTGTAAGACACCAGGCCAGAGCCTCCTGATCTTATATTGTGGATGAGGCTTTTCAATGCGATGCGCGGAGGCGTGAGGTCGATGACCACATCCTGTTCCAGAACGGCCTTGTTGCCCTTCAGCAGGTTCCTGAATGAAGAATCCCTTGCGGTGATCAAAATTTTGGCCGGTCCTTCTTTGAGGCCCATTTCTGTGGCCTGGATGGCCCATTTTTCTTGCACCTCTTTCACTCCCGAGCCCAGCCACCAATGGCTGGAACCATATTTTCGGGCTGGAATGATGTGTTTTTTGCCGCCTTGAACAATTACAGGCTCGATCTCCTTTATTCCGCTTCGGTTGTCAGTGGCCTTCAAGCGGATTTCAAACACCTTTCCCACCACCTTCGGAACAGATACAGGCTCAATTTTGGGAGGTGTTCCTTCCAGGAGCATGTAAGAAAGAAAGCCAACACCTGAAATGAGAATGATGAAAAAAGATATAAAAATAAGCCGCAAGATCCTTTTCATGCCTCTATAACCTTTCCATTAAACTGGTTCATGGCCTTTTCAATGCCCTCATTGAGGATAGTAACCACAGCTTCCGCTCCACTATCTACCACCTTACGGAGCAAAGGCAATTCATATTCTCCGAACGGTGACAAGACATAGGTTTCCACCGGCAATGCATCTTGGGGGCGCCCGATTCCGATTCTGATTCTTGGAAAGAGCCGGGTACCCAAGGAGGAAATAATGGAGCGAATGCCGTTATGTCCGCCTGCTCCTCCCTGTTTCACAATGCGAATTCTTCCAAGTGGCAGGTCCAAGTCGTCATGTACAACCACCAAATCCTCAGGACCGTTTTTGTAAAAATTCAGTATCGCTGCCACGGCTTCGCCGCTTTTGTTCATATAGGTCAAGGGTTTTACTAACAATACTTTCGAATGGTCAATGGTGCCAGAGGCGGTTTCAGATTTGAATGATTTTTTACCAGTATTAAATTGTAAGTTGTGGGATTCAGCCAGGCGGTTGATTACGATGAAACCAATGTTATGACGGGTGTTTTCATATTTTGGGCCTGGATTTCCCAGGCCCACTATAATCTTGTCAAACATGGCTTGGTCACAGGCCTGATATCGAATCAGGACTTAGCCAGCCTCTTCTTCAGAAGACTTCTCCTGTGCTTCTGCTGCTGCTTCTGCAGCGGCTTCCGCTTCCTCTTCAGCGGCTTCGAGTTCTTCTGCCTCGGTCGGTGCTGCGCCTACCACAGTGATGATGGTAGTTTCCGGGTCTTCCACGATTGTCACACCCTCTGGAGGGGTAAGGTCTGCCACGTGAAGGGCGTCACCAATGCCAAGATCGCTCACGTCAACCTCGATTGCCTTCGGGATTGCCATGGGGAGGCAGGAGACCTCGATCGTCCTTTGGAGAAATTCCATAGTCCCGCCTTCATCCACACCCTTTGCCTTGCCCTTTGCTGCTATGGGTACTTCCACTGTGACTGGCTCGTCCATGAAGATTTCGTAAAAATCTATGTGTCGAACCTGATCGTTGACTGGATGAAGCTGCAGGTCCTTGATCATGGCAAGCTTTTGAATGGAATTCCCGTTATCCTTTATGTTCATGGTAATCAACATCTGCTCTCCCTTGGCCAAAAAGAGCAACCTGTTGAATTCATGCATATTGACAGCGAGCGGGATGGGTTCGGTCTTGGATCCGTAGATTACACCTGGTATCTGGCCACTGCGGCGCAATTTCCGGGCAACACCTTTTCCCGTTTCATTTCTTCTGGAAGCTTCTATTTCTACCTGTTTCATGATTTGATCTCCCTTGGATGTCTATCATATAAAAAGTGAACTCACCGAGTCATCGTCGTGTATACGCCTTATGGCCTCCCCGAGCAGCTCTGATACAGACAGGACCTTGATTTTATCAAGCTGTGCTGCTTCAGGAGAAAGGGGAATAGTGTTTGTTACCACAAGGGTTTTCAATGCTGATTCCTTTATTCGGCCAACCGCCGGCCCTGACAAAACAGGATGGGTTGCACAGCCGTGCACTTCCAGGGCACCATGCTCCACCAAGGCATCCGCGGCTTTGCAAAGGGTGCCTGCGGTATCCACCATGTCATCCAGGATTATGGCAGTCTTGCCCTTTACATCGCCGATTATGTGCATTACCTGGGATTCATTAGGCTTGTCACGCCTCTTGTCTATTATGGCGAGCCCTGCCCCAAGTCTCTTGGCAAAGGCCCTAGTACGCTCAACCCCGCCTGCATCGGGCGAAACCATTACTACGTCATGGTTCATGTGACCGCCCAGATATTTTATGAGAACTGGGGCTGCAAAGAGGTGGTCAACAGGTATGCTGAAAAAACCCTGTATCTGACCGGCATGAAGGTCCATGGCAAGAACCCTGCGGATGCCTGACACGGTTATTATATCGGCTACGAGTTTTGCTGTTATGGGGACCCTTGGCGCTGCCTTTCTGTCCTGCCGGGCATATCCGTAGTAGGGCACCACGGCTGTTATCCTCCTGGCAGAGGCCCTCCTCAAGGCATCAGCCATTATGAGCAGTTCCATGAGATTGTGGTTTACAGGAGGGCAGGTGGGCTGAATTATGAATACGTCTGTGCCCCTCACGTTTTCGCCAATCTCAACAAATATTTCACCGTCGCTGAATGTGCGAACAGAGGCGCGGCCTAGCGGCTCTCCTAAATAATCGCATATGGCCTGGGCTAGATCGGGATTGGCGTTCCCTGTAAATATTTTCATCTGGTTAAGCTTCATGTCCCAAAGGTGCTCCTCTCAAAAGGACAAAAAAAATGGCTGGGGTGGGAGGATTCGAACCTCCGAATGCGGGTTCCAAAGACCCGTGTCTTACCGCTTGACGACACCCCAATCCTTAAATTTTTTATTGTAATCCCTGCACTACATAGGTTTTCCAAGAGTGGTCCGTGGCCAGCCGGGAAAGACCGTTCATTGCTTCCTGCCTGCTTGGGAACTCGCCAAAGATCACAGAACCGCTGCCCGACATGAGTGTATGCAAGGCCCCGGCGTCTTTCAACCGGGATTTCAATTCCCTTAACAAAGGATAACGAGTCATTACGGCCTCTTCGAGATCATTTTGCCACAAAAAGACTTCCTCAGAGCCTTGACCAGGGCCAAAAATAGTGGTCTCTTTATTGCTTGTCAACACAAAATTCTCATAGGCCCACTTGGTAGAGACCGAAAACCCCGGCCATATTAAAATATAATAAGAATTGCTCGATTGTACAGGGTGCAAACGGGTGCCTTTTCCCGTTCCAGTTGCAGCCCCCCATTCGGTAATAAAGAAGGGCACATCTGCCCCCAGGTCTGCCCCAAGGCCCAGCAAATCGTCGAGGCCAAGCGGACTGCCAAATAGGGCATTCAACCCCTTCAGCACGGCTGCGGCATTGCTGCTTCCTCCTCCCAGCCCTGCACCGGCTGGGATTTTCTTATGCAGCTTTATGGATACAGAACCTTCTGCTCCGCTCTTATCAAGAAAAAGCTCTGCTGCTATCCAGGCCAAATTGGTGTTGTCTGCAGCTATTTCTGGATCCGAACACTCCAATTCTATTGTGTTAGACTGCACCTTAGTGTTGGCGCATATCTCCACCTTGTCAAACAGAGACACCTTTTGAAAAATGGTATAAATGTCGTGGTATCCATCCGGGCGCTTTCCGGTGACCTTGAGAAAGAGATTGATCTTTGCAGGGGAGTTTATGATGACCTTTTTCACCCTCTTTTGGATGCCTTTACAAATTTTAATCGCAAATCAAACAAGATGTGGTCCAGCAGCGCCTTTTCTTCATCATCAAGGTTTCCCTTGGTCTTGTCCTGGAGCATGGCTAACGTGTCTATGGTATGTTTTGCCATTGGCAGATTTTTCCCCTTTGCGCCGGTGCCGGGTTCTTCCATTTCTCCCAAATGAACCAGCGCGGCAGTGCTGAGGGAAACAATAAATGATGAAAATGTCACTTCCGGCAGCAAGATCTGCTCTTCGGCATCACTTTTCATTTCACTGCTTCCGGATTCATTTTGTGCCTGCTGTTCCTTCTTTTCTTCAGCCATGATGTGTTCCTCCAGGGTAGAGAAGACTTGCAATTTTCGATTATCGGCGAATTTATATATAAGACAGCCTGCTTTACAGGGCAACCGGTTGTAATTTTATGCCTCAAGATTGTTAGATGCCGGTCTGCCTTTTATCCTTTATAGTAGTCTATTATGCCTGACGATCTATTTTCAAGCCTGTTTCCAGACAGCGTGATTCCCGATTTGCAGGAAGAAGCCTGCAATGGTTCGAGTGTTGAACCTTGTGGGCGCGTGATATGGAGCGTATCCTCCCTTCTGGCCTCTGTACAAGACAGGCTCGAATTTCACTTTGATTTGTTGTGGGTGGAAGGAGAGGTCTCAAACTTGCGCTCGCCAGGCTCAGGGCATCTCTATTTCACGCTCAAGGATGATTCGAGCCAGATCAGGGCTGTGATGTTTAAAAGCCAGGCAGGCAGGCTGCCCTTTGCCTTGGAAGACGGCCAGCACCTGCTATGTCTGGGAAGGGTGAATATTTACCGCAACAGGGGTGATCTTCAACTGGTTGTGGATGCTGCAGAACCGGCAGGAGAAGGTGCCCTGCGTCTTGCCTTTGAGCAGTTGAAGGAGCGTCTTGCCAGAGAGGGCCTTTTTGAAAAATCCAGCAAAAAGGAACTGCCTGCGTTTCCGAGCAGGATCTTTCTCATAACATCGCCAACCGGGGCGGCCCTTCACGATTTCGTTAAAACGGCCCGGATGCGCTATAAGGGGGTGGAAATTATTATCTGCCCAGTAAAGGTGCAGGGCGACGAAGCAGCAGATGAAATAATAAAGGGTCTTGCCTTGGCTGAGCATGCAGCGGGCCTGGGTGACGTGATCGTGATAGCCCGGGGCGGCGGTTCCCTGGAGGATCTGTGGCCTTTTAATGATGAATCCCTCGCGAGGGCCATCTTCGCCTGCAAAATTCCTGTGGTTTCGGCAATCGGGCATGAAGTTGATTTTACCATAGCTGACTTCGTGGCTGATGCCAGGGCTGCCACGCCTACAGCAGCAGCTCAGTTGGTGGTTCCTGATGTCTCTGCGTATGAAGAGAGGGTCCGTCTCCTTGAGTCACGCCTTGCAGATGTCCTCCGACAAAATATTCGAGAAAAGTCACAAAGGGTCCATTTCCTTGAAGCACGTTTAAAGGAGCCGCGCTGGATACTGGCTGAACATCGTTTGATGGTGGATGAGTTTCAAAACAGACTGGCACAGCTGGTTGAAGGGAAAAGGGCGCATTTTCTCAATCAGTTGGCATCGCTTGGGATCAGGCTTGCTTCGTGTGACCCCTTAAAATATCTGTCAGGTCTTGGGGCGCGTTTGGAATTGCTGGAGCAGTCACTGCATACCAGTGTGGAAAGGATAGTAGAAAGCAAACAGACAAGGCTGTCTGGTTTGGCTGGCCGGCTTCATTCCCTGAGCCCCCTTAGCGTCTTGTCAAGGGGCTACAGTCTTGTCTATTCTGCCAAAACAGGCAGGATTGTCACGAATGCCAAGGATGTGGGGATTGGGGACAAGTTGAAAGTGCGTCTTGCCAGAGGCTGCCTCGAATGCAAGGTAGAATCAGTAAGGAAAGGTGAAGAATGAGATGAACCGCCGCAATTTTTTGGAAATGTGGATCAAGGGATGTGCAGCGTTGTGTACGTTTGGGTGCGCAACCCCTGTTGCTGCTTCCTCCGGCAACTGGATGGTAGCTGTTGAGCCGGATTCCTTTGAAACCGGCACCATCGGGCTTGTAAAATTCAGGCCGCCCAGATCTGCCCGCAAGATCAAAGTGCGTTTTGAAGGCAGGGATCTGCCAGTGATCAAAGATGTTGCGTCAAGCAAGATGCCTTTGGGCTGTCTTGTGCC
>JALVPX010000223.1 GCA_027031565.1 Deltaproteobacteria bacterium | reverse complement strand
GTATCCTTGTCTTTGGCCTTTGCCAATTGCTGCTGGACCAGCTCTTCCTGCAGAAGGCTCCCTAGGGTTGTGCCAGCCTTGGTGGAGGAGCTGGAATATTCGTGATAGAAAGATTTTTCCTCGTCCTCTGATATGCGTTTAATGGAAAGGCCTATTCTGCGTTCAAGCGGGGCGATATTTATTACCTTGGCAGTGATTTCGTCGCCAATTTCATACATGCCGACTGGGGTTTTGACCTTGCCTGGCCCAATTTCAGATACGTGAATCAGGCCTTCAACACCCTCTTCGATTTCCACAAAGACACCGAAATCGGTAACATTTGTAACCTTGCCTGTTATCTGGGTGCCGACTGGATATTTTTCCGGGACGGCATCCCATGGATCAGGCCTTAGCTGTTTTACCCCCAGCGAAAAGCGTTCCTTTTCCTTGTCCACATTGAGCACTACGGCCTGGATTGTTTGGCCTTTTTGAAACAGCTCACCCGGATGCTTAATCCGCTTGCTCCATGACAGATCAGATATATGGACAAGCCCGTCGATTCCCTCTTCAATACCAATAAATACGCCAAAGTCTGTCACATTTTTTACTGTTCCTTCTATCACAGTGCCTGCTGGATAGCGTTCCTGGACGAGGTCCCACGGATTGGGCTCCACTTGTTTCAGACCAAGTGAGATTCGTCTGGCATCTGTATCAACATTGAGTACCACGGCTTCAACAATATCACCTGCGTTCAGCATTTGTGACGGATGCCTCACATGTTTCGTCCAGGACATTTCAGACACGTGAATCAGGCCTTCGACGCCCTCCTCCAGTTCAACAAAGGCACCATAATTTGTAAGGCTAACAACTTTGCCCTGTACCTTGCTCCCTTCGGGATATTTTTCTTTAGCAGAAAGCCACGGATCTTCTGTAAGCTGTTTGATGCCCAGAGACACCTTTTCGGTTTCGGGATCAAAGGAGAGCACCTTGACCTTTATGGTGTCACCGACCTTGAAAAGTTGTGAAGGATGTTTGATCCTGCCCCAGGACATGTCTGTGATGTGAAGCAGCCCATCAATGCCGCCTAAGTCGACGAATGCACCGTAATCAGTAATATTTTTTACAACGCCTTCACGCACTTGACCTTCTTCAAGGGTGGCCAGGGTTTCTGCCTTTTTCTCTTCGCGCTCCTTCTCCAACAAGGTACGCCTGGAGACCACTACGTTTTCCCGTTTCCGATTGCATTTGAGAATGGTGCATTCTATTTCATTGCCCAAAAGTGGCTCCACGTCCTTGAGAGGCTTGATATCAATCTGGGAATGAGGCAAAAAGGCGGTTATGCCGCCAGGAGGTTCTCCTATCCGTACAGAGACTCCGCCTTTTACAGTGGATATGATTTTACCCTTGACCGGTTTTTCATTTTCATACGCATCAAGCACTTCCTGCCACACTTTGCGCCGTTTGGCCTTGGCGTGGGAAAGCCTGATGGTGCCCTCTTCTGCATTCCACCGCTCAAGGAGCACTTCCACAGTGTCACCTATATCAACAATGACGTTACCTGCCTCGTCCTTAAATTCCCAAGCAGGTATCTGACCCTCTGATTTATAGCCTATGTCCACCATTACATGGTCTTTGTCAATTCCTACGACACGTCCTTCAATGAGTTCTCCTTCCTGAAAGGCCTTGAGGCTTTCCTCGAAGAGATCCTCGAACTGCCCCATATCAGAAAATTCGTCAGAATTTGTATCATCATTGTGGACAGCCTCTGAATCGGTGCTCACCTCCCTTACCTCAGAAGGCATATCCTGGTTTTGTTGTGTTGTATCGTTTGCCACTTTGTCCATTTAAACAGAACCCCCTACAATTTTGAAAATATCGCTTTATACCAGGGAGACACACAAACTTCAATGTCCTAAAATAGATGCATTGCCATGGGAACCCTGAACTCTTTTTTTGTGCTTGCATTGTTTAAAAGCGAGGATATCTTAATTGATTGGATTCCTTTGTAAAAAAGATGCAATGCCGATAAGCAATAGAAAAGAGCTTTTGGGACCCTGAATAATTGCATGGAAATTGACCTAAAAAAAACGTCTGAAGCATTAAAGGCCTGGATCGCCGATCTTCCACCCCGAAAAAGGGAACTGCTGCGCTGCCACTTTACCGAAGTCACTGAACTTAAGTGGGATGAAGGGGCCAGGATTTTTGAGGTAGTGGTCAAGGATATGCCGTATCCTGCAAAGGTGGCCATAAAGTATGGCAGAACGCCTGAAAATGGGCCGCTGTCTATTAAGTGCTCAAATTTTCTTTGTGATTCCGATACCATCTGTTTCCATATCCTTGGTTCCATCGAGAAATTGACAAGGCTTTTTAGGACAGGGAAAAATCCCGTAATCAAGTCATTTGTAGCCACCTATGAGAGTCCGCCGCTTGATCTGGCGTTATCACTGCTTGACGAATCGATCAAGGCCGTACCAGACACACAGGTTGGCCATCGTGCGGAAAATAATGTCGAACAGGGAACAAGGCTTACCTGGAGGATAAGGCTGGAGCGGGCCGCTGGCAGCATAACAGGAATTCACGTGGAACCTTGGGAGCAGAAACGGTCAAAAAACGGCGGTTGGACCCAGGGGCGCAAGGTGAGCTTGATAAGGCTTAGAAAGAGCAGTGAGCTGTGGACGAACGAAGTTGACAAGCTGCTTGCCAAAAGCGTTGAGCAGGTGGGCAGTAAAATGGGGTTCAGGCGATACGGGGTCCCGCAGCTGTGGCTGAATCCCTTGGAGGCGTTGGAAATACTTGTGAGGCATGATCTGGTCTATTGGGACCACCAGCCTTCAACACCTGTTTTGATTACTAAGGCCAAATATGGACTCGCTGTAACCGGCACCAATAAGAGGTGGGAATTCCTGGTCACACTTGATGGGGAAATAATCGACGATACAGACCTCTTTATGCCGGGCAATCCTTGTACAAGGCTCATAGGTATCTCAAGGCAGGGCAACAGGGTTTATCTCGCAGAAATTCCCAAGGAGCTTTCCGGGCTTTTTGCACTGGTGGCAGAAGGTAAGCTCATGTTTCCCTTGGATGGCCGCGAAGAACTGATGGCCAGGGTGGCAAGGCTGGAGGCCTTGATGCCGATTCTGCTGCCCGATGAATTGCTGGGCAGAGAGGTCCGTGGGGATGGGCGCACGATTGTTAGGCTGCATCCCGAAGGCCGGGGTATAGTGGTGGATCTGTTCAAGAAACCCCTTCCAGGCGGTCCATTGTGCAGGCCTGGTTCCGGCAACAAGACCGTTTCTTGCGCTGTAGCAGGTGAAAGA
>JALVPX010000222.1 GCA_027031565.1 Deltaproteobacteria bacterium | reverse complement strand
GATAGTGCCTGGCTGGAGCATATATTCCACCACCCTTGCTGCCCTGGCAGCAGACAGGCTCCAGTTTGAGGGGAACAAAGGACTCACTATTGGAATATTGTCTGTGTGCCCTGCAACCATTATATCGCCGGGTATCTCTTTTACGACGCCTATGAGTTTATCCAGCACCGGCTTGGCGGATTCTTTCAGGTCCGCGCTTCCAGGGGCAAAGGTTATCTCATCCTTCAGTCTTAGGACCACTCTGTCATCCAGGGCCTCGATCTCTATTTCCCCTTTTATAAGCTCCAATTTTATTGCGGACTTTATCTTTTCGAGAATCACATCAACGTTGAAGATGGGATTGAAATCCCTTGAAATGATATCGACACCCATGGGCATATCATAGGTGACCTCTTCCCGTTGGACGCCGAAGGCGTTTCTCAAAGAGCCTGATACCTCCTTGAACATTGCCGGGTCCATCGTGGAAAAGGAGAGGAGCAACACGAAAAAACAGAGCAAGAGGGACATAAGGTCACCAAAGGTGACCATCCACATGGGCGCTCCTTTGGGGCAATCACATTTCTTACCCATGCAAATCTACTCCTCGGATGTTCCCCGTTTCTTGGGCGGGAGGAAGGTCTTAAGGAGTTCTTCAAGCACCCTGGGGTTCAGTCCCTTTTGAAGGCCGAGGACCCCTTCCACCACTAGTTTCATATTCAGCTCTTCATCCATGCTTCGCCTCTTGAGCTTGTCAGAAATTGGAAGGGCGACCAGGTTTGCCATGATCGCCCCATACAGGGTGGTCAAGAGGGCGACTGCCATGGCAGGCCCGATGCTGGCCGGATCAGACATGTTCCCAAGCATGTTCACCAGTCCCACAAGGGTACCGATCATTCCAAAGGCTGGGGCAGCGTCGCCGATTGCTGCAAAGATTCCCTGCCCAAGGCCATGACGCTGCAAAGTGAGGTCTATCTCCTTCTCAAGCACTTCCTGGATAAAATCGGCCTCGTGGCCATCTACACAATACATGATCGCCTTTTTGAGAAAGGGGTCGTTTACAGGCTGTTTTTCCAGTTTCAACAGACCTTCCTTTCTTGCCACGTTAGACAGGGTGACCAGTTCCTGGATAATATCTTCAGGCGGCTGTGTTTTTGCAAAAAAGGCCTTCATGGCCACGCTGATGCTGCCCAATACGTCGGGCAGGGTAAAACGGATGAATGTTGCCGCCAGGGCACCTCCAATGACTATCAGCACAGAAGGAACGTCAACGAATGAGCCTAGGCTTCCCCCTAACAGGATCGCAGTCAAGATTAAGGCTATGCCAGTAACAAGCCCAGCAACGGTACCTATGTCCATGGCGTCTCTATACAGTCCTTTTGTTTTCTATTGGAGAGGGGACAAAAAGCACTTTCCTCTCAAAGGATATATCGGATCAGCCTGGGTTTTTGTGAAGGGTTTTGAGAATCCTTTTTTCTGAAACCGGAAAGAGGGTGCCCAATTCCGGCGCAAATATGGAGATTCTGTATTCTTCCAGGGCAAGGGTTAGCTGCTCAGTTGTTTCCTGTCTGTCAAGGTGCAGATTGGTGAGTTCAGTATTCACCTTGTCCAGAAAAAGCCTTAGTTTCCTATCCTTCCGGGCATCCTTGGCAGGATCTGAATAGGCCCTGCTGGTCCGTATCTCCAATGCCTTGAGATAACGGCCAAGATTCTCCAGGCGCTTCCTGCCCACGTTCTTGGGAAAATCTTCAGGCATCAATCTCCTGAGCTCTGCATCCAGGCTCCTTCGTGTGTCGCAAAGGCCGCTGGCCTTGCTGCCGAAGAGGTTATTAATCAAGGCCCTTACCTCCACTGCCCTTGAGATTGCAGAGTGTATCTGTTTTGTGAATGTGCGTGAATCCTTGAAACAGCAGGCCTTGAGCCTCTTTACCTCTGCGAGAAATTCCTCTTTTCCTGGTATTTCATTCCACTTGGTCGAAAGTTCACCCAGCAAAAATGTAATGATGTTTTGGACTAGCAATTTTTGATCAGGGAAAAGGGGCATAAGTTTGAAGGGTTCTTTTCCAGGTATTGCATTAAAGGCAATCTGCCTTAGCTCCCTTGTCAGGTGGTGGGCAAGGAGTGCAGTAAGGGCCTTGCGGGTTTCGGCCATGGCCTTGTTCTCGTTGAGAAAAAGTGCAGAACCGGCGCCCTTGCCAGATGGTGCAGCAACCAGGCCCACCCACGCATTCACGTACCGGCCCGATTCGTCAACCTTGAACTCAAGCCTTTCAGGCAACTTGTCCAGGAAATCAATATCGATTCTTTCATGCTGCCACTCCTTTTCCAGGGAGCGCCATGCCTTGCCTTCCGTAAACTTTCTTTTTTCAAAGCGGGAAAACCCGTCCCTGAGTTGAGCGAAATTCCTGCCATGGGCAATGATTTTACCGCCGCGTCCAACAATTTCGAAACGCATAAACAAATGGAGTGGAAGCTGTTGGTTACTTGGCCAACTCTCAGAAGTTATGTTGAGACCATATTCTTTTTTGAGAAATAATTGAAGTTGTCCATAGAGGCTTCCCTTGCCTGGATCAAGGAAAGACAAAGCCTTTTGAACCGTGTCTGAAATTGGGATCAATCCTTTTCTAAGGCGTTTAGGCAGGCCCTTGAGAAGGCAGGATACCTTTTCTTCCAGGAGCCCTGGCACCAGCCACTCAAAGGGTTCAGGAGACAATTCGTGTATCAATTCCACTGGAATCTGGACGCTTATTCCATCCCTTTCGTTTCCAGTCTCAAACCTGTATCGCAATGGTAATTCATGACCATTTGCTGCTATATGGCCTGGAAAGAGCGCATCAACTGGTGCAATCATGCGGTTTGTCAGAAAGTCCTTTGTAAAGCGGAGGGGCGCGTCATCGTCTGCAAGTTTCAATAGATAAGAAAGATCCCTTTCCCTGCTTAAAAGGGCTAAAGAGCTTAACTGCTGCCTGGAAATCAGGGGCTTTCCGCTTTTGTCCTTTCTTTTTTCCGCTATTTCAATGAGCTTATGTAGACCTCGTTTATAAAAGGAGACGAGGGCTTCCTCATCTACCATAAGGTCTCTTTTCCTCAATCTGTTTTGCAGATCCTCCAACTCCTTTAGCAGGGACATATTGTGCTTCATGAACCCGTAAGGCCTCCTCAGCTCACCTGGAAGGAGCGCCTGTCTCAAGAAAATTTCATGGGACATTTCAGGTTCGATACGGTCGAAACTCACCTTGCGGCTTTCCACTATGGTGAGACCGAAAAGTGTCACTTTCTCATCGGCAGTTACTTCACCCCGCATCCTGTCCCAGGCAGGGTTCGAATAACTG
>JALVPX010000221.1 GCA_027031565.1 Deltaproteobacteria bacterium | reverse complement strand
CTCGTGCACTGGTTCGGATAGTGAAAAAGGCCGAAAAATCCCAGAAGCAGCCCAGTTTCAGGTGGTCTATCGGCTGAAATGGCTTTACAATGCCAGCGTTGTCGGAGACTTGTGGGCGAGGGACAGAGGGATATTCAGCGCAGCCAGCCTAAAAGTGGACATCAAAGAAGGGGGACCTGAACAGGACGCCATTAAGGACCTGGAACTCGGCAGGGCACATTTCGGCGTTGCCTCCGCGGATCAAGTAATAAGGGCCGCTTCAAAAGGTGCTCCTGTGGTGGTGATTGCCCAGCTTTTTCAGAACAATCCGCTCCAATGGATTTACCGCTGCAGCAGGGTCCGTCTTTCGTCTCCCGAAGATTTGAAGCGATATCGCATAGGCGTAACCTTCGGCGGAAACGACGAGGCAATATTAATGGCCCTGCTCGCTAAATATAAACTTAACCCTGACCAGATGGAGCTTTATGCCGTACATTATGATTTTAACCCATTCTGGAAAGGTATTGTCCATTTGTGGCCTGTTTACAGAAACACCCAGGGAATCCTTTTGAGACAAAAGATGGCCCAGAAAGGCGAAGAAGCCTGCTTCTTGGACCCTGCCAAATATGGCATCAGATTCGTGGCCAATTCCCTTATCACATCAAAAAAGGTCTTTGAGCAGCACCCGGAACTGGTTCAAAGGTTTGCAAAGGCACTGTTGAAGGCATGGGCAGAGGCACTCGCAGATCAAAATCTCGAGGATGCTGTGAAGGTGCTGAAGAAATATGCTCCTGAAGTTCCCGATGCCTTGCTGCGGGAACAAATAAAGGCTACCAGGGAGCTTGTGCTGCCGAAGGACCTTGCCATGCCGGGGAGGATCGACGTGGATGCCTGGAAACAGACAGAACAAATCATGCTGGACCAGCACTTGATAGAACATCGGATAGGGGTTGAAAGGCTTCTTAAAGGAGTTCTTCCTTGAGCATGCAGCATGCGATCCTGCTTTCAGGCCTGCCGTGCTCATCATAACGAATGTTTCCTGGATGCAATATCTTGTTCAGCACGCATCCTTCCGGGATATCCAAAACGAACAGATCGCTTTCCCGCACAGGCGGCCTGGGCATTAAACCCTTGTGGCCTATTTCCAAGGAGTGGATTGGGTAATCCTCACACAAGGGACACCTGTAGATACGTCCATTGGGAAATACAAAATAGTTGTCCGCCACCAGGCCTGCACAGGCGAATTCCTCGTTTTCATCGAGATATACCTTGGGATAGGTCACAGGAATCCCGCTTGAGGCCACCTCTTGCGCCACTTCTGGCACGATCCTGTTCCAATTTTCCCGGTCCACCTGGAGGTTTGACGCCCAATCGCCTGCAGACCTGCCCCTGATGCCGATCACCTGGATGAAGAAACGTTCAATACCCAGTTCCCGAAGCAGGGGCACCATGTTGGGCAGATCATCTATATTTTTACTGCTCACGGTAAAAATAAGGCTTGTAGCAAAGCCTTTTGCAACTGCCTTTCTGATGTTTCGGGTGCACACATCAAAGACCCCCTCGCCCCGAATGGGATCATTTACGGCCGGCTTGCTTCCATCCAGGCTGAAGCTCAAAAAATCAAGCTGGTCAGGAGATACCTTTTCCAGAAAATCGTGGAAAAGGTAGCCGTTGGAATCCACTGTTATGGAACGGCACCCCAGGCGCTGCGCCTCGCTTATGGCGTCTGGCAGATGAGGATTGAGCGTGGGCTCTCCTCCCAAAAAAATGACGTTTGTCTCCTGCGGAATCTTGGGAATGTTGACCTGTGGCGCAACATGGGGGCCGAGCAGCTGCCTGAGGTCTATTTCAGATTCAACCAGTATTCTGAGCCACTCGAATATTGTTTCCTTGTCCAGAACTGTTGTTCCATGCTGTTCGGGATTTATGTAACAGTGGCTGCATTTCAGATTGCATTGGGTAAGGATATGAAAAAAGATGTTCCTGCTGTGGGGGCTGAATTCCACAGTTCGTTTTTCTATATTCATCAATGATTCCTGTTCTGCCACGTTCAGGGTCCTTGTCCAAAATCATGGAACTTGCCAGAGGCCAGGGCTGCTCCATTTATTCTACTTTCAAGGTATATTTGGCCAGAAGGCTGTTCTTCCAATAGGTGTTCTGCTCGTTTCTAAAAAACTCTTTGAACAGGGCAAGGCTCTCGTTGCGGCACACTCCGCCGACTATCTCGATGTTGTTTGAACAATAAAGATGTTCTTGAAATATGTTTTGATCACGGTAATAGCCCAAACTCTCCAGCGCGCCGGTCAGGGGAGTGCACCGATCGATTCCCGCCGCCCCTCCCATGACATCTTCATAGGCATAAACGATCCTGTCAACACCATTCAAGATCAAGGCCCCCATGCACATGAGGCAGGGTTCCATTGTGCAATAGGCGCTCACCGTGCCGTTCCTTCTGCCCCCACCTGACAGCCAATCTCGAAGCGCAACGATTTCACCGTGATCCAATTCGTTTAACTCCCCATCTTTACTGTGGCGCCGGGCTCCGCTGCCCACAACGACATTGTCTGATACGAGAACGCATCCCACGGGGAACTCGCCTGACTTTAGCGCTCTTTCTGCCAGGGTCAGGGCCTGCTTCATCCACCTTGCATCTTCTTCCTTGTATGAAACCACTGTTTGAGTTCCTCTTCTGCAACAAAGGCCGCATCAGCTTCAGCGCCTATATATCTCTGCAGCCTCTGGAGCTTGTTTCTGGCAATATTCCTTTGCAGACGTTTGCACAAATAGTTTACACAAATAGTGTGCCTTGCCGCAATCTTGCATCCCCTTTCACCCAGAAACCAGCAGCCATCCATGTCTTGCCGTTCTTTGTCAAGACGACTGCCAAGCAGTCGGTTCAAAAGGAGCAAGGCAACCGTGAACTTTGCCTCTATTCCCTTACCGCAGCAACTGCCGCCGTCATTTATTGCACAATCGGTGCATTCGGCAATAACGCCTGTTTCCTCCATCACCTTTGATGTCTCGGCTATGGCAGCCCTGTAGCTGGACAGCACATCTTGGATCCTGGGATCCTTCAGTAAATCTGAACCAAATTCCTCAAAGAGAGAATCCGCCCATTCGATCTTTTCAAGTATAGAATAATCGGTGCCGTGGGGGAGGCCCAGCAATTTTCCCTTAACTTTTTTCCTGTCGGAATTGTCAACCATGCTCATCTTATGTAATGTTGGTCATCAATCTCACTTTGTTACTGTTTATAGTGGAGTGCAAACATGGGCAAGGACCTGTATGCAGAAGCAGGCGTAGATATAGACAAGGCTAACCGACTTGTTGAAAAAATAAAACCAATTGTGGCATCCACCTTTAAAAAGGGGGTGCTGACCGAAATAGGCGGTTTCGCAGGCATGTTTGCCATGGACATCGAGGAATTTGAGCAGCCTGTCTTGGTCTCTTCCACGGACGGCGTGGGAACAAAGCTGAAAATCGCCATTGACTCGGGCATTCATGACACCGTGGGCATAGACCTGGTTGCCATGTGCGTGAATGATATCCTCGTATGCGGGGCAAGGCCCCTCTTTTTTCTCGACTATTTTTCCACCGGGAAACTGGAACCAGAGGTGGGTGAAGCAGTGATCAAGGGCATTGCCGAGGGGTGCAAACAGGCAAATTGTTCACTCATTGGCGGCGAAACTGCCGAAATGCCCGGGCTTTACAAGGAAGGGGACTATGATCTTGCAGGCTTTTCGGTTGGAGTGGTTGACAGGAAGAAGATAATAGATGGTTCAGACATCGGTGTAGGGAACATAATAGTTGGCCTGGCCTCTAGCGGCCTACACAGCAACGGGTTTTCCCTTGTGAGAAAGATCTTTTTTGAAGATATGGGTCTTGGGGTCCAAGATACAGTGGAGGACCTGGGCAATCAGCCCCTTGCCGAAATATTGCTTACGCCCACAAAAATTTATGTAAACACCATCTTCAGGATACTGAAGGAGTATAAAATCAACGGAATGGTGCACATAACTGGAGGAGGCCTGCTAGAAAACCTCCCAAGAATTCTGCCCCAGTCGTGCAAGGCGGTCATTGAAAAATCCTCATGGGAGATGCATCCAATTTTCAAGTTTTTGCAGAAAAAGGCTGATATTCCTGAAATGGAGATGTTCAGGACCTTCAATTGCGGCATTGGCATGGTGCTGATACTACCAGAAAACATCGTAAAAGATGTGCTGTTTCAGATCCAGGCCCTAGGGGAAGAGGCCAGGATAATCGGGAAAATAGAACCCAGAGACCCGGAAGAAGGGCCTGTAACCTTTGTATAAGTGCCACTGCGTGATGCGTACATAAATATTTGGGTGGATCGGTGCCGGTCATAGTAAGCGCCTGCCTTTTGGGCTTGCCGAGCCGCTATGATGGAAAGAGTATTTCGAGACCTGGCCTGGCTGAAATCGCCGGCAGGACCGTGGTTCCAATATGCCCTGAACAGCTGGGGGGCCTTCCGACTCCTCGGCCTGCTGCCGAAATAGTCGGCGGCGGCGGTCTGGATGTTCTGGAAGGCAGGGCCAGAGTAGTCACCAGGGTGGATCAAGTGGATGTCACCGGGAAATTCGTGAACGGGGCATACGCTGCTCTGCATATAGCCCGATTGGTCAAACCCTCGCTGTGCATCTTAAAGGCAAAGAGCCCATCTTGCGGCCTTGCCCCAAACCTAGGTGTTGCCGCAGCCTTGCTGCTGGCACATGGATTCGAAGTGATTGAAATTGAGTAACAGCGGGCAGCAGGCTATTTTATTTGGACTTTATCCTTGACCCGCTCTCTAAGCTCTTTTCCTACCTTGAAAAATGGCAATTTTTTGGGCTTTACGGCTATTTTTTCGCCGGTCTTGGGGTTTCTGCCAGTATATGCCCTATACTCTCTCACGCTGAAGCTCCCAAAACCGCGAATTTCTATTCCTTCGCCTCTTACAAGAGCCTCGGTCATGGCATCAAACACCTCTTTAACCACGCTCTCAGCCACCTTTCTGTGAACACCAAGTTCTTGGGCCATTATCTCTATAAGCTGTGACTTGTTCACTCCCAAACCCCTTTTGTTCAAAAAGTTGCAGAATATCAACTAACTACTTAATATCAGATAACTTGTGGTTAGCCAAGGCCATAATTGGCAATTATTTTAAAAAATCCTTAGAAAAGACAAAAAATACCCATGGGAAAAACAAACTTTTTTTCAAGACTGAAAGAGAAAATGAACAAAACCAGGCAGGGTTTCGTCCGCCAGATGGATGAACTCCTGCTTGGAAAGCGGAAGATAGATGAAGAACTCTTGGAAGAGCTCGAAGAGATATTGGTCATGTCAGACATGGGCGTGGCCACTGTTGAAGAGATCTTCGATGAAGTGCGTAACAAGGTCAAAAGACATGAACTCCAGGATACCGAGGCCCTGAAAGACGCAATCAAGGCATTGATCCAGGAAAAATTGAGCCAGCCTTCAACAGAGTTGACCTTTGAAAACCCGGAAGGCCCCTTCGTGGTGTTGGTGGTTGGAGTAAACGGCGTGGGTAAAACCACAACAATTGCGAAACTTGCCCATTTCTTAAAGGCAAAAGGTAAAAAGGTCATGCTGGTAGCGGCAGATACCTTCAGGGCTGCTGCCATAGATCAGCTCGAAATCTGGGGCAAAAGGCTCGATGTGCCTGTTATCAAGCACAATCCCAACTCCGATCCATCAGCAGTCGCCTATGATGGTATGGAAGCAGCGCTCAAACGGGATATTGATGTTGTAATTGTGGATACTGCAGGGCGCCTGCACACCAAGGTCAACCTTATGGAAGAATTGAAGAAGATCCGAAGGGTCATGTCCAAGAAGATCCCTAATGCCCCGCATGAGGTCCTGCTTGTGCTGGATGCAACAACAGGTCAAAATGCCCTTTCACAGGCAAAACTTTTCAACGAAGCAACACCCGTAACAGGCATTGCTTTAACCAAACTGGATGGCACTGCAAAAGGCGGCATCGTGGTGAGCATTGTGAATGAATTGCAGATTCCGGTCAGGTTTATTGGAATTGGTGAAAAGATGGAGGATCTGCGCCCGTTCGATCCTTCGGAATTTGTGGAGGCACTCTTTGAATAGGCCTTTTACAGACAACCAAAGCCGCACACTGCCTTGGATCAAATCAACGCACCTTGAGGAAGGCTTGGCACGCTTCGCCTAAAGGTTTTCTTGTTTATGGATCTATTGGCTCAATGTGCCGACATTTTGGAAAGGCGTTACATGCCCAGAATTCCTTACCAGTGTTTTTCCCTTTTTTTGCAATCCTCTTAACCATCGCAGATGAACACTTAGGGCATGACAAGGTTTATCGGAAAAGAAAAATAAGGGCTTAATATTCGCCTGTCCCCTGAATCTCTATGAGGTAATGCCGAAGGCCGCACTATACAGGAGGAAATATAGTCCTATTGAAACAAACAATGCAATGTAACCCATGGCGAGGAACGTGACAGTAAATCTAGCTGGATCATGAATACCTTTGTCTGTGACATATATTTTGTAGGCGATCAGGTTAGCTAGAGAACCAAATAAGCTGCCAAAACCTCCTGCATTCACACCCCACAACAATGCCTGCCACTTGGGCGTAAAATTGGCAAACAATAGTGCTGCTGGGACATTGCTCATAACTTGGCTTGCCATGGCAGAAAACAGAAAAATATGCCCTGAATGAGCTACTTCGGAAGCCAAGATTACTTTTAGATTGTCGGCGATACCAAAAAAGAATAGGAAACTAAATAATAGCGCATAATCAACCTTTAAAGATTTTCGGTCAAAAATCAGGGCAAAAAGGATGACAACTATGGCACTTAATATTGGAAGAACATGGAAAACTGCCAGTAGCACAACAGCAAGCAGCGCGCCATAAATATATGCGTTTTTATTTACTTTTAGGGTCTTGCTTTCTTGTAACTTTCTCTGCGTTCTAATGGAAAGTGAGGCAATTATTAATAAAACCAGGAATACCAAAGATAACGGGGCTATTGTTTTGATAAATCGCCATGGAGGAATATTATAGAACCAGTAAATAAAAAGGTTTTGAGGGTTACCTATAGGCGTTAATGCCGACCCCGCATTGGCGGCTAACGCTTCGAGAATGACAAGCATTCCCTTTCTAGTTACATCAAGTGATAAGGTAAGCGGCACTATAACTATTAAGGAGATGTCATTCGTTACGAGCATTGAAAGAAAAAAGGTTATTACCACCAGCTTTAATGGTATGAGCTTTCCATTCTCTATTATTTGAGCAACTTTTAATATAACTCCGCTTTCCCGTAACCCATTTACGGCGACAAATAACACAAACAGGAGAAACAAGACTTGCATTTCATCGGAAGAGTAAGCCGGCAAGCGCTTAATATAAACTGACGTCAGCACTAAACCTGCGCCAGATGCTACAATCAGCCACTCTTTTAAAACAAAATCAATGAATGACGCTTGAGCTTTCACCAACGCTCCGTTTGTCGGATTTGAGAGCTAAAGTCATGTATCACCGTCAGCAAAAAGCAGAGCCAGAAAGGGTCCACGCTTTTTGCTGTCCAGACGGATGCAATTGTTCAGCTGGTCTTGTCTCCATTTATTTCTTCACATAGCTTAAGAAGGGTTAATAGCATCCCTGATTATCTCAAAAACAGCCATTGGTTCCATATTGTTTTCTGCTGCAATCTCCTTAATGCTTTGTTGTGACGCAGCCTTTACTCCTTTCTTGGACAGGGCATATATTATCTCATGGAGATCCAAACCAAAATCAGCGCAAACCTCGGCTAGTTTTTTTCTGCCAAAGCCAGGCGGTGGTAGATCTGGAAAAAGAGAATATCCATTGGTGTCCTTTACTTGAGTTGCAGGTTTAATAATCTCGTACACCTGTTTTGGCGTAAGATTATTTTTCTTTGCGATGTCACTAATGGTTTGTGTTTCATTTTCAAAATGGATTCCGGCCTGCCGAAGTAAATCCATACTTTTTGATAGATCAAGACCCACTCTTTTGGCAAACATTTTTAATGAAGATAACTCGGCATGACCATAAGGTGGTTCGCCGTACTTAATGCCAGCTGAATCCTTAATTGATTCGCTAAGATTAATTATAGTGCTCATTGGTGGAATTTGAAAATAAGTCCCGATACCAACAACGAGGGTGAGTATCAAAGCAATATTAAAATTTACATTAAACACCTTCATTTTTTTTGATTTGTTTTTTAAATAGGCAGTTATTGGTTTCCAATTATAGTAAATATGCAAACAGCCAGCTAATAAAAGGAGAATGCCTAAATTGAGGTGTAACTCACTCCATTGCGTCTTTCTTAAGCCAAACAGATGCCAATTTGACCAATATGCAACTCGGCCATGTGGCGCAATGTAAAGTATAACACTCGTCAGAATGCAAAGTACAAACGAGAGTAGCAAAGTCAATGATGTGATTTTCCGAATATTCACTGTATCATCCCCAAGTTAATTTTTGCTAACAAGATTTGGTGGTTCTGGCGCGGAACATTCTGGGCACCTGCCAACACGGCGCAAGAGCAAAGCCTATAGCAGATTGGCGGTCAAGTACGTCATTTGTTGAACCAAGCCTTTTATCTCTCATATTTAAACCTCCCGTAGACAGTGTCTGTTTTTTCTGCAAAAAATTGTAAAACTCTTAAAGGGGGCATTAACTCACCCCCTTTTTCCAGATAAATGTTTGGGCCCGGGCAATAGCCTTCTTTTACAGTGATGGCACATGAGGGCCGACTGTTCTCTTGCTTTAACGATTTCTGCCTCTACCCACAAACCCATTGCGCCAAAGCGGTACCCCGCTGTCTGGATCCCTGAGCTGTATCTCGCTTCCATTTATATTTATTGTTGTAGCTATGATCTTGGATGTGCCATCAGAAAACGTGACCTTGTAGCCCTGCACTTCCACAGACTCTCCTATCTGGGGCCTGGCCACATCCAACATGGCCCAATAACGGACTGGCCCTATACCATAGATAGTCACGACCTCTGTGCCAGTGTCTATGCTCATACCTTGGCCTTGGGTCCCCAGGCTTGTCACTATTCCACTTACGGTTACTGGAGTCCCATCATAGATGTTTATAACTGGCCCTGTGCCGTTCCCTGGTCCCATGCCAAATCCTGCATTGGATACCACAGGAATTCCGAGAAGAACACATCCCAACAGTATGATTAAAATACTCTTTTTAATCTCTTTCATTTCTGACCTCCTGTGTGAGTCTTTTATTTGCTGAGTTGGCCAACTCATGAAACGTGATATCACAAATAATGTGCCATTTTTCCGATAAAATATTTTCTCATTTATTTCAATTAGATATGCATTTCTTGATAAAATTAATGAGACTTTTTTTCGACACAAATGGGGATGATTCGTTAAGATTGTCGAATGGTTAAAAGCCTACGCCTCATTCCTTCCTTGGGCCTACACTTTGATCTTGTTTGAGGCCTTAGTTTGAAGCCTGCCTTAATCCGAAATTTTGAAGAAGAAGCCTCTGCAGCTGGAACAATAGAATAGAAATCTGCAGGATAAATTAAGAAAGACCGGGTGGGATGACTTGCTGACATCGATAATTCAAGCAGTCTTGCTAGAACTGCCATGAAGCAATGCCGAAGCCCGCAGCGCAATGGCGGTTGGATGCACAATATGTCACTGGGGCTGGAGATTCCCGGCATGGCCGATAAAGTATGTATGAGCCGTTCCGACATCAAAAAGACAGGTCCTAAACATGGCGGCATACTAGCACAGTATTACTCACCTGGGACGTGACAGTAATCAAGTAAAATTGGTTCTTCCGGCATATGAGTACCTGTGTTGAATTAGAGAGTTGAAGGTGGACATAAACAGAGACAAATTATTTGAGCCTAATCAAATAAAAGGAGGTCTCTGTCATGTCC
>JALVPX010000220.1 GCA_027031565.1 Deltaproteobacteria bacterium | reverse complement strand
TAATCCTCGAAATATCAACAATATGTCTGCGGTTATTTTTTTCGCGCGCCTTGCCCTTGAACAAAAATCCTAATTTTTAGAGGCAGCCTTATGGTTTATGCTGCCTGGAAGCGGCGGTTCTTAATCGCTGCCAATGTCCTGCACCATTACTTACATTGATTCAAAAATATTTTATGATTTTTATTTAATATCATCATATATTCAAAATAATTTATGAATATAATTATAAAACAGCTTAACTTCAGTAGCAATGAAAGAAAGGCCCAGATCGACCGGAGGGAAACGGATGCTACAATAGAGCCTGTAAAGAATATTTCTGTAATTTCAGTCTATTGTGTTGGGAAATGAGTCGTTCTACCCTTATATAAAGATGTGGCCTTAAAACAGGGGCTAAAATTCAAATTGAAACTTCATCCAGGAAAAGCTTCCCTGAGGGCGGTTTCTGGAAGCAATTTCAAACTGCTGTTTGAAGATCAACGACCAGCGAGTACCCGAATATTTTATGGCCGGCCCAAGGGCCCATACGAAACCGCGTTCATCACTTATGGCCTTTCCATCGATTTTGTCATCTTCTATCTGCTGATAGTAAAAACCATTCATGCCCAGGCGAATCTTTTCAGACAAGGGTATGCCTAAGGCGTAATCGAAATGAAATTCCTTGCCTGGGCGCAGTGATCCCTTATTAAGCATGATATCTACGTAATCATCGTTTTCCGTATGGAAGTCCAAAATGAATTTTGCAGAAAGATCGATCCCGTGTGACAAAATCCAGGATAGAGCCATATTGGGTTCAAATGTCCAGTGATTCCTGGCCATTATTGTAGTGGCAGGATGAAATGGATCATAGTGGCCATTTGGTGCGTATACATCAAACCCGATGATCATGTGCTTTTTTTTGTCCCTGCTGTGAAAGCCGAGGATGAGCGGGCTGAAGACCAGATCCGCCATGCCTGAGGAGTGATCACGCATGAGGTCAAATCCCATATACGAGGTTTTAAGATCTGCGTAGTAGATTGGCAGGGCAAAGTAAAAACCATAGTCTGCACCAAGTATCCTAAGGCCTGGGAAAAACAGGAATCTGGGTGCGTCTACAAAGACATTTACATGAAAATCAAGGCCCTTTTGTTCATTACCATCATCCAGGTTAAGCCTAGAAGCCGTGTACCAGGCGCTGTAGTTGACCATATAGGCACCAGGCCCTGGAGCCACGCCGCACAGAAAACCTTCTGCTCCATTTGGATAATGTTGGCCGCCACCAGATAGGGCATCTGCTGAAAGGAAACCAAATGCAATGGAACACGCCAAGACGAGGACGAATAAAATGCGCATCACGATTCTCCATAAGCTCCTTGAAGGCACAAAACACAATATGCCGGGTTTCTAACATTAATAATCGGACAAAATCAAGAAATGTTGGAATATTTGCCCTGCAGGCCACTGATTTTGGGGAAAAATCGGCCATGGAAAACCGTTTATGCAACAGAGCAATTCATTTCTGCAAGGCGGATGATGAAAAATCTCCTTGTTGAAAAGGGCATATTGGTCACGGTTGAGGCAGTGAAAAAGATGGCTATTATTTAAATTAGGAGATCTTTTAAATCGTGCGTTGGCTACCTCTAAAAATTAAGATTTTTGTTCAAGGTCAAGGCGCGCGAAAAAATAACCGCAGAGATGTTGCTGATATTTCGATGATTATTTTTTGAGTGCAACGCAGCCATGCTCTGGCGTGGCAAAAGGACAATTTTTAGAGGTAGCCTGTAGAAAATTTTCAAAAAAGAGATGCCTATGCTGGTACAAAATTTTCTTGAACGCTCTGCAGAGGCCCATCCTGATAAAATCGCCCTGGTTTGTGGTTCAACCCGCCTTACATATTCACAAATAGATGAAATGAGTAGTGCCCTGTCAGCCAGCCTGGTTGAGCTTGGGCTCAAGCGCCACGATCGTGTAGCGATTTTCTTGGATAATTCTCCTGAAGCTGCGATTTCAATCTTTGCAATAGCCAAGTGCGGTGCCACTTTTGTTGTGCTGAATCCTGCCATGAAGTCCAAGAAACTTGGCTACATCTTGAGGGATTCAGGGGCTGCTTTTATCGTGACCCATGGATCCAAGGCCAGGGTATTGATCGATATCCTCTCAGACACACCAGACCTGAAATGTGTGATTTGGGCAAAAAAAGTTCCGCAGGCAGTGGACACTGCATCGACTGTTCCCTGTCACGTCTCATGGAGCGAAATAGTGGAAGCAGGAGCGCACGAGGCGCTGCTCCAGCGTGTTAAGACAATAGATGTGGACCTGGCGGCAATAATATATACTTCAGGTTCAACTGGTAAGCCCAAGGGGGTCATGTCCACACATCAAAACATATATTCAGCCGCTTCAAGCATTATCGAATATTTGGAAAACAGGGAAAGTGACGTAATCTTGAACTGTCTGCCCCTGGCCTTTGACTACGGCCTGTATCAGTTGCTGATGACATTTCTTTTTGGCGGAACCCTGGTCTTGGAAAGATCTTTCGTGTACCCGGCAAAGGTGGTGCAGCTGCTCGAAAAGGAGTCGGTTACCGGTTTCCCGATCGTGCCTACCATGGCCGCCATGCTCTTGCAGATGGAAAGCCTTAAGGCGCTTGATTTTTCCGCGCTTCGTTATATCACCAACACGGCTGCCGCTCTGCCTGTAGCGCACATAAAGGGACTTCAAGAGCTTTTTCCGCATGTCAAGATCTATTCCATGTACGGTCTTACCGAATGCAAGCGCGTTTCATACCTTCCGCCAGAGGAATTGAAAAGAAGGCCTGAATCAGTGGGAATTCCGATACCAAATGAAGAGGTCTACATTCTTAACCGGAATGGTGAAGAGGTGAGGCCTGGTGAGGTGGGTGAGCTGGTTGTCAGGGGTGCCAATGTGATGCAAGGTTATTGGAATGCCCCCGAGGAAACTGCCAAAGTATTTAGAAGAGGGAGATATCCAGGGGAGGTGCTGCTCTTCACTGGCGATCTCTTTACAAGAGACGAAGATGGCTATCTATATTTCATCGCCAGAAAAGATGACCTCATAAAGACTAAGGGTGAAAGGGTCAGCCCAAGGGAAATAGAAGAGGTTTTGAGCGAGTTGCAAGGGGTGGCTGAAGTTGCGGTGATAGGGGTTGAAGACGAGCTTCTCGGACAGGCAATAAAGGCCTATATCGTTCCTGCAGCCGGTGCGGAACTTAGCGAATCTTCAGTGAAGAGACATTGTATGGACAATCTTGAACCATTCATGGTACCAAAGTATGTAGTGTTTTGCCCTGAGCTTCCAAAAACTGCCGCAGGAAAGGTGGACAAGCGGAGCCTGAAAGCCCAGCATGCCGCCGGGAACCATCAGCCGGTTCAAAGGGAGGGGAATCGCCTTGAATATTGTTGAGCCTTGGGGAAGGCATATATGCAAAAATATATGAAAGCCATGGTTCTGGAGGCACAAGGTAGCCCCCTGGTCCTTAAAGAGCTTCCTGTCCCGGAACCTGGCTCAGACGAGGTGTTGATCAGGGTCGAGGCGTGCGGAGTGTGCCGGACTGATCTTCATGTTGTAGACGGTGAATTGCCCGACCCCAAGCTTCCCCTGGTCCCGGGCCACGAGATTGTGGGAAGAGTCGAACAAATGGGCACCAAGGTAACAGGCCTCAAGGTGGGCCAGAGGGTAGGGGTGCCGTGGCTGGGATACACCTGCGGAAGGTGCAGGTATTGCGTGAAAGGCCGGGAAAACCTGTGCGAGCATGCCAAGTTTACTGGATACACCATGGATGGCGGATACGCTGAATATTGTGTCTCCAAAGCAGCATACACCTTTCCCCTGGATTGGTCAGGCGCTGCTGCTGGGGCTGCACCGCTTCTTTGTGCAGGCCTGATAGGATACAGGTCCTACTCCTTTATAAAGGATGCATCTACCATTGGCCTTTATGGCTTTGGCGCTGCAGCACACATCATCATCCAGGTGGCGGTTCACGAAAATAAAAGGGTGTTTGCCTTTACAAGGCCTGGCGACCGAGAAAAACAGAAATTTGCCATGTCCCTGGGGGCGGCATGGGCCGGGGGATCAGACGAGATGCCGCCTGAACCCATGGATGCGGCCATAATTTTTGCCCCTGCCGGCCCCCTCGTTCCCCAGGCGTTGAAGGCCCTGGACAAGGGGGGAAGATTGATACTGGCTGGCATCTATATGAGCAAAATCCCAGAAATGTCATATGACATCTTGTGGTGGGAGCGTGCCATTCAATCCGTAGCAAATTTGACCAGGCGGGATGGGATCGAGTTTTTGTCCCTTGCCCCGGAGATCCCTGTAACCACCGAAACAATAAAGTTCAGGCTGGAACAGGCAAACGAGGCCCTGGATCATCTTCGTGCGGGCAAAATAAAGGGAGCTGCCGTTTTGATTCCATGAATCCTCTTTAGGCCACTTCAAAAAATTGGGATTTTTGTTAAAGGGTAAGGCGCGCGAAAAAATAACCGCAGACATGTTGTTGATATTTCGAGGATTATTTTTTGAGTGCAACGCAGCCATTGGACAAAAAGACAATTTTTAGAGGCGGCCTTTAAAAAATTGCAAAATATAACACCATAACGTAGATTCTCGAAAGCATATCCAGGCCTTCAGGGCCACAATATAATCTTGTATCCATGAGAGGAGGCTACCCTGTGTTCATTCGTCCATCATATGTAGGAAAATCGGAAAAACAGGAGATACTCAAGAGATTGTGGGAAAAGGATCCTTCGCTGTGGTCCGAAGACAAGGAAGAGCAGGCTTCCATAGCCAATCGCATGGGCTGGCTGGATCTGTTTCCCAAGATGAGATCATGCCTGCCGGAGATAAAGGAATTTGCCCGGGAGATAAAGGATGAAGGCATTGAACGGGTCATCCTCCTCGGCATGGGCGGTTCAAGCCTGTGTCCCCTTGTGTTGAGCAAGATCTTCGGCAGCGCTGCCGAATATCCCAGGCTTGAAGTGCTTGACACCACGGATCCTGCAGAGATCGAAAAGGTTGAAAGTGAGAAGGATTGGGACAAAACCCTCTTTGTCTTTGCAAGTAAATCTGGCACTACAGTGGAGCCTAATGCCCAATTCAACTATTTCTGGCCCATTGTGGAAGGAAGTGTCGAAGAGCCTGGAAGGCACTTCATTGCCATAACAGATCCTGGAACCCCGCTTGAAAAGCTGGCAGGGGAAAAAGGCTTCAGGAAGACCTTTTTGAACATGCCGGATATTGGCGGAAGGTATTCGGCCTTGTCCTATTTCGGCCTCGTGCCTGCAGCCCTTCTTGGGATCGATATTGAAAGGCTTTTGTCCAGGGGAGAGGAGATGGCAGCCAGCTGCGGCCCCGATGTTGACTGGGACGAGAATCCCGCATGCAGGCTTGGCGAATTTCTGGGTGAATTTGGCATGCAGAGCAAGGACAAGCTGAGCCTTCTTGCAGACAAGCCCTTTGAAGCCTTTGGCCTGTGGCTTGAACAACTCATTGCGGAGAGCACTGGCAAGGAAACCAGGGGCATTGTTCCCGTGGTTGGAGAATCCACGGGTATCCCCGGCTTCTATGGCGGTGAACGCATATTTGCATATTTCAAAAATGCAAATCTTCCTGAAGAGGAGACCTATCAGTCCTTTATTCAGGAATTAAAAGAGGCGGATTTTCCAGTATACGAGCTTTCCCTAGGCGATCCTTATGATCTTGGAGGGCAGTTTTTCCTCTGGGAGATGGCAATCGCCCTGGCCTCGGTCTTCATCGGGGTTAATCCCTTCAACGAGCCAGACGTAAAAGTGGCCAAGGAAAAGACCAGGGAGATAATGGAGATCTACCAGAGGGACAAGAAGATGCCGGTCAAGTTCTGGGTGGATGCCCAGTCAAACATAAATTTTACCGCCTCAAAACTGGTTGCGGTGTCCATGAAAAGCCTGGCCAGGGCGCTTCGAGACATGCTCTATGTGATTCCCTCTTGGGGCTACGTGGGTTTTCTCCCCTATCTGCCCTACGATCCAAAGGTAGAGGAGATTATTGGCGAAATGCGCCACCTGGTGCGTCAGGAACGCGGCTGTGCCACCACCCTGGGATTCGGGCCCCGATATCTCCATTCTACAGGCCAGATCCACAAGGGAGGCCCCATGTCTGTGGGCTTTATCATTTTTACCAGGAAGCGTGCAAAAGAGTATCCGCCTGTCCCTGGCTACGACATGTCCTTCTGGCACATTCAATTCGCACAGGCCGTTGGGGATTTCAAGGCCCTGGATCATGAGAACAGGCGTGTGATCCACGTGCATCTTCCGCAGGATTATATCCTCGGTCTGACGTCCTTCAGCAAGGTCTTGTCCAGGGCAGTGAAATTGTAGAGGCTGTAGACAAGGCATGGCCAAGGCCCTGATGACAGCTCAAACCAGAGTGAGGCTGGTGCTCATCGTCATTCTGCTGCTGGTTCTGCTGGCAGGAGGAGTCATAGGGTACATGGTCATCGAGGACTGGAGCCTACTGGACTCCGCTTACATGACGGTTATCTCGCTTACCACTGTGGGATACGGGGAAGTACATCCCTTAACGCCCATGGGCAGGGTTTTTACCATATTCCTGCTTCTCACGGGCCTGGGCCTGGTATCATATTCGGTCAGCATATTGGCCCAAGCAGCCCTTGAAGGGCACATCAAAGGCATCTGGGGTAGAAAAAAGATGGACAAGGCAATAGGCAGGCTTCGGAGTCACTACATTGTTTGCGGATATGGGCGTATCGGCCGAACCATCGCAAAGGCGGTGCGAAACAGGGGATTGCCCGTGGTTATTGTAGAAAACGACCCCGAGATCCAGAAGGAGATCGAAAACGACGGTTTTCTATTCATACCAGGGGATGCCACTCATGATGAGACTCTCAGGCAGGCAGGCGTTGAAAGGGCACGCGGTGTTATATGCGTGCTTCCCACCGATCCCAAGAATGTGTACGCTACATTGACTGCCAGATCGCTCAATCCAGGCCTGATAATCGTGGCCAGGGCAGATGATGCCAATGCTGAACAGAAGATGATCCAGGCAGGGGCAGACAAGGTGATCTCTCCCTACGAGATTGGCGCACGCAGAATGGCCCTCGCCATTTTGCAGCCTACTGTTACCGAATTTCTCGACCTAGCGGTACATGCAACCGGCTTCAACCTGCAGATCGAGCAGATCGAGATAAAGGAAAATTCCTATCTGGACGGCTTGAGCCTGCAGCAGGCCTCTTTGCGCCAGAAGACTGGTGCATCTGTGCTTGCGGTTCAAAGAGAAGACAGGGAGATGACCGTAAGCCCGCCGCCAGATTTCGTCTTGAAGGCTGGGGATATCATCGTTGCCCTTGGAAGCTCAAAGGCACTGGAAAGCTTGAAGAGCTACGCAATGGCTCAACAGGGATGATCTTTAGGCTGCCTCTAAAAATTGTCTTTTTGCCCAATGGCTGCGTTGCACTCAAAAAATAATCCTCGAAATATCAACAATATGTCTGCGGTTATTTTTTCGCGCGCCTTGCCCTTTAACAAAAATCCTAATTTTTAGAGGTAGCCTTTATTCAATAGGTAGTCGGCAAGTGCCTCATGGTCAGGCACGATCTCATCTGCCTCTTTGAGATGCTCAGCGGAAAGGGTGGTGGTTAGGGCCACGCATTTGAGTTGAGCAGCCTTTGCGGCCTTTACGCCAGCAGGGGCGTTCTCCACCACGAGGGCCTCTGCAGGACCACTATTAAGTGCCATCATGGCAGCCAGGTAGGGGTCTGGATGGGGCTTTCGCCGTTTTACCTCGTCACCTGTGACTACGTGACTCATGAAACCGAGTATGGACCCCGGCAGCACCTTTTCCAGCACTTCGCGGTGGGAACTGGTCACGAGAGACATGGCCCATCCCTTTTCCTGCAGCCTCGAAAGCAGCCCTTCCACACCGTCATAGGGCTTGACACTGCCTTGATACCGGCTGGAAAATATCTCCCTCTGTCTGCGGAAGAGCCTGTGGAAACCATCTTCGTCAATGGTGCATCCATTTTCGCAGAAGATCCTGACAGCGGTTTCAGGCTCAATGGCCCCTTCGTGCAGATAAATGAGCTCTGCCGGCACGGTCAGGCCTATTTCAGACAAGGCATCCTGCCACGCCTTGACATGGTAAGGCATGGAATCGAGAATTACACCATCCATGTCAAAAAGCACGGCCTTGGAATATCTTGTTTCAGATATTTTCTTTTTCATTTTATAGTATCATGCACCTGGCAAAATCTTATGGACACAACTTACACTAAGTCACAACTCGTTCCGGTGCAACAGGAGGCCCTCAGTTGGAAAGAAGCCTCCGAATGGTCCCTGGTCCTGGCCGCAAGGCACATTCCATCCTGGCTCGAGAAGGTTGATTCAGGCTATCTGGTAATGGTCCCTGCGCATTTCTGGCAAGAGGCGGCAAGGGAAGTGGAACTCTACATCCAGGAAAACCGTTTCGACGAGGTGAAACCACCGAGCCCCTCAAGGCCTCGATATCTCAAGGAAAGCATCTGGAGCCTTGCTGCTGCCGCAGGCTTGTTGTCCCTCTTTTTCAGACCCGAAATCAGGCAGACTGCCATGAAAATCGGTGCAGCAGATGCCTCAAAGATTGCCACAGGAGAATGGTGGCGCGCCTTTACCGCGTTGATGCTCCATGCAGACCCTGGCCATTTTTTCAGCAATGTGGCGACCGGGGGCTTTGTTGTGGTGTGGCTTATCGAGGAGACCGGGCCAGGGGCCGGCTGGTTCCTTACCATATTTTCAGGGGCAGCCGGCAACTACCTCAATGCCATGTTTCACGGAGGGGATCACTTATCGATCGGCGCTTCCACGGCCATCTTCGGTGCCCTGGGCGGAGTGGCTGCAATACGTTCTTTCAAGACAAGGGAAGGGGGCCTGCAGGCGGTCCTGAAACCTGTTGGAGCAGGCCTGGCCCTTCTGGCCCTTTTGGGTACGGGTGGTGGAAATGTGGATATTCTTGCCCACCTTTTTGGTTTTTTGGCAGGTTTTCTCCTGGGAGGTTTGCTGGCAGGCGTGTTTGGGGATAATATGCGGCAGGCGAAAGAGCTGGGCCTGCTTTTCGGTCTTGGGGCGCTGTTTTCCATGATTTCAGCCTGGGGTTTGGCCCTTGCGCCTTGACACCCCAGCCAAATCTTGTTATTCACACCCTGCTTTGTGGCTAATAGATATGGTAAACATAAATGCAATTTTTACAGGCGCGTAGCTCAGGGGGAGAGCGCTACCTTGACGCGGTAGAAGTCGGCGGTTCGATCCCGCCCGCGCCTACCACTTTGGTCCTAAGGCATCTTCTGCCCGCGCGGGAATAGAAGGTGCCTTTTTTGCGTTCGGTAAATGGAAATGAATAGATTAAGCAAAGAGGCAGTCAAAGTAACCCTGTTTGATGGGAGCATTGAAGAGGTGCCAACGGGAATGACTATTTATGAAATCCTTGAAAAGAAGCTGGGTAAAAAGGGCATGAGAGACGTTGTGCTGGCCAGGGTTGACGGCCAGCCCCGGGATCTTTTTACTGCACTGGACAAGGATTGCACCCTGGAGCCTGTATACAAGAACGAGCCGGAGGCCCTTGAGACGCTGCGGCACTCCACTGCCCATATTATGGCCGAGGCAGTAAAGGAACTCTTCCCGGAAGTAAAAGTGGCCATCGGGCCAGCAGTTGAGCAGGGTTTTTACTATGATTTTGACTACAAGCGCCCATTCACCCCGGAGGATTTGAAAAAGATAGAATCGAAGATGAAGCGGATCATCAAAAAGGGGGTCCGCTTTGAACGCAGGGACGTGCCCATTCATGAGGCAAAGGCACGTTTTGAATCGATGGGCGAGACATACAAGGTTGAAATCATCGAGGAATTGGAGCAGGAAGGCGAAAAGGAGGTGTCCATCTATTCACAGGATGGTTTCGAGGACTTGTGCCGCGGACCCCACATTCCCCACTCTGGCTATGTAAAGGCATTCAAGCTTACAGGTGTTGCAGGGGCCTATTGGCGCGGAGATGAATCAAAGCCTATGCTCCAGCGCATCTATGGCACAGCCTTCTTTTCAAAGGATGAATTGAAGAAGCACTTGGAGCGCCTTGAGGAGGCCAAAAAGAGGGATCACAGGCGCATCGGCAGGGAACTGGACCTCTTTTCCATTCAGGAAGAGGTGGGGCCAGGGCTTGTGTTGTGGCATCCAAAGGGAAGCAGGATCCGCAAGGCCATTGAGGACTTCTGGAGAAAGGCACACCTGGACCGTGGATATGAAATGCTCTTTACCCCCCACATAGCAAAGCGCGAACTCTGGAAGAGGAGCGGACACCTCGATTTCTATGCCGAGAATATGTACGCACCAATGCAAATAGATGAGGTGGAATATCAGATCAAGCCCATGAACTGCCCATTCCACATCGCAGTGTACAATTCGAGGCGCCGGAGCTACAGGGAGCTGCCGCTCAGATGGTGTGAATTGGGCACGGTCTATCGCTACGAACGCACCGGCACCCTGCACGGACTCATGAGGGTCAGGGGTTTTACCCAGGACGATGCCCACGTCTTCTGCCGCCTGGACCAGCTTGACAGCGAGATCCACGACATCCTGGACATGACCCTGTACGTGTTGAGGGTCTTCGGCTTTGACCGTTATGATATCTACTTGTCCACCCGGCCGGACAAATATGTAGGATCGGAAGAAAATTGGGAGTGCGCCACCAATGCCTTGAAGCAGGCCCTCGAGGCCCAAGGCCTGGAGTATGAGATCGATCCAGGCGAGGGGGTGTTCTACGGCCCCAAAATCGATATAAAGATCAAGGATTGCCTGGATCGTTCCTGGCAATGTTCCACTATCCAGGTGGATTTCAACCTTCCAGAGCGTTTTGACGTTAAATATATTGGGGAAGACAGCCACCCCCACGCGCCGATCATGATACATCGCGCCCTCTTGGGATCCCTGGAGCGCTTCTTCGGGGTGCTGATAGAGCATTATGCCGGGGCCTTTCCGCTGTGGCTGGCGCCGGTACAGGCATCGGTCCTCACCGTCACCAACAGGCAGGATGATTGGGCAGTTGAGGTGCTTCAAAGATTGAAGGCCGCCGGCTTAAGGGCCCAGGCTGACCTGCGCAATGAAAAACTCGGCAAGAAGATAAGGGAGGCGCAGCTTGAAAAGGTCCCCTATATGATAATTATTGGAGACAAGGAGGCGGAACAAGGCCTGGTGAGCCCCAGGCGAAGGGATGGGGAGCAGCTCGAGGCGTGCAGCGTGGATGAATTCATAAAAATGGCAAAAGAAGAGATAGAATCTGTTTTTTCCATGGCCATAAAAGGCCGTAATCAAGACTAGGAGGTGTAAAGATCGCCAAGGCACAGCGAATCAACGTTAATGAGAGGATAAGGGCCGGTGAGGTAAGGCTGATAGATGAGGACGGCACCCAGCTCGGTGTTATGCCATTGCGGGAGGCCTTAGCAAAGGCAGAAGAGCGCGGCCTTGACCTGGTAGAGGTTGCTCCCCAGGCCAAGCCCCCTGTTTGCCGAATCATGGACTATGGAAAGTTCAAGTATGAACAGTCCAAGAAGGCCCAGGAAGCCAAAAAGAAGCAGACCTTCATCCAGGTCAAGGAGATCAAGATGCGTCCCAGGACAGACGTTCATGATCTCAATGTGAAAAAAAAGAAGATCAGGCAGTTTCTGGAGGCAGGCAACAAGGTAAAAGTAACGGTCCGATTCAGGGGGAGGGAGATCGTCCACTCAGGCCAGGGGGCGGAAGTGCTTAAAAAGATTGCTGAGGAAATGTCTGATATTGCAGTGCCTGAACACATGGCCACCATGGAAGGCCGAACAATGAATATGATCTTGGCCCCCAAAAAGGATTGACCTTGGCCCCATTAAGGGGTAAATCTCTTCGGTTACCAGCTTTCGATTATAAAAAGAGGAGGGTATCGTCCTCTTTATAAAAAGAGTGTTTCTGCAAGGAGTAAACAATGCCTAAGATTAAAACCAAGAGGTCTGCTGCCAAACGCTTCAAGGTGACCGGAAGCGGCAAGGTCATGTTCAGAAAACCAGGTAAGAGCCACATTTTGACCAAAAAGACCCGGAAGAGAAAACGCAATCTGAGAAAGCCAGCTGTTCTTTCAGATGCCATGATGACGCAGATAAGGCGCATGATGCCAGGCATTTGACCCTGAGGCTTAATCTGGAAGACAGCAATAAACAGTAAAATCTTTTTGAGAAGGAGTTCGAGCAACAATGCCAAGGGTAAAAAGGGGTTTTAAGGCCCGCAGGAGAAGAAAAAAGGTTCTCAAACTGGCACGTGGATATTGGGGAGCCAGGCACAGATGTTTCAAACAGGCCAAGGAGACCGTTGAAAAGGGTCTCTGTTACGCCTTCCGGGACAGGAGGCAGAAGAAGCGCCTGTACAGGCGGCTGTGGATCGCCAGGATCAATGCCGCATGCCGCATGAATGGGCTTTCATACAGCAAATTCATGGGCGGTCTGAAGAAGGCAGGCATTGATCTTAACCGCAAGGTCCTGGCCGACCTGGCAGTCACCGATCCCAAGGCCTTTGCTGCCATAACCGAAAAGGCGAAATCGGTACTCTAGACCTCATGGAGGAGCAGCTCCATGCCATAAGGGAAGAGGCCTTGAAGGCATTGGAGGAGGCCTCAACCCCTTCAGACCTGGACCAGATCAAGGTCAAATATCTTGGAAGAAAGGGTGCTGTAACCAGGATATTGAAGGGCCTGGGAAGGCTGCCTGCCGAAGAGAGACCCAGGGTTGGAAAGCTTGCCAATGAGGTGAAGAGGGCACTTGAAAAGGCCCTTGCCGCCAGAAAGGAAGATCTTGAAAAAACAGCCCCAGAAGACAGGCTGATCAGCGGCTTTGATCCAACACTGCCTGGCCGCAGGCGGCCTTACGGCACCCTGCATCCCATAACCCAGGTGATGGATGAGATCGCCTCTGTGTTCACCAGGATGGGGTTCAGCGTAGAAGAAGGGCCAGAAATCGAGCTAGACTACTACAACTTCGAGGCCCTCAACATTCCGCCCGATCATCCGGCAAGGGACATGCAAGACACCTTTTATGTTGACGACAAGGTGCTGCTGCGTACCCATACCTCGCCCATCCAGGTCAGGACCATGGAAAAGAGGCAGCCCCCGCTGCGTATCATAGCGCCTGGAAAGGTATACAGGTGTGATTCCGATGTGACCCACACGCCCATGTTTCACCAGGTGGAGGGGTTGATGGTGGATACCGATGTCTCTTTTGCAGACCTGAAGGGTGTTCTCACCCTGTTTGTGCACGAGATCTTTGATCCTGAAACCTCGGTGCGCTTCAGGCCCAGTTTCTTTCCTTTTACGGAGCCGAGTGCCGAAGTAGACATACAATGTGTGATGTGCAGAGGCAGGGGATGCAGGGTATGCTCCCAGACAGGCTGGCTGGAGGTCCTGGGGGCAGGCATGGTTCATCCTGCTGTATTCAGGCATGTGGGCTATGACACGGAAAAATATAGTGGTTTTGCCTTTGGACTCGGGGTGGAAAGGATAGCCATGCTCAAATATGGCATTGATGATATCCGCCTCTTTTATGAAAACGATGTAGCTTTCTTATCTCAATTCTGACTGGAATATTATGCTTGTATTAACTTCCTGGCTCAAGGAATTCATCCCTGCCTGCGACATACCGGTTGATGAACTGGCAGCTAGGCTCACTCTTGCCGGCCTCGAGGTTGAAGGTGTCGAGCCTGCATACCCGTGGCTGCAGCGAGCAGTTGCAGCAAGGATCACAAAGGTGCGGCCCCATCCCGAGGGCAAAGGCCTGACTATCTGCACCATTGACGCCGGCACAAGAGGGCAGGCAGAGGTGGTGTGCGGTGCACCCAACGTAAAAGAAGGCATGATATCAGCCTATGCCCCCCCTGGCACCCTTTTGCCAGACGGGCAGGAGGTTCTGGATGCCAAGGTCCATGGGGTGGCCTCGAAGGGAATGCTATGTTCAGGATATGAACTGGCAGTGGGTGACAGCCATGAGGGGGTTATGGAGCTGGATGAAGGCGTTGCGCCCGGCACCTCTCTGGAAAAGGCCCTTGACCTTGAAGATTTTGTCCTTGAAATAGGCATAACACCCAACAGGGCTGACTGCCTGAGCGTTCTGGGCGTGGCAAGGGAAGCCTCGGCCGTTCTCGACGTAGAACTTGAGATGAAGGGATATGATCCTGTTGTTCCTGCCCAAAAAGAAGCGGCGCCTGTCCCCATAATCATTGAAAAGCCGGATCTGTGCCGCCGTTATGCCGGAGCAGTCTTAAAGGGCGTCACCATTGGGTCATCGCCCCACTGGTTGAGAAGGCGCCTCGTCGCCTGTTCTGTAAGGCCGATCAACAATGTGGTGGATATCACCAACTACATCCTTTTGGAGCGCGGGCAGCCTCTGCACGCCTTTGATCTTTCAAAGCTTCACGGCCCGGAAATCAGGGTCAGGTGTGCAAGGCAGGGGGAGCGTATTGAAACCCTTGATGGCAAGGAGCGGGAATTACGTCCAGAAATGCTCGTAATTGCAGATGCTGACAGGCCTGTGGCAGTTGCCGGCATCATGGGAGGGGCCAACAGCGAGGTCGACGCTAATACAACTGACATATTGCTCGAGAGTGCCTGGTTCGAGCCATCTCAGGTAAGACGTACAGCCAAGGCATTGAAACTTTCGACTGAGGCATCCTATCGCTTTGAACGCGGCATAGACCCAGAAGGCGTGGTGCCTTCCCTGGAATGTGCTGCCAGCCTGATCCAGAAGTTGGGAGGAGCAGTTCTGGCAGCTTCAATAGTGGATGAATACCCCGCGCCTTACAAGCCGAGGAAGGTAGCCATCAGGCCCTGGCGTGCCAACAAATTGCTCGGAATCGACCTGGATGCCGGATCAATTGCATCCCTTATCTCCAAAGTTGGGATAAAACTTACTGGCCAGGACAAAGAGAAAATCGAGGGGCTGGCCCCATCCTTCAGGATGGATCTCGTTGAGGAAATAGACCTGGTAGAGGAGGTGGCCAGGCTTTACGGATTTCAAAATATTCCCACCAAGCTTCCGCGGGCAGAGATAGGCGCTCTTCCGCCAAAGAAGATGTGGCAGCTAAAAAACAGGGTGCGCCAGCTGCTGAACGGTAATTCCTTCAAAGAGTCCATATCTTACAGCTTCATCTCACCAGGAGACATCGCTGCCTTGAAGCTGCCTGAAGATGATCCCAGGAACAAGGCAGTCAAGATCATGAACCCCTTGACAGAAGAGCAGTCTGTCATGCGTACCCACATCCTGCCGTCCCTGCTGCTGGCTGCATCAAGGAACCAGGCCCGGCGGAATCTAGACCTGGCGCTGTTTGAAATGGGCAAGGTCTTTCTTGCAACTGGAAAGGGAAAGCTCCCCAGGGAAGAGGAGCGGCTGTGCGCCATCTTGTCTGGTGCCCGTTTTCCGCTTTCATGGGCGTGGCCAAAGGAGGAAGCAGATTTTTTCGATCTGAAGGGGGCCGTAGAGGAGATGCTGGCGGCCTTGGGAGTAAAAGATGTGCGTTTCGAGTTGGCCACACCCGACGATCCCTACTATGCCCCAGGCACTTCTGTGAGGATAACAACAGGCTCCAAGATCGCAGGCACGCTTGGAGAAATTGCTCCTGATGTGCTGAAGGCCTTTGATGTATCAGGCCCCTTGTATGGAATGGACCTCTCCCTGGAAACGCTCAAAGATTTTTTTACCACGGATAAGGAGTTCAGACAGCTGCCCAGGTACCCTGCTGCAGAGAGGGATGCAGCCATTATAGTTGATGCAGACATACCGGCCGTCCAGTTGCTTGACTTTATTGAGGAAGAAGGGGTAAAGTTTCTGGAACATGTTACAATATTCGATCTCTATCAGGGCAAGCCTATTCCGAAAGGCAAGAAAAGTGTAGGAATAAGGTTCAAATACAGGGCTCTTGATCACACGTTGACCGAGGAGGAGATTAATGCTGTGCATGAGCCATTGATAGAGAGGCTTCTCAAAAGCTTTGGAGGGGAGTTGAGAAAGTAATGGGCGCTCTAACAAAAAGGGAACTGGCAGAGCGGATTAGCGAGGAGTTGGGGTTTTCGATTCGGATGAGTGCCAGCCTGGTGGATGAGTTTTTTCATCAGATCATCAAGGCCCTGCACCAAGGGGAAAAAGTTAAGATGGTCAGGTTCGGCATACTGGAACCTGTGATCAGGCAGGCAAGGCGTGGTACCAGTCCGGTTACTGGGGAACCAATAGAGATTCCAGCAAAACGGACCGTGGTCTTTAAGCCGAGCAAGACCCTCAAGGGAATGGTAAATGCTGCGTCAGCAGAGGAAATATTATCGAATAGGTGAGGCCAGCCGGATTACCGGAGTAGAACCCCATGTGCTGAGATATTGGGAAAAGGAATTTCGTGAGATCAGGCCTCACAGGGTTGGTCGGCAGCGCCTTTATAAGGAGGCCGATCTCCAAGTCATAAAGAGGATCAAGACCCTCTTGTATGATGAGGGCATGACCATTGCCGGGGCCAAAAAGAGGCTCAGGAAGGCAGACAGCACCTCCCATAAAAAAAAGGATATCGCACCGCTACCTATCCTTCATCAAATAGAGCGCGAGTTGAAGACTATATTGGAGATTCTTGAAAGACCCAAATAATGGATGCCCAGCAATTTGAAAGGCTGAAACGCCTTAGAGAGAGGATCGACGGCATAGACAAGGAGCTGGTCAAGCTGCTGCAGGAGCGCCTGGAAGTTGCCCAGGAAATCGGCCAGATGAAGGCGGAGGCATGTCAACAGCCCCTGGATGTGACCAGGGAAAGGGAAGTTATTTCCAATATCCTGAAACAGAACCGGGATAAATTTCCGCCTGACGGCCTGAGGGTGATCTTTGGTGAAATAATATCAGCATGCAGAAATGCCCAGCGCCCAGCAAAAGTGGGCTATCTCGGGCCTGAAACCACCTTTACCCACATGGCAGCGGCAAAGTTTTTTGGCCATGCCCCTCAATTTTTGCCCTTGGGCAACATCACCGAGGTGTTTGAAGAAGTGGAGCGCAGGCGGGCCGATTTCGGGGTTGTACCTGTGGAAAATTCTGTGGAAGGCACGGTAGCCTTGACCCTAGACGGCCTGCATGATTTCAAGGTCAAGTTGTGCGGAGAGATATACCTGCCGATATCCCATGACCTCATAAGCCAAAGCGGCAGGGTAGACAAGATAAAGCGCATATTGTCTCATCCCCATGCCCTTGCACAATGCAGGGGCTGGTTGCAGAGGCACCTGCCGGCTGTTCCCACCGAAGAGGTCGTGAGCACTGCCCAGGCCGCAAGGTGGGCCTCGGTTGATCCATCGGTTGCAGCCATAGCAAGCCCCATGGCAGCCACAACATACAATCTTCAAATAGTGGCAAAGAGCATCGAGGATTTCGAGGGCAACACGACACGCTTCCTGGTATTAGGGCAGCAGTGTCCGCGCCCAAGCGGCAATGACAAGACCTCCCTGCTGCTCAGCCTGGAAGACCGGCCTGGTTCCCTGTTCAGGCTGCTGGAGCCCCTCGCAGAAAGAGAGGTCAACCTGACCAAAATCCAGTCTCGGCCTGTCAAGGATGAGCCTTGGCGCTATCTCTTTTATGTCGATATTTCAGGCCATATCGAGGATGACAAGGTCAAAGAGGGGGTCGAGGCCATTCGTAAGGGCTGCACATTTTTGAAATGGCTGGGTTCTTATCCCAAAGGTGAGATGGTGAACACCTGATATCAGGTTTTTCTGGGGCTGCTTTGGTGAAGATCAGCCCCTTTGGTACTATTATTGAGATCTCTGAAAAACAACTATTTTGTTCAAGAGCAAGGCCTAAGGAGCGAAAAAAGCGCAGCATACTTGGGGTATGTGAGCATTTTTTCGCGACGAGAACGCAGCTATTGGGCAAAAGAGGCAGTTTTTCAGAGGTCTCTTATTGTTTTTTAAGGCCTTCTGACAAGTTCTCTACCTTGTATCTAACATAATCAAGGAGCTGAGAGTCGCCTTTCAAGGTCAGGTACTGGTTGTAGGCATCGATCGCTGCTTGAATATTGTTTCTGGCGCTTTCAACACGCCCAAGGTCCAGATAAGCCACGGCCTCGAACCCGTCCTTTTTCTGGGCGGCATCTTTGAAGGCAGCTGATGCCTCTTCTAGGTTCTTTAGCTCTTCACTCACGTAGCCCATACCCATTGTCGCCGAGGTGCGCAACGGGCCGTCCAGCTTTGAAGCAGCGGTCTTGAAGGCAGCTTTTGCCTTGTCAAGGCTGCCGCTTTTCCTGAGTGCACTGGCCAGCAGCAGCTGGGCCTGCCTGCCAGCATGGGAGTTCGAGTTTTCCTTTATCACCTGTTCAAGGGCTTTGATCTTTTTTTGGCCATCTTGCAGCCGCATAGCCTGCCCCAGGGCAGCAGCGGCACTGGCCTGCTGTTTGCGGGAATATGCGGAATAACCGGACCACAGGGCCACCCCCAAGACGGTTATCAATACAACTGAGACTATTTCCCTGGCATGTTTTTCAAGGAAATCCCGGGCCCAAGGGGGCAAAGAGCCCAGCAGCTCATCTCTCAGTCCTTCCCAGCCCTCTTTAGGTGCTTCTGTATCCTGCGGGATTGTCTTTTCGGTCATATCTGTTTTTTTATCCTTTCTTGCCATAAAAGTCATTCCACTTAAAAATCAAGGGATCGGTATCCTCTTTCAGCAATGCATGATCTACAATGGACCCAATAAAGAGTGTGTGATCACCTGCCTCACAGGTGCTTTGAAGCTCACACTCGATATAGGCACATGCCTGCTCAAGGACGGGCGAGCCCTTCAATGCGTTGGTATAAGTGTAACCCTTGAATTTATCGGTCTTTCTGCCGCTCTTGAAACCGAAGTGCTTGGCTATTTTCTTGCCATCTTCCGGGATAGTATTTATGCAGAAATAGCCGGAATCCTTTATGAGATCATGGGTGAAACGCGGCGGAGCAACAGCCACGGCAATCAAAGGCGGCTTGAAGGAGACCTGGGTCACCCACGCAGCAGTCATGCCATTTATGATATCGCCCTTTCTCACGGTAACAACGTAGACCCCGGTTGGAACCGCCCTGGTGATAAAGTCTTGCACTTGGGAAGCCTCCTAATTAAATTTTAGATGGACGCACAAACCGTTCCAGATGGTTAGCGCTGATTATACCCAATAGTGCCCCGGTGTCAAAAAGCTATTGACACAGCGCACAAAATAGTTCATACGTATGCCGTTGTTTGTGGCGGTGTAGCTCAGCTGGTTAGAGCATGCGGCTCATATCCGCAGCGTCCGGGGTTCAAGTCCCTGCACCGCCACCATTTTACTACTGCCTTGCAGCCACTCCTTTTTATAACCTCCAGAAAAGGCATGATTTTATGAAATTCTTTTTGACTGTTATAGGGCTGGTCTTGGTGGTCGAAGGGCTGCCATATTTCGCCTTTCCTGAAAAGATGCAGGAGATGCTCGCACAGATACAAAAGATGGAACCATCCCAATTGAGGATCATGGGGCTCATAAGCATGGCCATAGGCCTTGCCATATGCTACGTGGTGCAAAGAACAGCTTGGTTTCAATGATGGATGAATTCAGCCTGGATGCCTATGCATATGATCTTCCGCAGGGGCTTATAGCGCAGCATCCAGCCCCTGAACGTGACAGGTCCCGTCTGCTCGTTTTGGATCGTTCAAACGGCAAAGTGCGGCACAGCAGCTTTCATGAATTCCCCTCCTTGCTGCAGCCCGGTGACTGCCTGATACTCAATGACAGCAAGGTCTTTCCTGCCCGATTGCTAGGCAAAAAGGTCACAGGCGGCCAGGTGGAGATCTTTCTTCTCCATTTTCCGGCTATTGAGGAGCCCAACAGGGGCAGGGCCAGGGCCTTGGCACGCTGTTCAAAGGGGCTCAAGCCAGGGCAGAAAATCCTTTTTGGCAGCGGATTCGAGGCGCTAGTTGAAGATCTTTTTTCAAATGGCGAGGTTGAGATAGAGCTTCACAGCAATGGGCAGACGCTTGCACAGGCCCTGGACAGCCACGGCTCCGTGCCTCTTCCTCCTTACATCAAGCGCTCCCCTTGCAAGCCAGACAGGGCAAGATACCAGACAATCTATGCAGATAAAGAGGGATCTGTGGCAGCACCCACAGCCGGCCTCCATTTCACCGGTGAAATCTTGAATAAACTGGCCCAAAGGGGTGTAGAGGTGTGCAGGGTAACACTCCACGTGGGCTATGGCACCTTTGCACCAATAAGGGCAAAGGATGTAAGGAGGCACGAAATACATTCTGAATGGCTTCATGTCACCAGGGAAACCGCGGCCATTGTAAATTCCACCAAGAGGCTGGGCGGAAGGGTGGTTTGCGTGGGCACTACCTCTGTCAGGGCACTGGAATTTGCTGCTCAAAAAAACGGCGAGGTGGCACCAGTGCAGGGCGAGTGTGATCTCTACATATACCCTGGGTATGAATTCAAGATCGTGGATGCGATGTTGACCAATTTCCATCTGCCCCGCTCATCTTTACTGGTGCTGGTTTCAGCCTTTGCAGGAAGGGAGCGGATTTTAAGGGCCTATGAAGAGGCAATTTCAAAGGGCTACCGGTTTTACAGTTATGGAGACGCAATGTTTATCACTTGAAGACCTGGTCCAACGTGCCTGGTTGACAAACTGTTCCTTTGTATCTATATATTAGATGTTCAAAAGATAGCTGGTGCGGGGTGGAGCAGCCTGGTAGCTCGTCGGGCTCATAACCCGAAGGTCGGAGGTTCAAATCCTCCCCCCGCTACCAATATCAACACCTTAAATTCTCATTCATTCCCTTCCAATTCTTTCATCTTTAGCCTTACCAAAAAAGACATGAATCATGGGCCTGTATAGTCAGGTCAGTGCTGTAATACGCTTTTCAACACGACCTGGCTACCTCTAAAATCAGGATTTTTGTTTAAGGGCAAGGCGCGCGAAAAAATAACCGCAGACATATTGTGTTGATTTTTCGAGGATTGTTTTTTTTGAGTGCAACGCAGCCATTGGGCAAAAAGACAATTTTTGGAGGTGGCCAACCTGCTGATCATCAACAAGGCATCAAAATTACAGTTGGCTCATGGGTGATGTCGATATCATTTTTAGCACAGCATGTAAGAAAGGACAGCAGGCATAAGCTTAATGAGCGGCTCTTTACCTATTTACAAAAAAGTGCCCTGGTGGCACCTCCTGCGCATAGCCTGCATTTGTGCGCTATGCGTCTTTCTTATAAAGCCCTTGATGGAATTAAGGGCCTATAATTCCTCTGTTACCTTTCTCAAGGTCAACAAGGCGACCCTTGCATGGGATCCTCCAAGCCAGGGGGTAGTAGACCACTATGTGGTTGAGGTTACCATCACCAGGGTGCTGGATGGTCCATCCAACTATGTATCCTGGGTGGAATACCATGAGGCAAAGGACACAAGACTCACCATAAACACCAGGCACGGTTATACATATACCTTCAGGGTAAAGGCGGTCGGGCCATCCGGAAACGAGTCTCCCTACTCCGAAGAAAGGGTGACTGCCATATGCGACTGCAAGAAACCCGTCCTGCAGTTCAACCCCTTTGAGCAGGAACTGGACATCTCTGCCGGATCCCTCGAGTTGACTGGCTCTTTTGAAGACGAAACCCTTGAAAGCATCACCGTGAACGGAATAAAGGCAAAAATAGATGTAACCACTAAAACATGGTCTGTTACAGTGCCTGTCAACAAGGGCCTGAACAAATTTACCGTCATCGCCAAGGATTACGCAGGCAATGTAAACGAGCATGAATTCGAGGTGTACAAAAAGGTCGATCTCCCGCCAGGTGTCGTGGAAGAGCCAATTGTGATCGTTGACAGCACCCCTGTTTCAGGATCAGATTTGTATGTCATGGGCACACCTGGATTTCCGGGAATTTATGTGTGCCAGACCCCCTTGCAAATCAAGGGCTACATAGATCCATCCTTTACCATTCCGGCTTCTGTGCGTTTGAACGGCTACATCGGAAGGGACTTGATAGCTACCTTCCCGCAAGGCATGAAAAAACTGGAATTTAAAATAAACCTCCAAAGGCATACAACCGCACTGGTGCCGCATCCCATAGACCTTGACTACAGGGCAGGCCTGGTTGGACCCGTGTGCCCCTATGTGGCCGATTTCGACCAGGACAACGAAATGGAGATCCTGTTGACCACGGGCGGAGGCCAGCTCTTCGTGCTCAAGGATGAAGGCGACGAGAGGCGCTCTCTCTGGCTTCAAACCAGGATACCCCACAGCAGCCATGCCATGGCACCTGGCTCAAATCCTTTTCTCATAGATTATGACAATGATTTAGAATATGAAATCGTAATAAAGTCGGATGAAGAGCATCTGTCCCTGCTTAAATCAAGGGATCAGATATGGCAGGAGAACAGCACCATTTTCAGCGGCAGCACCATAAGGTCATTCTGGTTTGTTGATTGGAACAACGACAGGAAAAAGGACCTGGCGGTTGCATCCGATGGGCCTGGAATAACTGTTTTTGAGAATCATGGAAGCGATGCAGCGCCGGTATATGACAAAGCCACAGTCGTGCTCGATCTGCCCGGCAGGGCCCAAGAGGCGTCATTTGCTTTGTGTGACTGGAACGGAGATGGCATCAATGACGTAGTGAGCCAAAGAGATGACGGTGAGCTGGCTGTTTGGCTGGGAAAAAACAGTCCATCAGCAGGTTTTTCACCGGCAAAGGGCCTTGGCATAAGTGCACAGGACTTGCAGGGATTTACATTGTATCCCTCGGTTGCCGATTGGAATGATGATGGGTTCATGGACATCATAGTCGGTACAGACAGCGGCAGATTGTATCTGCTGTTGGGCAATTGACAAGGAGGCGTACATGGCAAAAAGGGTCATAAGAAAACAATATCTGGTAAACAACAGTCTCCAGCTCGGTATGGCGCTGCGGTTTTTCATCTGCATGGTCCTGGTGGCGGCGGCGTCTGGATGGGCCGTATATTATGCAGTGTGGCAGACAGTACTGGTCGATTTTCACGGGGCCAACCTGGCCAAGATGTATCACGCCATAAGCCAGAGGCTGCTCTTTTACGGCCTGGGCCTGGTGCTCTGCCTGAGCGGATTGAGCATATTTTTCACACACAAGATTGCTGGTCCCATCTACAAGGTGAGGCGCATTTTGGACGAAAGCGTAGAGAAGGGTTCCAAACCCCGGGAGATCAGGCTCCGGAAAGGTGATCAATTTAAAGATTTTGTGAGTTCTTTTAATAAATTCCTGAAGGAAGTCTGCTGATTTTTCTTTTTCTGGTATTTTTGCTGATTTACCAGCTTATTCCAATTGTTTTTTTAAAATTATTGCTTAGAATAGGTGGTGGTTGTGGGTGGGTTGTTGCAAGCAGGCAACTCAGAGCGCTAAATTGCACCCAAACAGCGGTAGCTTGTCATTATCTTTAATTAGTCGTACATATTAAAGCCTGTCAGATCACTCCCATTAGGACAAGAACATTGCCCACGATGCCTTGTAATTGAATGATTTTCTTTCCAAAGTTCTTTCATGGCACTGCATAAATAAGAAAACGAAAATGTATATAGGCTGCCTATAGACGTTAATAGAATTGGATATCAGATTTCACAAATTCAAAAACTTCATGGTTAATAGCCCTAAATCTCGTTCTCAAATAGGTGTGAAAATCAGCAAAAGGTTGACCGTAATTAATATGTTTAGTTCCCTTGCTGTGCACCTATTAAGTTTATCTGTTTTAATCTGGTTGCAGCAATATCTTCTGAAAAGGATAAGTATTGAGGAATATAGCCTGTTGCCACTTGTATATTCTCTCATGGCCTTTGTACCGATTTTGAGCAGCCTATTTTCGGCAGGAACTGGAAGATATCTGATTGAGGCCTATGCCAAAGGCGACTCTGCTGAGGTAACAAGAGTTTTTTCGAGCATTTTTCCCTTTCTGATCTCAATGGCAATAATGATAGGAGTCTTGGGCACGATCATATCTTTGGATATAGGAAATATATTACATATTCCTTCAGGCAGAGAAAAAGAGGCTTCAATGATGTTTTTGATGTTGATCTTAGGGCTCATGGTAAATATTTGCACCTTGCCCTATGGTTCTGCATTTGAGATGCGTCAAAAATACGTGCTTCGCAGTTTCTTGAATTTGGGCTTAGAGCTTTTTCGTATTCTGTTACTATTTTGTTTTTTATTTTTTATAGCCACTAAAGTTATTATGGTTGTTATGGCCTCGGTGATAGCCAACTTGGTTGGCGTTTTTATAACCGTATTCGTGAGTAAGAAGTTAGTACCATATTTAAGACTGGATATCCAAAGTTTTAATTGGGCGGTTTCAAAAAAAATTATCGGGTTTGGCAGCTGGTCTACCATTGGTGCAATAGCACAGAAAATCAAGTCTTCAGCAGATCCAATATTGCTTAACATCTTTGCCACCCCTTTTGATTTGACTGTATTTCACGTTGGTTCGATGGTCCCACGCCGCTTTGAAAATGCATTGCCCATCTTTTTAGGCCCTGTACAACCGTCGCTTATTGCCTTTGCAGCCAGAGGTGAGCTTTCCCGTTTAAAAAGGGCCTTTTTTTCCTTGAACAAGTTTCTCATGTGGGCGTGCCTGTTTTTCATTGTTCCTTTAATGATTTATAACAAAGAGATCTTTTCCTTGTATATAGGCCCACATTTTAAACTGGCTGGAATCATCTTGTTTTTATTATTTATACCTGAACTTGTGAAATTGTCTGTCCAACTAGTATGGCGCGTCGCACATGCCCTGGCCAAGATTAAGCTTCTTGTCACAATCAATTTGCTGGCTCAGATTTTAAATTTTGGGTTAACAATACTTTTCCTTTCAAAATATAAGCTTGGTGCTTATGGATCTGCCTTGGCTACATGCCTAGTTATGGTTCTAAACGTTGTGTTTTTCTTGCTGCCATTTTCACTCAAGCTGGTTAAAGCCACATTTGGGGAGTGGCTGAAGTTTACTTTTCTACCCGGAATCGTGCCTACCATTGTTGGGGCGAGTCTGTGGTGGCTGCTCAAGCTTCAAATGGAGACCCTGTCTTTAAAGACATTGTTGGCCAATCTCGCCTTGGGTGCGGCAGCTTATTTGTTAGCAGCCTTTATGATGCTTTATCAAACAGAAAAGATCTGGTTCCATGCCATGCTTGCTCGCGTGAAAGTGGGTGTTTGGGAACCTGATGGAAAAAGATAATGTATAATCATGAAATAGTGGCATTCCCTGAAAAACCGGTGCTGGCATAATGTTTAAAAGACTATTCAGATCCCTTGATTTCAGGATAAAAAAAATTTTTTTCCAGCCTTTTTTTGGAAAATACGCAGTATGGAAAGAACATAGACGCCTCGCAGCCAACCCTCCTGGAACATGGGATGCTTTGCAGATTATTTCCAGCAGGTGGCCAGATGTAAAAAGTCAGGAGCAAAGTCAGCCAATTTTTATTTTATCTGCAGGATGGAGGGCCGGGTCCACTCTTTTGCAACGTATCATCATGTCCAAGGCAAATATCATCATTTGGGGTGAACCTTACTCACACACTGGATTAATAAAGAATATGGCCCGTCCAATAACCGCATTTACGGCCAAGTGGCCGCGTGATGATTGGTTTGTTGAGCAGTTCAATAGGTCAGAGCTTCCTCAGACATGGGTGGCGAATTTGTATCCTTCGGTTAAAGCACTCCTTAATGCGCAGATTGGTTTTTTCAAGATCTTGTTTCAGGAACCAGCTGAACAACTTGGCTTTTCACAATGGGGCATAAAAGATGTGAGACTGACCATCGATGACGCATTTTTTTTGCAGTGGCTGTTTCCGAGGGCAAAATTTCTTTTTTTATACCGAAATCCATATGACTGTTACAGATCATACAGGTTTTATGGTTATTGGTACAAACAGTGGCCAGACAAACCCACTTTTACGCCAAGGGCTTTTGGGGAACATTGGAAGAGCCTGCTGGCTGGTTTTTTGTCTGGTTACCAAAGATTGGGCGGTAAGTTGATCAAGTATGAAGATCTTTGTACCGGAAAGGTTTCGTTAGATGATTTGGAGTCTTATCTTGAAATAGAGATAGACAAATCAATATTAGATGTAAAAGTGGGCAGCACCAAATCAAAGGTGGGCGATATTCCTTTCATGGAAAAATATTTATTGAAAAAGGCGGTAGAACCTCTGGCAAGCGAGCTAGATTATTCTTGATATGCAACAAGCAGCCTCACCTACGATAAGCGTTATAATACCTGCTTACAATGCAGAAGATACAATAGGCAGGGCAGTTCAAAGCGTTTTGGATCAGGATTTTCAGGAACCTGTGCAAATTATTGTAGTTGATGATCGTTCTACTGATTCGACAAAACAGATAGTTAGAGAGTTAGAAAAATTTTATCCAAACATCGAGTTGTTAGAAAATCTCGGGCGAAAAGGGCCTGCTGGCGCGCGTAATACTGGTCTAAGATTCGTTCAAGGAAAATTCGTAGCCTTTCTTGATGCAGATGATATCTGGTATAGTAATCATTTATCAGAAGGGATTTCTTGCCTTAAAAAACATCCACAAGTAGACCTAGTTTCTTCTAACCGTGATGTCATTCAGTTGCCCCAGAAGGATTTTTTAGGCGACTGGTTTTCCAAACACAGGCTTCTCGAACGCTTTAAGGTTAAAGCAATAGGCGATCAAATCTTTTTGATCGAAGAAGATTTGATCGCCTTTTTCCTGCGCGGCAGCTTTCTGCTTTGGCCCGCCTCGATTGTAAGACGTGACATCATAAGTGGTCTTTTTTTTAATGAGACAATCACCTACTCTGAGGATCGCGATCTATTTTTACAAATAGTGGCAAAAAGAGGCTGTAGAATAGCCCTTAAAGATATTATTACATCCGTTTATTATAGACATGAAAAAAATTTAACTGCTCCTAAAATCGAGAACCGCCTGAAATTAATCGAAGATGAGTTGTTTTTGTTTCAGTCTTATTATAGTCAATTTGATGCTAGATACGCAGCTTTGA
>JALVPX010000219.1:839-3363 GCA_027031565.1 Deltaproteobacteria bacterium | reverse complement strand
ATCCGCTTGAACATACCTATCATAAGCGCTGCCATGGATACGGTCACGGAGGCGGAGACGGCCATAAGCCTTGCCAGGGAAGGCGGTATAGGAATCATCCACAAAAATATGCCTATTTCTTCCCAGATAAAGGAGGTCGAGCGGGTTAAGAAATCGGAAAGCGGAATGATAGTAGACCCTGTAACAGTAAACCCCGATCAGCGCATATGGGAAGTGCAGAAGATCATGCGCGAGTATCGCATATCCGGGGTTCCTGTAGTGGAAGGGGAAAAACTCGTTGGAATCGTCACGAACAGGGATTTGCGTTTCGAGACCAATTGGGATCTAAAGGTCAAAGAAGTAATGACCCATAAAAACCTTGTCACTGCCCCTGTTGGTATAACCCTTGAGGAATCGAAGGCACTGCTCCATGAACACCGGATAGAAAAGCTTCTCGTGGTGGATGATGAAGGTAATCTTCGGGGCCTGATTACCATAAAAGACATAGAAAAAATCAAGAAGTATCCAAACGCGTGCAAAGATGAGCTTGGAAGGTTGAGGGCCGGTGCTGCGGTTGGAGTCGGCCCAGACAGGCTGGAGCATGTAGAGGCGCTTCTGGCTGCCGGCGTTGACCTCATAGTTGTCGATTCTGCCCACGGCCATTCCAAAAATGTCTTGGCAGCCATTGAAGACATCAAAAAAACATTCCCTGATGCCCAGGTAGTAGGCGGGAATGTGGCCACGGCCGAGGGAGTAGAGGCCTTGATCAAGGCAGGTGCAGATGTGGTAAAAGTGGGGGTTGGGCCAGGCTCCATCTGTACGACAAGAATCGTGGCAGGGGTTGGGGTACCCCAATTAACTGCAATTCACAATTGTGCAGTGGTTGCAGACAAACATGGCAGGAGCGTGGTTGCAGATGGGGGCATAAAATTTTCCGGTGACCTCACAAAGGCAATAGGCGCAGGAGCACATTGCATTATGATTGGAAGCCTGCTTGCAGGCACGGATGAAAGCCCTGGTGACCTGGAACTGTTCCAAGGCAGAAGCTACAAGGTTTACCGCGGCATGGGGTCCCTTGGCGCCATGAAAGAGGGAAGCAAGGACCGCTATTTCCAGGAAAAAGTGGCTGCTGCCTCAAAGCTGGTCCCGGAGGGTATCGAGGGCAGAGTCCCTTACAGGGGTCCGCTGGCACAAACCATCTTTCAGCTCATAGGCGGGCTCCGGGCTGGAATGGGATATACAGGGTGCCGAACTATTCAGGAGCTTCGCCAAAAGGCAACTTTTGTTCAAATAACATCTGCTGGCTTAAGGGAAAGCCACGTCCATGATGTTATCATTACAAAAGAATCCCCGAATTATTGGGTGGAGAGATAGTGGCAATCCCTTTGCCTGAAACTATCTTCCACAAATTATTTTAAATGTTCAGCCTGTTAAAATGGTTTGACCCGAGTTTTTGTCCTTGTGCTTCGGGATCGGCAGATATTCCACAGTAGGCTCACGCTTTATGGGCTGGGGGAACAAGTTCATCAACTGATAAAATTCCCTGGGCAAATTGCTGTTGACACTGAGGCCTAATCCCTTGGCTTCATCGCACGATATGGGATAGTCATGGGTCCATTTGCCTTGACTCATGGTTTCTGCCAGCTTTTCAGCCTTGTCTCGCCCCATCCTGTCCTCAAGAAGTTCGATTACATCTTTCTTCATCTGGTTGAGGGCCTTTTCGGCCATATCTGCCCTGATCAATGTCTCATCATCTATCCTGTCTATGCTTTTTTCCTTTCTAACCCGAAGCAAAGATGCTGCTGGATATTGACCAAGCTGAGGATCAACCGGCCCCAATACAGCATGACGATCCATGATAATCTCGTCAGCAGACATGGCAATCAACGTGCCGCCGCTCATTGCATAATGAGGAACAATGGCTGTTACCTTTGCTTTATGATCCTTGACTGCCCTGGCAATCTGGAGGGCGGCTAGCACAAGGCCACCGGGCGTGTGGAGCAGGAGATCTATGGGAATGTTGTCATCGGTCATTCGGATTGCCCTTATAACCTGTTCGGAATCATTGATATCGATATATTTCATCACAGGAAAACCAAGTAAACTCATGGTTTCCTGCCTGTGAACAAGGAGAATTACCCTTGAGCTGCGATTCTTTTCGATCTTGGCAATCATTCTCTGGCGTGCTGCCTCAAGCATCTTCTGCTTCAAAACCGGCTGCAGGGCACTCAGCATCAAAAAAAACCAGAAGATATCAATACCGGTCATAAAATCCTCCAATCACCTTTTTTATTATACATTTTCGAAACGGCTAGATCCTGTCCCTATTGCTGAAAAATCCCCAGGCATCTGATTGTTCAGCATATGTCTTGCCGCACCAGTGCCTCGTCTTTGAGCCAATAATAAAAAGCCTGCATGTAAACACGCCAAATAAGAACCCTCCAATATGTGCCCACCAAGCCACCCCACCAGCCCACTTGGGAGCTGCCAAGGCGAAGGTGCCGCTCAACACCTGTTCAAGGAACCAGAAGGCAAGATAAACTAC
>JALVPX010000219.1:0-829 GCA_027031565.1 Deltaproteobacteria bacterium | reverse complement strand
GGGCCCAGCCGCCGTGGAGAAACAAAGATGTCAAAAAAGGCCAGTAACCCACTAAATAACCGCCTAGGAAATGGTAGCCAAATTCGCCGCTCGTATATCGTGCAGGAACTACACCAAAAAGAAGCATCAATTGTTCCAGGGCATGAGGGGGCAAGGTGGTCTCGTATATGAACACCGCCACATTGATACCTATTATGGCCCAGGTGATGAGGGGCGGGCAGTGTCGTGGTACACTATCTTGTATTGGAATCACGGCATCTCACTTGAAGTTGAGCATTTACTTTGTAAATTGAAAGTTATGGACCGGGATTTAGAAAGTCAAGGAAAAACCTATATTGCATCACCGCAAAATATGGAGCGGCAGCGCGTTCTCATCGTAGATGATGAGGCAGATATGGCCAAGGTATTGCAGAAGGTGATCCAGAAAAAATGTGATTGCGATACCAAGCTGGCTTATTCAGGTGAGGAGGCCTATAACCTGCTCAAGACATGGCATCCCGACGTCATCCTTACGGACGTTAAGATGCCCGGCCTTGATGGGCTTTCCCTGTTGAAAAGAACGAAGGAAACCGATCCCAACATCTCTGTGATCATTATGACAGGCTATGCCACTATTGAAATGGCAGTCGAGGCCGTAAAGCAGGGGGCATATGAATTTTTTCAGAAACCCTTTGACAACGACCAGCTCGCAAGGGCCATTTCAAGATCGCTGGAGCGTACCAAGCTGCTTCGAGAGAACCAGCAGCTCTACGCCTGTCTCGATGGTTACGCCCCTTTTCACGGATTTGTCGGCAAGTCACCCAAGCTCAAACAGGCGGTCGAACTGATT
>JALVPX010000218.1 GCA_027031565.1 Deltaproteobacteria bacterium | reverse complement strand
GCCTGGAATGCCTCTAAAAGGGATACAGGTTCTCGGGTTCCTCGAGACCCGCTGTCTCAGCTTTAAGAATGTATTCATCTTTGATCTCAACGAGGGGGTTCTTCCCCCAGAGCAAAGGCCTGACCCGATTTTACCGCCTATGCTAAGACGTGGCCTGGGCCTTCCGCCAAAGCACCGGGCGGTTCAGATCAGCAGGTATCACTTTTTGAGGCTTGTTGAGGGGGCTGAAAAGGTGATTCTTTGCTATACAGAAGACAAGGGGAGCATTAGGAGCCGCTTTGTTGAAGAGCTTGTATGGGCGCATGAAAGGGCCTCAAAGGAACTGTGGGACCAGAAGTCGGAAGAAATGAACATCTTTCCCAGTTTCCATGCCCGCTCCCCGGCTCCGATTCCCAAAACCAGCAACCTTATTGAAAGAGTTGCAGGAAGGGCCTTTTCGCCATCTTCGATCGATACATATTTGCATTGCCCTTTGAGATTTTACCTCCGTTATGGTCTTGGCCTTGAAGAGCCCGAACAAACCGGGCCTGATCCAAGCCCGGCCCTGGTGGGCACAGTGATCCACGGGGTGCTGCAGAGGATGTACGAGCCGTTGAAAGGAAAGGAATTTGATCGCGAACTTATGCCCAATCTGGGCGAAATAATCAAGGAAGAACTTTCATTTGTACTTGGCGATGATCCCGCCCTGAGCGGTATCAAGGAAATCCTGTTCGAGATCCTCTGTTACAGGCTTGATAGCTTTGTAGAGAAGGATGTAGAAAGATGTAAAGGTTACACACTTCTTGATGTTGAACATGAAGTAAGGCTCACGTTGGATCTTCCCCAGACCGGCTGCGTGAAACTGAGGGGGATAATGGACAGGCTCGAAAAAGAGAAACAGGGTATTATTTGGGTGATAGACTACAAGACAGGCAGCAAGCTTAAACTTCCTGATTTGTCAATGGGATATGTAAAAAACAGATACGAGATGAAGCACTCTATAAAATCGTTCCAGCTGCCCATATATTTGCTTATGGCAGACAACGCGCTTTCTCTTAAGGGCGATTGGAACAGGATCAATGCGGCACTTTTTCATCTCAAGGGTATTGGTGCAGCAACAAAATTAGAAACCACCATGAAGAGGCTGTTTTGTGACGGGGTAAATCACGCAGCAGCCATGAATGAGGTTTTCATCCCCAGCCTCAAGTTTCTGCTTCAGGAATTGTTGAATCCTGACATTCCCTTTGAGCCCGACGTATCAGAGCCGGAATATTGTTCAAGCTGTCCATATTCGCAAAATGTGTGTACCCTTGCCTGACGTGTTTTTTGTCTTGTTGCCAAGTTGCACAATGCCCTAAAGGAGTTTCAACAATGCCAGAGCTGAAGCATTCCATTGCATATCTCTATTTCCAGCAGACAAAATTTGACAGAAAGACCATCAATTCCCTGCCCAGGCCTGCAATCAGGCCTGCTGAACCCTTTAAGCGTTACGAAAAGGCTGAAAAAGTTCTTCTTCCACGAAGATGGGATGGAGAGGAGCGCAATTTCTGGGAAATACTACAGAAGAGGCGTTCTGAAAGAAGATACAAACATGAGCCCGTAACCAGAACTGATCTGGCCCTCTTGCTATGGGCCTCGCAGGGGGTCACGGCCCAGGCCGGTCCATATTATTTGAGGACAGCGCCTTCCGCAGGGGCACTCTACCCAATAGAGACATATCTGGCCGTGGAGAGTGTGGAAGGAATTGAATCAGGCCTTATGCATTTTGATGTTCGCGGTTTTCAATTGGAAAGGCTGTCAGATGGGCCTGTAGCTGGAGACGTTGCCACCGCGGCCCTTGGCCAGGGCTTTTTGCGCAGTGCCTCGGTTGTGTTCATATGGTCCTCCATATTCAGGAGGAATATGGCAAAATATGGCCATAGGGGGCTGCGTTATATCTTCCTGGATGCAGGCCACATATGCCAGAATTTATTGCTGGCCGCTGAAGCCCTTGGCCTCGGTGCATGCCCTGTGGCGGCCTTTTATGACGACGAGTTGAACGCTCTCCTTGGCCTGGACGGCGAAGAGGAGAGCGTTCTATATATGGCAGGGGTAGGGGTTAGATCTTGATCCTTTAAGGTATATCCATCTGCAGCATGGCATTTACCACTGGTGTTGTTGACGCATTGGGCCATGTTCCCCCATCTGCGTTGTCAGGGTAGCGCCTGAAACGCCCCTTGTTCGCACCGACAGTTCCGTCATGCACCTTGTCTATGGCAATGGCCAGGTCGGTTGGTATTCCTACAAAGTATAGGCAGTTGTGGTTGGTGTTATCTGTGTGGCTGTGCAAGTAATAGAGGTACATGGTGATGGTACGCGGGCCGCTGTATCTGCCCTGGAACGTGTACTGGCCGCTGGATGCCGTGTTGCTTTCCGGGACAGACAGCCCCACCTTTTCCAGGGCGTCGTCCACGCCGTTGGCATTGCCGAAGTTGGCGCCTGATATATTGTCGAACCTTCCGTCAGTTGTGGCCCGGGTGCCGCCGTTGCTTGTTCCATCTGCCAGCACCATTCCGGTTCTGTCATAGTAGTTTAACACTGCCAACTGCCAGTTCTTTACATAGTTGTTGTAAAATTGTTTCTGTTTTGCACCTTGTATAAGGTCCTTTCCCTTCATTGCAGCGCCTAAAATAAGTCCTATTATCACGAGAACCACGGCCATTTCAATGAGTGTGAAGCCTTTGTCCTGCCTGAGTATTAACATGTCTAACACTCCTTTTGTTATAAATTTCTTTAAGCTATATCGGCAGGTTGAGGCAAAATCTGAATAGGCCATGGTAAAGATTTGAAAAGAAAAATCTTCTTTTTAAATCCTGTAAGGAAGAAATGATTCTTTTTCTGCAGCTGCGCCCCCATTCACGCTGAAAACCTTCAGGAACCACACACTAGACCTGCTCCGGCCTTGCCTTCAAAGACAACGGCCTTTCTTTCAAATAGACTTTTTAAAAGGCGCATTCTCCGATCTTTAAGGCATGAGAATCAAAGATTCTTCGAAATAAGAAGCTCTTAGAATGTACAGGCGTGGGGGCGGTGGCTGGGGATGGCTCCTGAACCATTTTTAACGTGAAGAAGATGAAGAACCTTGGCAGTCGCAGGGCAGACCTTTAAAAATGGTGAAGGAGACACACCAGCCGCCCCATTAAAGACGGTTAAGAAATTTGTCTTTCAAAAGCACGCATTGACGTGGAGCCATTATACTTTTTACAAGGTCTAGTGGTGTCTCCTTCAGAGTTTTCAGAGTTCTTTTCGTGCGGCTACACCACATCTTAGTCCCATTCACGCCGAAAACTCTTCAGGAGCCACACACTAGACCTGATCCGGCCTTGCCTTCCAAAACCTCGCTATTGCTTTTAACAAGA
>JALVPX010000217.1 GCA_027031565.1 Deltaproteobacteria bacterium | reverse complement strand
AAACTCCGCACAAAAAAATCAGCTATCTCCAGGATTGAAAACCATGCTGAAGATATAAAGTTGTCAACACTGGAAAAGATTGCTCAGGCATTAGGGAAAACTTTAAAAGTTGAAGTTGTGTAATTCATTGAAATATAAGAAGAAGCGAACAATTCATTTGTACGACTAACCTTCTTTCCGCACCACCCGGCGTGCAGGACTGCCTGCTTGAGTCGCTATGGCAGACGCAACGCCGCTAATAGTTTATGATAGAACAATATGAAAAGATTCCAAAAATATTTAGACAAAGAAATAAACTTAAAAAACATCAAGAATGAAGACAATTTGAAGAATTTTGGGGTGAAGTGCAGATATCTGCCTGATCCACCAGAAGAATTTGACGAATTTGAATTTGGTTTCGATTTTAAAGGGAGCCAGGATGTAGCATTTCTTGTGACCATAGAATTGGGAAAGATCAAGCGGCTTTTGTTCGGCCAGGTTGATCCTGACAATCCCGATCTCTTCAGGCCCCTGCCTGAAGAGACGCTGCATGAACTGGCGGAAGGAAAAGGCGATCTCCTCTCAGCCTTTTTCGACTATATTACCGAAGGCTGAAAAGCCCCTGAAAGGCCTGGTTTCCATGTGATGTGGTAACTGGATGATATCAAGGGGCGATATCATCCAATTATCTCTTCCACCAGTTTAGGCGCCATGTTTATGGCCTCGGGCAGGGCCGAGGCATCTGGTCCTCCTGCCTGCGCCATGTCAGGCCTGCCCCCTCCTCCTCCGCCGACTATCTTGGCAAGCCTGGAAATCAAGTCACCTGCCTTGATACGGTCGGTAAGATCCTTTGTCACCATTACGAGCAACAGGGCCTTGTTTTTATTCTTTGTGCCCAGCACGACCACCCCTGAGCCAAGAACGTCCCGGATACGGTCACCAAGGTTCCGCAATGCCTTTGGATCCCCCAAATCGACCTGGGCGTTCACAAGTTTTATATCCTTGACCGAAACGGCCCTGGCAGCGAGTGAGGCAGGATCGATCCCGGCCCTTCCCATCCTGGCCTTTTCAAGCTCCTTTTCGAGCTCCTTCACCTGCGCCAGCAGTTTGGCTGCTTTCTGGGAAAGTTCCGGGACAGGGGACCTGAGGCAATGGGCTGTTTCGTGAAGCAGAGTCTCCATCTTGTGTATCTCTTCAACCGCGGTCTTGCCTGTGACAGCCTCGATCCTTCGGATTCCTGACGACACGCTGCTTTCGTGTACAATTTTGAACAGGCCTATCATGCCTGTACGCGGCAGATGGGTTCCGCCACACAATTCCATGCTGAATCCGGGTATGGCCACCACCCTGACTCGGTCTCCATATTTTTCCCCAAACAGGGCCACGGCCCCTTTTTCAAGGGCCTCCTGGTATGCAAGAACCTCTGTTTGGACCTCTTGATCCATTCTCACCTGTTCGTTCACGAGGTCCTCAACCCTTTGAAGCTCTTGCAAGGTGACAGCGGAAAAATGGGTAAAATCAAATCGAAGCCTGTCTGGTCCAACCAGGGAACCTGCCTGTTTTACATGATCACCCAACACCTTCTTCAAGGCTGAATGTAGCAGGTGGGTAGCAGTGTGGTTGCGGGCAGTATCCAGCCTGGGCCCTTCATATACGGAAAGATCAACCTCCTGCCCCTTGGAGAGGGACCCATCCACAACCTCTACCTGGTGCACGATCAAATCGCCCCGCTTGATCGTATTGACGACCTTGGCCCGGCCTGATGCAGACTTTATCTCTCCCTGATCACCAACCTGGCCGCCGGATTCGGCATAAAAGGGGGTTTCTTCCGCTACCAGCTCACCTTTCCATCCCTTTTCAACCTTGTCCCGCTCCTTTCTTCCGTCAAACAGCGCAAGAATCCTGGAGCCTGTTGAAAGGGTATGGTACCCAACGAACCTGCCGCCTCTTCCCTGCTCAAGCAGGTGCCTGTAGATTTCAGGCAATTCTTCTGCCACTACTGCCTTGGCCTTTGACTTAGAGCGCTGCCGCTGCTCTTCCAGGGCCTGTTGAAAACCTTGCCTGTCTATATCAAGACCGCGCTCTTTTGCTATATCCCTGACTATGTCGACTGGAAAGCCATATGTGTCGTAGAGTGTGAAAATGAACCTGCCAGGTATGATCTTCCCGCTGCCTTGCTCAAGGCTGGAAAGTTCTTGTTCCAGCATTGCCAGGCCTGTTCCCAGGGTCTCAAAAAAACGCCTTTCTTCATGTTCCAGGACCTTGGCCAGAAAATCCCTGGATTGTTCAAGCTCTGGATAGATATCTCCCATCTCATCCACTACCACCCCGGCAATGGCTCCAAGGAAAGGCTCTTCCAGGCCGAGCACCCGGCCATACCGCACCGCCCTCCTGATAATTCGACGAAGGACGTAGCCCCGGCCCTCGTTTGAAGGCACCACGCCGTCTGATATCAAGAATGCCGATGCCCTGGCATGATCCCCGATCACACGCATGGCCACGTCTGTTTCAGAAGAGGCGCCATACCTTTTGCCCGAGATCTCTTCCAGCTTCCTGAATAATCCAGAAAAGAGGTCGGTATCGAAGTTGGTCCTCACCCCCTGGCATACTGCTGAAATGCGTTCAAGGCCCATGCCTGTATCTATGCTGGGTTTAGGAAGCGGGTTCAAAGCGCCGTTTTCATCCCTGAAAAATTGCATGAAGACCAGGTTCCACAACTCAAGGTAACGGTCGCAGTCGCACCGGCCTATGCCGCATTCCGGGCCGCATGCCATGTCCTCACCCTGGTCAATCAATATTTCCGAACAAGGACCACAGGGACCAGTATCTCCCATGGCCCAGAAATTGTCTTCCTCCCCAAGCCGAATGACCCGTTCAGGCGAGATGCCCGTAATCTCAGGCCAAAGGGCTGCTGCTTCATCATCCTCCCGGAAGACCGTCACCCAAAGCTTGTCTACGGGCAGGCCTATCCTCTTTGTAAGGAGCTCCCAGGCAAATTCGATTGCCTCTTTCTTGAAATAGTCCCCAAAAGAGAAGTTTCCCAGCATCTCGAAAAACGTGTGGTGACGGGCAGTATAGCCGACGTTTTCAAGGTCGTTGTGTTTTCCGCCTGCCCTAACGCACTTCTGGCATGAGGCAGCCCTTGTGTAAGGACGTTTTTCCTCCCCGAGAAACACCTTCTTGAACTGGACCATGCCAGCATTTGTAAAGAGGAGTGTGGGGTCATCAGCCGGCACCAGGGATGAGCTGGGCACGATCTCATGGCCTTTTTCCTTAAAAAAATCCAAAAAAAGCGAGCGCAGCTCCCTGGATGAGTATTGTTTCACGCCTGTTCCTCCACGTTCTCTTGGGCTGCATCCTTGGCCTTGATGCCGTAAGCCTCCCTGATCCGTTTTTCCATCTCGTCAGTCAGTTCGGGATTTTCCTTCAAAAAGGCCCGCACATTTTCCCTGCCCTGGCCAAGGCGTTCGCCATTATATGAATACCATGAGCCGCTCTTTTCGATCACGTCCACGGCCACGCCCAGATCGATCAGCGAGCTCTCCCTGGATATGCCTTCCCCATAATAGATGTCAAACTCGGCCTCCTTGAAAGGCGGGGCGATCTTGTTTTTGACCACTTTCACCCTAGTGCGGTTGCCTATTACATCAGCTCCCTCCTTGATGGCACCGATCCTGCGGATGTCCATGCGCATGGTGGAGTAGAACTTCAGGGCATTGCCGCCAGTGGTGGTTTCCGGATTGCCGAACATTACGCCGATCTTCATCCTGATCTGATTGATGAATACCAGGGCCGTACTCGTCCGGTTCAGGTTGCCTGTAAGCTTCCTGAGCGCATGGGACATCAGCCTGGCCTGAAGCCCAACGTGCTGGTCCCCCATTTCACCTTCGATTTCAGCCCTGGGAACAAGGGCAGCCACGGAATCGACCACTATTATGTCCAATGCCCCGCTCCGCACCAGGGCATCTACTATCTCCAATGCCTGTTCCCCGTAGTCGGGCTGTGAAACGAGCAAGTCCTTGGTTTGAACTCCAAGCTTTTCCGCATAAGTGGCATCCATGGCGTGTTCGGCATCCACAAAGGCGGCAAGGCCGCCCTGCTTCTGGGCTTCAGCAATCATGTGCAGGGCAAGGGTTGTCTTGCCGGATGACTCAGGGCCGTAGATCTCAATGATTCTGCCCCGGGGTATTCCGCCAATCCCAGTGGCAATGTCAACGGCCAGGGAGCCTGTCGGTATTGCCGGCACATCTTCTATCTCCTTGTCTCCCAGGCACATCACTGCTCCCTTGCCGAATTGTTTCTGAATCTGGGCCAGTGCAATGTCAATGGCCTTGCGCTTGTCCATTCCAGGCTTTGATCTGTTCATTTCAACCTCGTCGTGGCTGCCCAGGGGAACAAACCGCCTGGGACAGCCCTGTTTTTTTCTATTGCCGCACTTTAATATAGTCGGAAAAAATGTGGTAGAGGCTCAACTCGCTCCAAAAAATAGTACCATCACTTTTCGTTTCCAAAAAATTTACTAGCTTATCGTATCGAGATCGGATAGAATTACATCTGCAGAATCTGGATTAAATATACACAAAAGGAGAAAAAAACAAGATGTTGAAAAGGACTTTACTCAGTTTGATGTTGGCTTCGGCGCTCTTCGTGGGTTTTTCTTTCACCAATCCGGCAGCAGCGTGTCCAAACTGCGGATGCCAGGCTTCGGAACAAGTTAAGTGCCAGTGCGGAAAGTGCGAAAAGTGCAAAAAGAACTGTCAGTGCAAGAAGTGTGAATGCAAAGGCGAATGCAAGTGTAAAACCCAGTAGTTGTCTTGATCCCGGCCTTGTTTTTGCCTTTCATGAGGGCATCAAGGCCGGGTGATACCCCATATCAAAGATTTCAAGAGCCGTCTTCCAGCCTTACCAGCTTTATGCCGGCCTCTGCCAGCATCTCCTTGGAAAGGTCGTCGGGGTATCCCTCTGCGTAGAATATGGACTCGACACCGGCATTTATCAGCATCTTTGTGCAAATTATGCAGGGCAGGTTGGTGCAGTAGAGGGAAGAGCCTGTCACTGAAATGCCATGGGAAGCTGCCTGGATGAGGCAGTTCTGCTCTGCATGCAGGGCACGGCATATTTCATGCCGCTGGCCTGATGGAATCCCCATTTCATCCCTCAGGCACCCGATCTCCAGGCAATGTTTGAGCCCTGCAGGTGCCCCATTGTAACCAGTCGCCAGTATGCGGCTCTCCTTTACGAGCACGGCCCCCACCTTTCTGCGAAGGCATGTGGACCTGCTGGCCACCATCTGGGCGATAGACATGAAATAGGAGTCCCAGGAAGGCCTTGGATCCCGCTCCGTTACCGGTGTCATTCTATCTTTTCAAGACTGGCCTCATACCTGGCAAGCCTCTCCTGGTAGATAGGGAAGCGTTCGCATATGACAGCCACCTTCTTTCTGATATCCCGGATCATTTTGTCACTGCCGTGGTTTGTGAGCAGATCGGCAATGTAATTTCCCACCTCTTCCATCTCCTTTTCGGTCAAGCCGCGGGTGGTAACTGCCGGGGTCCCTATTCTTATGCCGCTTGTTACCCTTGGAGGCTGGGGATCAAAGGGGATTGCATTTTTGTTGACGGTAATGCCGGCCTGCTCCAGTATGTCTTCTGCCTCAGCGCCTGTAATGCCTTTATCCGTAAGGTCCACAAGCATGAGGTGGTTGTCCGTCCCTCCAGAAACCAGCCTGAACCCCCTGTCTTTAAGGACCTGGGCAAGGCGGCTGGCGTTGGCAACGATCTGCTGCTGATATGTCTTGAATTCATCTGCCAAGGCCTCCTTGAAGGCCACGGCCTTGGCTGCGATCACGTGCATGAGGGGCCCGCCCTGGATGCCTGGAAAGATCTGGCTGTTCAAAAGCCTGCCATATTTTTCCGTTGAGAGAATGAATCCGCCCCTTGGCCCGCGAAGGGTCTTATGGGTGGTAGAGGTCACGAAATCTGCAAACGGCACAGGGGAGGGATGGATACCTGCGGCAACAAGGCCTGCAATATGGGCCATGTCAACCATGAAATAGGCGCCTGTTTCATCTGCTATGGCCTTGAAGGCAGCAAAATCTATGGTTCTCGGATATGCGCTTGCACCCGCAAGAATCAAGCGGGGCCTGTGTTTTCTGGCCAGCTCTGCAACCTCATCCATGTCAATGGTTTCGCTTTCCTTGTCCACCCCATAGTGGACTATGTTGTAAAAGCGGCCTGAGAAGCTGACAGAGGCCCCGTGGGAAAGGTGGCCTCCATGCGCCAGGTTCATGGACAGGATGGTGTCGCCTAGCTCCAGGCAGGCAAAATAGACGGCCATATTGGCCTGGCTGCCGGAATGGGGCTGTACGTTGGCATACTCAGAACCAAAAAGCATGTTGAGCCGATCCATGGCAAGGTCTTCAACAATATCCATGAACTCGCAACCGCCGTAATAGCGTTTGCCTGGATAACCCTCGGCATATTTGTTCATGAAGACACTGCCCTCTGCCTCAAGAACCGCCTCGCTCACAAAATTCTCCGAGGCGATCATTTCGAGCTGGCCGGTTTGTCGTTCTATCTCGGCCTTGAGGGCCTGAAAGACTTCTGGATCGGTTTTGCTAAGCTTGAATGGGAACACTAGCAGACTCCATCAATCATGTTTATTCTTCTTTTGTGGCGGACTCCTTCAAATGGCGTGGCAAGCCATATTTTGACCATTTCCCTGGCCAGCCCGGGTCCAATAACCCTGCCTCCCATGCACAGGATGTTTGCATCATTATGCTCCCTGGACATGCGCGCCGTGAAAAGTTCGTGACAAAGGGCCGCCCTCACCCCCTTAAAACGGTTTGCCGTAATGGACATCCCTATTCCTGTACCGCATATGAGAATTCCCCGGTCAACGGTACCATCAGAGACCATTTTCGATACCTCTTTGGCCTGTTCTGGGTAATCCACGGAATCAAGGGAAAAACAACCCACGTCTTCGACATCATGCCCCAGTTCGGCAAGCAGGGGTTTTATCTGCTCCTTTAGTTCAAAACCTCCATGATCTGCACCTATGGCAACCTTCATTTGTCAAACCCCTTGTTCAAATTTTTTAAAGACCAGGACTGCGTTGGTGCCCCCGAAGCCGAAGGAGTTGGACAGAACCACATCCACATCCTGTTTGCGCGCCTTGTTCGGAACGTAATCGAGATCACAACCCGGGTCGGGATTCTCCAGATTGATAGTGGGCGGCAGGATTCCATCTTCAATTGTCTTTACGCAAAACACAGACTCGATGCCGCCTGCCCCTCCCAGGAGATGGCCGGTCATCGACTTTGTAGAACTTGCGGGAATATTGTGGGCATGCTCGCCAAACACGGTCTTGATGGCCTGGGTTTCACACAGATCGTTCAAAGGCGTACTTGTTCCGTGGGCATTTATATAGTCCACCTCCTCTGGCTTGATCCCGGCATCATCGAGCGCCATTTTCATACATCTTGCAGCGCCCTCTCCATCGTCTGGAGGAGCAGTCATGTGATAGGCATCGCCAGTAAGGCCGTAGCCCGCCACTTCAGCCCGTATCTTTGCCCCGCGTGCAACAGCGTGCTCCATTTCCTCGAGGACAAGCATTCCAGCACCTTCACCTATTACAAAGCCGTCCCTGTCTTTATCAAAGGGGCGCGAAGCCCTCTCCGGTTCATCATTCCTTGTAGACAGGGCCTTGAGGGCGGAAAAACCAGATAAAGCCAGCTCGGTGATAACAGATTCGGTGCCGCCGCATATCATTACGTCTGCCTGGCCGCGCTGTATGATCTTAAACGCCTCGCCCACGGCGTGGGTACCGGCGGCACAAGCAGTGCACACCACGGAATTCGGGCCCTTGGCCCCTAACATTATGGAAATCTGGCCCGAGGCCATGTTGGGTATTGCCATGGGAATGAAAAAGGGACTTATCCGGCGCGGCCCCCTATTGACCAGGATGTCCCGGTAATGCTCGATGGAGCCCAGGCCCCCAAGGCCGCATCCGGTGAATACCCCGATTCTGCTTGCATTGGCATCTGTGACCGTGAGGCCGCAATCTTCAAAGGCCATGGATGCGGCAGCAAGGCCGATTTGAACAAAGGGGTCCAGACGCTTTATCAGCTTCACCGGCATGAAGTCTGCGGGATCAAAACCCTTTACTTCCCCGGCGATCCGGCATGGATAACCTTCTGTGTCAAACTTGGTGACCATGCCTATGCCTGATTTGCCAGAGACTATATTGGACCAGACTTCATCCTCTCCAATACCAACAGGGCACAAGATTCCCAATCCTGTCACTACGACCCTTCTATGTTTTTTTTGTGAGGCAGACATTTTTTCCTTTCCTAGTCGCGGCCAGCGGCGCTATGGGCGTTTATGCAGCGTGCTCCTTAACGTAGTTGATTGCGTCTTGGACGGTCTGCATCTTTTCAGCCTCTTCATCTGCTATTTCAAGGCCGAACTCCTCTTCCATGGCCATGACCAGCTCCACGAGGTCAAGGGAGTCTGCGCCAAGGTCTTCAATGAAAGACGCCTCCGGGACCACCTTTTCCTTTGGAACGCTCAACTGGCTGGCAATTATCTCTATCATTTTTTGTTCTGTGCTCATTTGATTCCTCCCGAAACTTTATAATTAAGAATCTTCTTTAAAAAAAAGAGAAAGACGTTTCAACCATTTATTGACATAAAAGACCGCCATTCACGTGCAGCACGTGGCCCGTGATGTAGGCTGCTGAATCTGAAGCCAGGAATGCAACTGCAGATGCCACATCCTCTGGGGTCCCAAACCTCCCTGCCGGGATCTGGGCCAAAAGCCCCTCCTTTATCTTGTCTGACAAGACCTGCGTCATGTCAGTATCTATAAAGCCAGGGGATACCACATTGGCAGTTATACCCCGGGAGGCAACCTCTCTGGCCAAGGACTTGGTAAAACCCTCGATGCCTGCCTTGGCGGCTGCATAATTTGCCTGGCCTGGATTTCCCATTGCCCCGACCACAGAACCAATGTTGATTATGCGGCCCCATCGCTGTTTCATCATGTTCATTAAAACGGCCTTGGTGCAGTTGAACATTCCTGTAAGATTGGTGGCAATAACGTCATTCCAATCCCCCTCCTTCATCCTGGCAAGGAGGCTGTCCCTTGTAATGCCGGCATTATTGACCAGCACGTGTACCCCGCCGGCATCGGATATCACCTTTTTCATGGCCTTGGAAACGGCCTCGCCGTCGGAGACGTCAAAGGGCAGCAGTTCAGCCTTTCCTCCAAGGGATGCTATTTCTGCCTGCACTTGTCTTGCAGCATCCTCATTGGACACAAAATTTATATAGACCATCGATACCCGAGGCGCCAGCGCCTTGCAGACAGCCTTGCCTATCCCCCTGGAGCCCCCGGTGACCACAGCAATCTTGTTATCTGGCATCTCCTCCCCCTTTATTTCCCGGCTCTTTCCTTCCGGATTCGATCGATCAGCACAGGCAATATCTCGTGCAGATCGCCCACTATGCCATAGGTTGCCATTTCAAAAATGGGCGCTTCAGGATCCTTGTTGACTGCAACAATGATCTCTGAACCCCTTATGCCCACTGTGTGATGTACCGCCCCTGAAACCCCCAGGCCTATATATAATTTCGGCGATATAGTTACGCCCGTCTGGCCTATCTGCGCACGGTCAGGCAGCCAGCCTTCATCGGTTATGGGCCTAGTGGCACCCACGGCAGCCCCAAGCAGTTCCGCCAACTCCATGGCTTGCTCCAGGGTCTCCTTGTTGCCTATTCCGCGGCCCACAGTAACGACCACGTCTGCCTCGGTGATGTCAGGGCCTTCAAGGGGTTCCACATGCGTCTCAATCACCTTGGCGCGGGAGGCCAAAAGTTCTTCGGGAACTGAAAAATTTATAACGCTGACCCTTGCAGCCTGGTCGGGTTCCCTAGGCTTGAACACGTGAGGCCTCACAGTAGCCATCTGGGGCCGGTGCTTCCTGCACGTGATCGTGGCAATGAGGTTGCCGCCAAAGGTGGGCCTTGTCTGAAGCAGGGTCTTATCCTCGGTGCTGATGTCAAGATCCATGCAATCAGCAGTGAGGCCGGTCTCGAGCATGGTGGCCACCCTTGGAATATAGGCCCTGCCCATGGGAGTGGAAGCGGCAAGGATTACCGAAGGAAGCTCTTTTCGGGCCATATAGGCCAATACATTGGCATAGATGTCGTCGTGAAACCCTTTAAGGCTTGGCTCGTCAACCACCAGCACCCTGTCTGCACCAAAAGCTGCAAGATCCTTTGGCACCTCACCCAGGGAATGGCCAAGCACCACAGCTGTCAATTCCTCACCAGCCTTGGCGGCAAGATCGTGGGCCTTGGAAAGCAGTTCTTTTGCCCAGGCAGGTATAATCCCATCCGGCGCTTCGCATACCACCCAAATGCCGGAGTAGGCGTCTATATCCGTTGGTGCAGGGCCTTTTTCTCGTTCTTTGACAATGGCACCAGGCAAACAGATATCTTCGCAACTACCACACATGCCGCACGCCTCCTGGTCTATGAAACAGAGACCATCTTTTGTTATTGTAATCGCTCCAAAGGTGCATATTTCCAAACATTCTGCGCATCCATTGCATAAATCTGGCAAGATCTTGAACACTAGAGCAGGCCGGACTCCTTCAACCGCACGATCAAGGCATCTACCTGTTCATCAGGACTGCCTTCAAGCATCTCCCTTTTGGCCTCAAAAGCAGGTACAAAGGTTGAGTCCACCCAGGTAGGCGAGCCTTTTATGCCTATCTTCCCGCTGTCTGCCCCCAAGTCCTCATGGCCCCAAACAGGGATATCAGCCTTTCTGGCACGCATCTTGGCCTTTAGCGAAGGCACCCTGGGCCTGTTCAAGCTCTTGTGGCACGTGAGCAGGGCAGGAAGCTCCACCTCGACCATTTCATACCCTTGTTCTATCAGCCGCTTTACCAAAAACCTGGTTCCTGTATCAAGGATTTCAAGCCCGGCCACCTGGGTTATGCTGGGCCAGCCCAGCCTGGCTGCCAGCCCTGGCCCAACCTGTGCAGTGTCGCCGTCAATGGCATGCGTTCCACACAAAATCAAATCTGGGAGGCCGATCTTCTGTATGGCCTTTAAAAGCGTATAAGTGGTCGCCAGGGTGTCGGCAGCCGCAAAGGCTCGGTCTGAAAGTAGTATTGCCTCATCGGCCCCCAGGGACAACGCATCCCTGAGCGCGCTTTCCGCCTGGGGCGGTCCCATTGTGATCACGGTCACCTTGCCGCCAAGCTCGTCCCGCAGGGAAAGCCCTGCCTCGAGTGCATGGAGGTCAGAGGGATTGATGATGGACTGTACTCCTTCCCTGATAATGGTGCCCTTTTCCCGATCAAAACGGACGGTGGCCGTATCCGGCACCTGCTTTATACAAACTACTATTTCCACTTTTCTAAGCCTTCTTGGCGTATTCTTTGTTCAATGCCTGTCCGATTACGTTTTTCTGGATCTGGTTGGTGCCCTCGTAGATCTGCAATATCTTGGCATCCCTCATCATCTTTTCCACTGGATAGTCTGCCATGTAACCATGGCCGCCCATGACCTGGACCGCATCCGTAGTAACCTTCATGGCCATATCCGTGGCAAACAGCTTGGCCATGGCTGACAGCTTGGCCATGTCTTTGATTCCAGTATCAATGGTACGGGCTATGGCGTAAACAAGTGCCCGGGCTGCCTCGATCTCGGTTGCCATATCCGCCAGCATGTGCTGTATTGCCTGGAAGGCAATCACCGGCTGACCAAACTGGACACGCTGCCTTGCGAACAAGATGGCCTCGTCCATGGCTGCCTGCGCAAGCCCGACCCCCATGGCGCCGATCCCCGGTCTTGCCTGGTCCAGGGTGCGCATGGCAATTATGAACCCCATGCCACGCCTTCCCAAAAGCCGGTCTTTTGGGATCTTGCAGTTGTCAAAGAAAAGCTCAGTGGTCGAAGAGGCCCTGATGCCCATCTTTTTTTCTTTCTTGCCAAAGCTGAATCCTGGATCTCCCTTTTCCACGATGAAGGCAGAGGCGCCCCTGGGCCCCTTGTGCCTGTCTGTCATTGCAATAATGGTATAGATTTCTGCCTCGCCGCCGCTCGTGATCCACTGCTTGCTGCCGTTCAGGACCCAGTAATCCCCTTCCTCCACGGCAGTGGTCTGAATGGCAGCAGCATCACTTCCAGCCGTGGACTCGGTAAGACCGAAGGCAGCAAGCTTTGCCCCGGCTGCTATGTCGGGCAGATATCGCTGCTTCTGTTCATCAGAACCGAAGAGCAGTATGGGATACCCGCCGAGGGCGCTTGCAGCATAGGTGGTAGTGACCCCAACGCAGCCATAGGCAAGCTGTTCCAGGGCTAGGCACATCTCAAAACAGCCTCCGCCCAGCCCGCCATATTCTTCAGGTATAAAGAGACCGAAAAGGTCTGCCTGGGCAAAATCCTTTACGAGATCCCAAGGGAACTCCTCCTGCTCATCCAGCCTTGCGCGCACGGGGATTATCTTCTCCCTGGCAAGCTGCCTGGTCAATTCCACGATCATCTGCTGTTCTTCATTGAGAAAGTAATTAACTTCAGCCATATAAAGCCTTTCACACCAGAAATTTTGTATGCCGGCAAGCTACCACCGCATTGCAGCAGAAGCCCACGTGAACCCGCCTCCAAAGGCGACCATCAAGATTTTCATGCCAGGCTCCAGCCTGCCTGCGCGGTTCGCTTCATCTAATGCAATTGGAATACTCGCCGCCGAGGTATTACCATACTTATGTATGTTGATAAAGACCTTCTCCTGCTCAAGGCCGAGCCGTTCCCTGAGAAAGTCGAGTATTCTCATGTTTGCCTGATGGGAAAAAAGCAGGTCAACCTCGTCTCCCGTCCACCCGTTTGCATTCAATGCCTCCCATGCCACAGATTCCAGGGCCCTTACTGCATGTTTGAACACATCCCGGCCCTGCATCTGTATATATTGCCAGCCCTTGTCTAGGATCTCCTGGTTGACCGGATGAGCAGTACCGAGACCGCGTATGGTCAAAAGTTCCCACAACGACCCGTCTGCATGGAGATGAGTGGACAGAATCCCGCGGTCCTCCCTGGTGCCTGTAAGCACTGCTGCACCAGCCCCATCTCCGAAAAGGATGCACGTGGTCCTGTCATTCCAGTTCGTGCGCCTGGAAAGCACCTCACTTCCAATCACAAGGATCTTCGCCCGTCTGTTGCACTTTACAAACTTGTCTGCCACTGCAAGGCCATACAGAAAGCCTGAACAAGTAGCAGACAGGTCAAAGGCGCCCGCCTTTCTCGCCTTTAACTCTTTTTGGACCAGACATGCAACAGAGGGCATGGGCATGTCTGGGGTAAGGGTGCCAACAATGATTAAATCAAGGTCCTGGGGATTGACCCCTGCCATTTTCAAGGCCCTTCTCGCAGCCTCGGATGCGAGTTGGGAGTTCGTCTCCTTTGTGGCGATATGGCGTGCCTTTATGCCGGTCCTGGTGGTGATCCATTCGTCCGAGGTATCCACCATCTCCTCCAGTTCGGCATTCGTCAGCACCTTTTCCGGAACAGCCGAACCCGTACCTATGATTATGCTGTTTACGCCCATTGAAGTGAAAAGCTCTTCCTGAAAAGAAGGACCATCAGCACGTTCCGCCAACTGCCATGGCAGGCTCGCTGGAGAATGCGTGCGTCAACTGCTGGGGAAGATCAGCCTGGATAAGGGCGTCTGCCATTTTCACGGCGTTTTTTATGGCCTTTGCCCCTGAACGGCCATGACATATCACCCCAACCCCCTTTATTCCAAGAAGAGGCGCGCCTCCATATTCGGCATAATCCACCTTCTTTTTGAAACGCTTGAAGGCAGACCTTGCCAAGGTGTAGCCCATAGTGGCCAGCAAACTGGATTCTATTTCAGATTTGAGCATGGCCATAACTGACTCTGCCAGTCCCTCGCTGAGTTTGAGGCAGATGTTGCCGACAAAACCATCGCACACGATGACGTCAACATCGCCCCTGAATACATCCCTGCCCTCCACATTGCCCAAAAAATTGAGGGTACTCGATTCGAGCAGATCATACGTCTTTTTCACCTGCAGGTTGCCCTTGGTATCCTCCTCTCCAATGCTGAGAAGCCCGATTCGTGGTGTTTCCTTACCTGTTATGGAGCGCCAGAATACCGAACCCATAACGGCAAATTGAAACAGGTGACGGGGCTTGCAGTCAACATTTGCCCCAACATCTATCATCACCACGGGATCTTTCAGGGTGGGCATCCATGCAGCTATGGCAGGCCTGATACCCTTGATCCTGCCCAGGACCACCATGGCGGTTGCCAATGTTGCGCCAGAGTTGCCGGCGCTTACGACTGCATCGGCCTTGCCCTGCCTTACCATCTCAAAGGCGACCCTGATGGAAGAATCCTTTTTGCGGCGCAGTGAATCCGAGGGAGATTCCCCCATCTCCACTACTTGAGTGGCCTCCCGGAAGGTTACCAGCCCGCCGGCATTTCCCAATTTTTCGAGCTGGGGCAAGACCGCATCTTCCCGGCCCACCAGTATCACCTCTATGTTGCCTTCACTGGCTGCCTGTACTGCACCCTCTATAACAACGGCAGGGCCGCGGTCTGCCCCCATGGCATCAACGGCCACAGACATACTTTGCTATATTTCCTCTTGCTGGGCTGTGAATATTTTGCCCCTGTATGCGCCGCAATGGGGGCATACGCGGTGCGAAGGTTTTGGTTCAGCGCACTGCGGGCAGGTGGAAAGATTTATCGTCTTGAGCCTGTCATGGGCTCGACGTTTTCCCCGTCTGGCCCTTGATGTCTTTCTCTTAGGAACAGCCATTTTTATCCTCCAAAAATCACTAGATCGAAATTATGTACTGCTGGTTTTAAGCAGCTGCTGCAAGATGCTAAAGGGACTTTCAACCGCAGGCTCCGGGCATGAGCACTTCTGCTTGTTGAGGTCTGCACCGCAGCCGAGGCAAAGGCCCTTGCATGCAATATCGCAAAGGCGTTTCATGGGAAACTGCAGCAACACCTGCTCTCTGAAATAGTGCCCCACATCTATTCCCACACCATCGAAAAAGCTGACATCCATATCGTTGCCCTTAAGCTCGATCATGTCACGTACATGATCTGCCAGTTTGGACATCAATATGTAAGAAAAGTCAACGTGCACCGGAAGCGGAAAGGTCTCCAGGCACCTGTCGCACTTCAACTCGATGTCACCATCTATCCTGCCGGAAAGATGAAGACCCCCTTCCAGCTTTTTGAGTTTGAAAGAACCCTTTACAGGGCCTGCTGCACTCCCTTCATCGATTCCTGCCAGGAGGCCGGGCATGTCCTCAAACTCCTTGGACAGGCCCTTTTCAGGTATATCTTCTACTAGTACGTTGTATTCAAAGATCTTCATAGCTTGCTTCGTGCCGTCCGCACATTTGATCCGGCACCTTTTTGTTTTCGTCATAGTTGTGAAAAATAAATTACCCAGTATATAAATGAGCCATGCAATGTCAAGCAGGCCCATCTGCTTTTCAGGAAGATGGCGCAAACAAACGGCCTATTATTATTCCAGCCTCGTACAGCAGATAAAGCGGAACTGCCATGAGAGACATGTTCAAGACGTCTGGTGTTGGAGTCAGTACCGCTGCCAAAATGGCAATAATCAAGACTGCGTAACGCCTCTGCCTGGAAAAGGTCATGGGACTGCAAATGCCAAGTTTGCAGGCAAGGCTCATGATCAATGGTAATTCAAAGATAAGTCCAAAACCAAGCAGAAACAAGGCCACGAAATCCACAAATTTTCCAAGGGAGATCACTGCGGTTAGATTCTGCGACTGATATCCGAGAAGAAAATTTACGCCGAAGGGCAAGGTTACAAAAAAACAGAATGCCGCACCTCCGTAAAAGAGGAAAAGGGCGGTAATGGAAAAAAGTATGGCAAAACGCTTCGTGATACCGAAGAGGGCTATAAGCCCTTGGGACAGGCGGAAAAAGATCCAGGGAGCCATAATGGCCAGTGCCGCAGCCGTTGAAAGCTTGAGAAGGCTCACCACCGGCTCCATTACCCCGAAAAAAGCAAGCTTCTGGCCAAGGTGATATTGCAGCAGATTCAAAATATCAGGGGCAAACCAGTAGAGGACGAATACCAGACAGGCCAGGGAGATTGCGGTCTCAAGGAGAAATCCCCTGAGATAGACAAGGGTCTTCAGGACGGACCTGTAAAGTTCCTCCGGTTCCATAATATTCTTGTATCACACCACATTCTTGCGAAGATATTCTATGCCGTTTCTGAAAATCCCAATCCCTGCGCCATCTTCAGGCATCTCCTTCCGCGTCCAGTGGGGATGGTTGGTCTTGTGATGAAAGGCCTCTGGGTGGGGCATGAGGCCCATAAGACGTCCTGTTGGATCACATATACCTGCAATTGCAAGCTCAGAGCCATTGGGATTGTCTGGATATTTCTGCGTGGGTTGGCCGCTCTCCTTGTCCACGTATTGCATCACGATCAAGTTCGAATCCGCCAGCCTGCCAAGGGTCTCGCCATCCTTGGCCACGAACTTGCCTTCACCATGCCTGATGGGCAGATCCATGTATTCAAGCCCCCTGGTAAACACACATGGTGAATCCTGGTTGAACCTGCAAGTGATCCACCGGTCCTCAAAACGCCCTGAATCATTATATGTGAGGCTTACCATCCGCTCTTCATAATTGCCGTCAAAACCGGGCAGCAGGCCGGCTTTCACCATGAGCTGAAAGCCATTGCAAACCCCCAGAATGAGGCCTCCTTGCTCCACGAAGCGCAGCACCTGATCCATAAGCCTTTCGCCGCTATCTTTGATGACACCGTTGCGCAGCCTGTTTGCACCAGCCTGGGCAGCACCAAGGTTGTCTCCGTCCAGAAACCCGCCAGGCAGGTTCAAAAAATGATAACTGTCCAGGCTCACCTCGCCATACAAAATATCACTGAGATGCACGATATCCACAATATCAGCTCCGGCGACCCTGCAGGCATGAGCCATCTCCATCTCACAATTTGTGCCATAACCAGTGGTTACAATAGCGCGAACCTTGCCAGCCATATCCTTTCTCCTTGAAAGCCAATCTTTGAAGCCACGATAAACAAAACAAAAAGGAGATTCAACGCAAAAACCGGCTCGACGCTGTGACGCCCCTGCTACTGGAGGAAATCAAGGCTTTTTGCTATTCTTAATAAGTAAGTATGCAAGCTAAGATGGGGTGTTTTATAGATGTTTTCGTTTGAAAGGATAGCAGAAAGGCGCATCCAAGAGGCCATGAAGAATGGTGACTTTGAGAATCTCGCTGGCAAAGGCAAGCCTCTCAAGTTTGAGGACGATTCTTTTATCCCCCCGGACCTGCGCATGGCGTACAAGATATTGAAAAATGCCGGCTTCCTTCCACCGGAACTCTTGGCAGAAAAGGAGATCAAAGACGCCGTGGATCTGCTCTCCGAAATGAAGGACGAACGCAAACGCTACAAGCAGATCAAGAAATTGAACATCATGATCACCAAGATGAACATGATGCGCGCAAGGCCAGTAAATTTTGAAAAACATCAGGTCTATTTTCAGAAAATAGTGGAGAAGGTTCACATAGAAAAAGAGTAGGCCAGCCTCTATCTGCCTGATGAATCCTGCCTAGCCCTTCCTTCAGCACTTTGCCTGAAGGATTTTACTTCATTGTATTCCAGCCTTGACTTTTTATACGCAATGCGTATTATGTAGGTGACTCTGGAAAACCTGGTTTTAATTCGATGACCCCTGAAGAACTGAAAAAAATAAGGCTTAGCCTTGGATTCAGCATCAAGGATATGAGCGATGTGCTGGGGACGCCGTACCGGACCTATCAGGACTGGGAACTCGGCAACAGGCGCATTCCCGGGGTGTGCCAGGTTGCCGTGGAGTGCCTGATCAGGTGCAAAAGCGCACTTAAGGCCCGGCGCAAGAAAGGGCTCAAGTCCAAGCACAAAAAGATAAAAAAGGAGGTCTATATCATGGGACGTGAAGTGATCCTGTTTGAAACAGAAGAAAGAAAGACGAATGCAGAGGTGGCATCTTTTTTGCGCCTTTTGGCAGACAAGATCGAGGCTGGCAGCCTGACCCTCAAGTCTGGAGGAAACGAGGTTTCGCTGAGCCTGCCCCAAAACCTGATCCTTGAAACAAAGGTGGAGGAAGAAGAGAAAAAAGGCAAGTTGAAAAAAAGCCTGGAAATCGAAATAGAATGGATCGCAGGGGGCAGCGAGGCCGGCGAAGGAGTGGAGCTGGCATAATCATGGCCGGGACCTGAGAGGGTCCCGGCTGATTCCGCCCGGGACTAGATAGGGCCGCCAAGCCTCAACAGCCGTATCCGTTTATGTCATATCCATAAAACTCAAATGCCTTGATGAGCCTTGCCTTTTCCTGCGAAGGCAAGGAGGTGAAAAATTCCTTGAAGGATGCAGGGGAAGTGCCTGCACTGCAAATCAGTTCCTTGATTTTTAGGCCATGTTCTTCCTCGATTCGGGCAAAGGTGAGGATTTTGTCAATGTCTCTGCTGCACAATTTTTCAAGGATAGGCCCGCCTTCTTCCACAGGCACCCCCAATAGTGCAAAACAATCGCTGGAACCTTTGATAACCTCAGGACTGGCAGTAACGATAACTGCCTGTCTGGAACATGAGCATGTAAGACAGGCGGACAAAACAGACAGCACCAGCAACAGCAGGCCTGCATGGCCGATCTTTTGTTTACATTTTTCCATTTTGCAGCCTCGCTTTTTGCACATCTTATCCGTAATTAAATTAATATGCAAACTTTTACCATAAGAATTAAATTGGATAGGCAGACCATATGCTGGTGGGACGGGTTTAATGCCTGTGCGCAACCAGGTGATGTTCCCCAGGTATAAGGGATCTGGCCTCTGCGGAGGAACAAAATTCCTCGTGGGTTCCGTGGAATACGAGCCGCCGGTTCAAACAAGCCACCTTGTTTACGTGCTTGTTAACCACGCCTATGTCATGGGTGACCATTACCACCGTCAACTCATGTTCACGGTTGAGCCTGTCCAGGAGATCATAGAATTCTTCCTGGGCAGTAGAATCGATGCCCGTGGCTGGTTCATCCAGGAACAATATCCTCGGGTTGTTGACGATCGCCCGGGCGATAAAGACCCTTTGCTGCTGTCCACCAGAAAGATCGCTTATTTTCCTGTTTACAAAAGAGGCCATCCCAACTTGCTCCAATGCACGAAAGACTGCCTCCTTGTCTTTTTGAGTGAGCCAGCGGGGAAATCCCTTGGCAGCAATACGCCCAAGCCCTACCACTTCAGCCACAGATATTGGAAACAGGGGATCAACGTGAGTGGCCTTCTGGGGAACATAACCAATAAGATGCCAGCAGGATAAGCTCGTCACATCTGAGCCAAGCAAGGTTACCGAGCCCTTTGCCGGCTTCAGAAGGCCGAGGATGATTTTTAAAAGGGTGGTCTTTCCTGATCCATTAGGGCCCACTATGGCCAGGAAGTCGCCCCTTTCTATGTCAAAGGAGATGTCTTCCAGGATGAGCTGCTCCCCGTAAAAGAAGTAGAGATTCCTTATGGAGACTTGCACCCTGTTTTGTGTGTCGCATTTGTTTTGCATCATTTTCCAGGCTGAAGGTCATTTCGGAGCAAATAAGCCAAAAACTTGTAAATAAGCCTTGCGGCCGTGAAATCCGCTGAATGGAGGCCGGGTATTGGGCTAAGCTCCATCACGTCAAAGGCAATCACATTCTGGGAAGAAAGGGCCTTCAAAAAATAGAGCATGTCATACCAGCCAAGGCCGCCTGGCTCAGGTGTTCCCACTGCCGGCATAACAGAGGGATCAAGGCAGTCCAGGTCTATGGTCACATAAATGGGCCTGCCCTTCACCCTTTCAAGGAGTTCCCTGCAGACCCGTTCCCTGTCTGAGATGCATTCAACGGCCCAAAAGGGTGGCGCGGCACCCTGCGAATCCAGGAATCTAATTTCTCCGGCTGAACAAGAGCGTATCCCCAGTTGAACAACCTGGGCCATGGACCAAATCCGCCTGATAGTGCAGGCGTGGCTGAATTTTGTACCTTGGTACTCATCCCGCAGGTCTGTATGAGCATCGAACTGCACCAGTACCAGGCCTGGGAACCGGTCGGCTGCAGCCTCCACGCCCCCTATGGTCATGGAGTGCTCGCCCCCGAGCATTACCGGTAGTTTGCCCCTGTCCAGCACCTGGCCGATCCGTTGCTTTACGAGAGCGATGGTGCGTTCAGGCGGCAAAAGGGCTTCCACCGGCTCCTGGGTAAAGATGCCTGCCTCAGATGGAGAAAAGCGCATCTCCTCGTCGTAGAATTCCATATGGGGAGATGCGGCGATTATGCATTCGGGGCCGTTTCTGGCGCCCGGCTGGTAACATGTGGTCCTGTCGAAGGGCACGGGTACTATGACGACTTTTGCCCTTTCCTTCTCTTGGGGACCAGGTTTAAGGCCCAGGAATTGCGAGCCCACAACTTGTTAAGATGCAGACATCTGAACCCGTTCGGAACGCACGAAGTCCTGCACGGTCCTGATAACCTTGGGGAACTCGTGGCCCCTGTCCAAAAGTTTGATTTCCACCTTCTTTATATCAAACATCTTCTTTATGCGGTTGATGGCAGCCTTGGCATCAAACTCCTTGCAACTGAAGATGTCCAGGCTCAGATAGGCCTTGTCTGGAAAGGTGTGTATGCTGATATGACTTTCTGCAATGAGCACGAAACCGGAAATGCCCCAATCCTCAGGGACCTTTCCCGAATACTTGAACACATAAGGAGGCATGATCTTGGTCATTCTGATTTCGCTGGGATAGCGGCTCAGGAAATCATAAATGGCATCTAGGTCCATCAATTTTTCCCGATCACATCCATATCCATCCATCATGAGATGCTGCCCGAAGCCATATTCAATACGCTCCATTGCTGCCACCTCCTTTCTTTTGTGGTGTATTTTCGTTTTTTTATTGTACAAATATATTCGCAATTGCAAAACAAATCATATAAAGATACTGTCTCAAAATGTCAACAAGTAGTTGTCCCATCTGATAGTGAAATTTCCATTGCATTTATGATTCAAAATTGAGAAATTGGCGGCCGATTGCGTTGACGCAGCATGGGGTATCCTGTATAAACCGGCAAAACGGACACAACTATGCCAAAGGAACGGGTATTAATAGCAAATAGGGGAGAAATAGCCATCAGGGTGATCAAGGCCCTGAAAGAGCTGGGGATGGAATATGTGGTGGTTTATACCAGGGAAGACGCAGAATCCATGCATGTGCGCATTGCCCAGGAGGAGCAAGGCCAGTTCAAGAACGCCTTCCGCATTTCGAATTATAAAGATCCGAACGAGATCTTTGCAGTGGCTGACGAGGCTAAGTGCACTGCTATACATCCGGGCTACGGCTTTTTTTCCGAAAACTTCAGGTTTGCAAGGCGGGCCGCCCTCCGCACAAGGCCCCTTGTATTCATTGGACCGCGATGGGAGGTCATACGCGGCCTTGGAAGCAAGATAAACACCAAGAGGATCGCCAAGGAGCTCAATATCCCGGTCATTCCTGGATCGGATTCGCCAATTTATAATGAAATAGAGGCAGAAGAAGTGGCTGAAGAACTCTTTTTCCTGCAAAAAGAGCAAGACATCAGCAACCCTTCGGTTCTGGTCAAGGCATCTGCCGGTGGCGGCGGCATGGGTATTGAGGAAGTGCACCATCTGGATGCCTTCAGGCGTGTTTACAGGCGCATTCAGAACTATGCAAAACGTCAGTTTGGCGATGAAGGTGTTTTGATAGAGCAGTGCCTGAAGGATTACCATCACCTTGAAGTCCAGTTATTGGGCAGCCAGCATGGAGAAGTGGTCCATTTTGGCACCAGAAACTGCACCATCCAGAGCACGGGCCGCCAGAAGCGCGTGGAGGTGGCACCTGGTTTCGACCCACATCTCTATGAATATCCCTTTGATGCAGAGAAGCTTTTGGATGAAATAGTCCGTCATTCTGTAAAATTGGCCGAATATGTTGGATATGACAGCGTAGGCACGTGGGAATGGGTTGTCACGCGTTCGGGCCAGCCCTATCTGCTCGAGGTAAATACGCGGATTCAGGTGGAAAATGAGATTTCCGCCTATATTTCCAGGATAAAAAAGAGGACTAGCGAGACCAACCTGATAAGGGAGCAAATACGAGTCGCCTTTGGCGACCGCCTTGGCTTTGATCAAAGTGACATATACTTTGAGGGAACTAGTATTGAGCTTCGCATTGTTGCGGAGGACCCAAAACGGGGCTTTACACCCTGGTGCGGAACCATTACCCGCTTGGATTTTCCTGACTACGAATGGCTGAGGCTCTACACCCATGTTCCCCAAGACCGTCCATACAGGATACCGACCGAGTATGATCCAAACTTGTGCCTCGCCATTGTGTGGGGCGCAGACACGGAAGAGGCCAAGCAGCGGGCCAGTACAGTGCTTTCTCAAACGGTCATAAAAGGGGAAAACTCAGCCGGTGAACCCATTGTTACAAATCTTGACTATTTGAATGAGCGTTTGGATGATGTGTTGCAATTTTAACCATCATCCAAATTGGATTGATATATGAGTGCGAACGGAATAGATATGGAAGATGTCAGCAAGCTTCTCAATGCGCTGATCGACCGTATCAACTACTTGATAGACATAAAAAAAGACCCTGAATGGGCTGATTTAGACGAACTTCTTGAAAGGGCTATTGCCCTCCGTAACGTCCAGTTCGAATTAAGTGGAACCGAATATCGTAATCGGCTTGAACGAATAGAAGACAGGGTATCTTTCCTTGAAGACCGGGTGGCAGAAAAGCTGACGCCTGCAGAAATCGTAAATATCGTAAGGAGTCCCCAACGCTTTACGCTCCAGGATATCCTTGACAACGTCTATGACTCATATACAGAACTGGGGGGAGACGGGGAAAGAAACGTTGATCCAGCAATAGTTGTTGCCAGGGCAACCATATCGCGCAGGGTAAAGAACAAGATTTACAGCCACCAGGTAATGGTCATAGGGCACGAAAAGGGCCGAGGAGAAGAGTTCCGAAACGGCGGAAGTGCCAAGCCCTGGGGAAATGCAAAGGCCCTTCAATACATGAAGGTTGCGGAAAACGAGGGCATTCCAATCCATTTTTTCATCTTCACGCCGGGCTCTTTCCCAATCGAAGACTATCCGGGAGCTGCTCAGCAGATCGCCAGGAACATCTATGCCATGGCAAGGCTCAGGGTTCCCATGGTCTCTTTCATTTCCGAAGGCGGGTCCGGAGGCGCTGAGGCCATAGGTCTTTCAGACATGCGGCTCATGGGGTCAAGGGGTTACTATTCGGTGATATCTCCAGAGGGAGCCGCTGCCATTGAGGGGAAAATAAGGGAGGGAGAACGCGTTCCCAAGGAACTGATAGAAAAATGTGCTGAACAGCTCCATATGACTGCGGAAGACAACTTGAAGCTCGGCACCATTGACAAGGTGATTGACGAACCCCGGCTTGGAGCCAGGCGTGATGATTTCGCCTTTTTCAGGCGCCTTAGGTATGAGATGATAAAGGCCACGGACGAGGTGGTCCTGAGCACCAAGAGCTTCAAGACATTTCGGGCCTATGCCCTGCGCCGAAAAAAGGCCGAGGAATCTGAATCCACCACCTTTGACGTGGTGGTGAACTGGAGCCTCACGGATGCAGAGACAAAACGGCTGCTGGCCCAAAGATCCCGCAAATACAGGGATATGGGCACTAGCTTTGTCATAGAGCCTGAAGAAAGCAGCCTGCCCGGGCTCAAGGATGTCAAGGAGGGACTCAAGAATTGTTACTATGAGGCGCGCTATGGCCTGTTGAAGACCCACAGGAGAAATTTCCAGAAGGTGCTGGCCGAGGTTTCAGGGGAGGGCTCTGTGATCATTCGCACGGTTACGGAACCTGTCAAGGCCGCCTATGACTTTGTTTTCCCTGAGCCTGAGCGCCCGCAGAGGCTTCACCGGGCCAATGGAGTCGATACCCAGTCAATATTCCTCGAGGAATGGGAGCAGTATGTGAGCCCACTGGCCAACGAAGACCGCACGGTCACTTGCCCGAATGCAGAAAAATATGGTTGCCAGGATTTATGGGTGCCGGATCTCTACGGCGAATCCTGCGGCGTGTGCCCCACCTGTGGGCATCATTTTCCCCTGGAATATCAGTGGTATTTGAAGAACCTCTTTGACAAGGATTCCTTTCAAGAGTTCAATGAACACATCTCGTCAGGAAACCCCCTCAATTTTGAGGGTTTCGGACCCCGCCTGAAACGTGACATGCAGCGAACAGGCCGGCACAGCGCCATGATCACCGCAGATGCCAAGATAAGGGGCATCAAGGTGGTGGTGGCAATGCTATACAGCAATTTCCGAAGCGGGACCGTAGGCACTGCAGAAGGAGAAAAGTTCGTGAGGGCGTGTGACAGGGCCAGGATTACCCGGCGACCTCTTCTGGCTTATATTCACACCACTGGCGGCATCCGGATACAGGAGGGGACTCTTGGAGTGGTGCAGATGCCGAAATGCACGCTGGCCGTCAGGGAATACATAGACAGCGGCGGTCTCTACATAGTGGTTTACGACAACAACTCCTATGCAGGTCCGGTGGCAAGCTTTCTGGGCTGTTCACCCTATCAATTTGCCATTCGCTCCTCCAGGATCGGTTTTGCAGGTCCAAGGGTAATCCGCGAAACCACAGGCGAAGATGTGCCACCAGATTATCATGCTGCCAGAAACGCCTTGAGCAGGGGCCATATTCAAGGCATTTGGGACAGAAAGGATTTCAGGAAGAATCTCTACGACGCGCTGCTGCATATGGGCAGCCCAAGCCTCTATTACAGGTAGAAGGTTAGAAAAATATGGCAGGGGATATCAATTTAAACGACCTTTTAAGGCGCTACCGCACCCACCCATTTGAAGACTATGTGGTGGAAACACCTCACACAGGAAGGCTGCAACTCAAGGTAGAGCAAGGTCAGGAGGTAAAAGGCCCGTCTGGAAAGTGGGGCCAGAAGCCTGGTACCTTGCTCTTTGTTCTGGAAAGGGAGCGTAACCCTAAAAAGGTCTATTCAAGGAATACCGGGATCATCTCTGAGGTGCGCACGGACCTGCACGAGGCCTTTGTGGAGGCCCGGGAGCCTGTGCTCACCGTTCAGCACAGGCTCAACAAGGAGGAGATAATTGACCGCATCCTGAAGGAGGTCTTGTCGATCTATGCCGCCCCACAGCGTGCAAGATATTTCCTTGTGCCTGAGATTGCAGCGCAGATCGAGAAAAACATAGAAAAAGGGGTTTCCATCAAAAAGGGGGACGAAATCTTGATAATGTCCTTGATGAAACGTGACACCATACTGGAATATGATGGTGAACCCGGGGTAATTTACAAGGTCTATTTTCAATCTGGCCAGACAGTGGAGCAGGGCCAATCCCTGCTGGGTGTCTGCCCGCCTGCAAAACTGCAATATGTGCAAAAGGTGGTGCAGCGCATTAGAACTGAATGGGATGAATAGCCTGTGACCGCGCACGAGCCGCGCAATTTCCCAAACCGTGCCGCCCTGTGAGGTTGGCCCATGAACTCCTTCGCAACTAGACTCGTCGCCGCGCTCCAGTTCCTTACAATATTCCGCATAAAAAAAGACTTGGGCCTCGAGGAAAAGGATTTCTCCTTAATGCTCGCCTTTTTCCCCTTGATCGGCCTCCTTTTAGGATCACTCCTTGCGCTGCTGGCCTCGAATTTTGCCCATGCCTTTCCATCCCTGGTTGCAGGTGCGCTGTTGTGTGCATTCCACGCTTTTTTTACGAGGGGACTCCACCTTGACGGCGTAGCCGACGTCTTTGACGGCCTTGGAAGCCACAAACAGAGGCAGCAGATGCTGCAGATAATGAAAGACAGCTACACCGGCGCAATGGGCATAATAGCCCTGGTATTGGTGCTTCTTTTGAAGAGCAGTGCCCTGGGGGAGCTTGCAAGCGGCGGAAACTTGAAATTCATGATCCTGGTGCCCTGCCTCGGGCGCTTCAGCTTGAATGTGCTGGCCGCCCTTTCCGTATATGCGAGGCCAGAAGGCGGACTTGGCAAACATTTCGTGGGAACAAGGGCCAGGAGGCCGTTGATGCCCGCGTTCCTGACGGCTCTGGTTTCAGCCTTCTTTTTTGCAGGAATCAGGGGCCTTTTCCTGTTGGCAGCCACCATCTTTTTGGCAATCTTTTTTGCCTTTTTTTTCAAAAATAGGCTTGGAGGAATAACGGGAGACGTGCTTGGCTTCCAGGTGGAAATATGTGAAACACTTCTTCTCGTTATTGGAACAGCGATGCCTCATGTCTGACAAGAAGGCTCTCGAACCAACCAGAATTCTTCTGCTGCGCCACGGGCACGTGGAAAATCCTGAAGCGCGTTTCTACAGCCAGCAAGACGTTCCCCTGTCTGAAAAAGGTGTAAAGCAGAGTCAAGAGGTCGCCAGGCTCCTGGAACCCTTGAGCCTGGATGCAGTATTCTCCAGCGATCTTTCTAGGAGCCTCTACCTGGCCCGTCTTATTTCTGAGCCCAGGGGGCTTAGCCCTGTGGTGCGGCAGGAATTACGGGAGGTTGACTTTGGAAGTTGGAGCGGACTCACGTGGAAAGAAATCGAGGAACTATATCCCGGCCAATTTCTGAAAAGAATGCAGGATCTGCAAGGCTTCAGGCCGCCGAATGGAGAAAATTTGAAAGAGGTACAAAGGCGGACGGCCAAGGTAATTGAAGAAATAGCCTTGAAAATGCGCGGAGCCACGGTTGCTGTAGTGGCTCACGGGGGCACGAACCGGGTAATAGTGTCACATCTTTTGAGCCTTCCAATCCAAAAATGCTTCAGTATTGGACAAGATTATTGCTGCATAAATGAAATATTGCTTTTTCAGGACGGCAACGTGGTGATCGAAAGGCTGAACTGGAAAATCGGCGGTCCGGCGGCAGGCTCCCCTTGACGTGTAGGCGCCGATTCAGGCGCACCTGCACCGCTACTCTTTTTCCGCCAGGCGCCACAAGTCCAGGATCCCAACATTGGCAATGATCTTCCCTTGTTCATCCACTACGGGTATCTCCTTGATGTTCCGGCTCAACATCATGTCTATCACCTTGTCCAGGTCATCGTCCTTCCTTGCAAACAAGATATGTTCATCCATGATATCCGCCACCTTCTCGCACGTAAGACCAGCAAGCAGATTGCGGGAACAATATGGAGAGCCCTTCCGGTCTGTGCACAGGAAACGAATTATCTTGCCCGGGGAGATCTCCCCCACGAGCCGCTCTTTTTCATCCACCACGTAAATCTCGCGCACCTGCGGGTTTTCAAGAAGCCTTCCAGCCACTTCTTCAATTGGATAATCCACAGGCACGGTTATGTACGGCAGGTTGACCGCCTTTTCCAGCAC
>JALVPX010000216.1 GCA_027031565.1 Deltaproteobacteria bacterium | reverse complement strand
CGTGCCCACCGGCCTCAGAAGGGCTTTCTTGGAAAGCAGCGCCGCCACCTCCATTGTGCCTCCAATCCCTATGCCTATAATGCCAGGCGGGCAGGGATTTGATCCAGCCTTTTTCACCTGATCAAGTACGCAGTTGATAATCCCTTCCCTTCCGGATGAGGGAGGCAGCATGAACAGGGCGCTCATGTTTTCGCTCCCGCACCCCTTGGGCAGTACAGTCATGCTGAAGCTCCGGCCAGGCACCATCTCAATGTGTATCTGGGCCGGCGTGTTGTCACCGCTGTTTTTTCTCGTAAGGGGATCACAAACAGAACTCCTCAGGAAGCCATTCTTGGTTCCCTGTGCTATACCGGCATTTACCGCGGCCCTGATGTCACCTTCGACCTGGATGTCCTGGCCGATCTCCAGGAACACCACGTCTATGCCGGTATCTTGGCATACAGGCAGCCCTGTATCCATGGCAATGCGGCTATTTTCTTGAAGTATGGACAGTATCATCCTGGCTGAAGGGCGGGTTTCATCGGCCATCCGGTCACAAAAGGCCTTCTGGATGTCTGCTGGAAGAATATTGTTGGCCCTTACTACCAGCCTGGCTGCAATCTCGGCTATCTCGTCATGCGTTACCTTCATATAATACCGCCTATTCTGAGGGCCTTTTCAACGACCTCGGTGGGATTACAGCCCAGCACCCTTATTATGGGTTCCTTGCCGATGTCGCCAGTATCAAATATCACATCAGGAACTGATTCATGGTTTGTCATGGCCTGTTTGACCCCCCAGACAAGTGTGGAGCCTTCTTTTTCCTTTATATGGCCCGGCTCTTCAGAGCGGGCAAATTCAGCCACCATATAACCCAGGGCCTTTGCACGCTTCAAATATGATTCATCATAGCGTATGTTCATGGCCGCCCTCATGGCAGGGTCCTTTTCCATTGCAGTAAGAACAATCCTGGCAACGTGGCTTGATGCCCCAAAGGCCGGGCACCCAACCCTTGCCACCCCCTGGCCGAGCCCAACTATCCTGCCTGGGAAAGCGGCCACATCTTCCACACTCATTGCATAGGGCAGTGCATAGCCGATGTTTATCTGGACCTCTGGCACAAGTGCACGGCATTGATAGCTGCTCAACAGGTTCCAGGCTGCTTCCAGTCCACGCAGAACCTGGCCCTGCTCAACCTCGTTCCTCAAAAAAGCCAGGGGATTTACCGGGCCGATTCCCTCCCCCATCTTGAAGCCGCCCTTTATGCTCAGGGTCATGAAACGCGCTGCTGCTTCGCAGGCGGCAATGGTATCCATGCCCCTTGCAAGAAAAAGGGTCAAGGCAGCAGAATAGGCACAGCCCGTACCGTGTGTGTGGGGATTTTCCACCCTCTGCCGTGTTATCTCGTAGATTCCGCCACTAGGCATGCACACCACGTCCACCACGCTGTCTCCGGCCATGTGGCCGCCCTTTACCACAATGGCAGACTTCTTCCACCTAGCCTGGATCTCGACCACGGCAGCCCGCATGTCATCAAGATCCTTTACAGGCCTGCCCCACAAGGCCTCTGCCTCTTGCATGTTTGGTGTTATGACGTCTGCCATGGGAAGCAGGAATTCCTTCATGGCCTCCCAGCCAGGTGTATCGAGCAGAACACGGCCATTTTTTGAATAGAGCACGGGATCAACCACAATAAATTCGGGCCTGAAGGTGTCCAGGTGCTCGGCACACTTTTTCACGATCTCATCATTTACCAGCATGCCAGTCTTGGCAGCCACCACAGGGATGTCTTCAAGGACCTTTTCCAATTGAAGATCCAGGTGCTCAATAGGCACTGGCATCACCTCGAAAACCCCGCGGCTGTTCTGTACTGTCAAGGCAGTGGGTACTGCCGCTCCAAACCCTCCCAAGACGGAGAAGGTCCTTAAATCCTGTTGTATCCCGGCTCCGCCGCTGGGATCAGAGCCTGCTATTGTCAAAACCACTGGCGCTGTTCTCTCGTCTCTTTGTGTACATTCTGCCATGTTCCCGGCTCCTTTCCCTGGAGTAATCGTTTTTGACAATTTTATGATAAGACACCAATCATCACAGGTCAAAAAGGCATCTTTTGCATGACCATAACATGGAAAAATGTGATTGTGCCCTCAACTCATAAAAACATGAAGCACTACTATTTAGTAGCTCATAATGAATCAATTAACTAAGCTTCTGGACATCTGCCACAAGGAATGATAAGACTAAGCCACTCATTCCGGGAGAGGAATCCGCAATCTTTTAGTGTAACAGGGGTATGACGTGGATCTTGTGTTTCTGGCTTTGTTGGCAGCGATAATTGCGCTTATTGGCCTGTGGGCCCTGCTTTGCCTCTTCTCTGCCATCAGAAAAAATGGCCTGATCGGCACGATTAAAGGCTTTTTCAAGGCCCTTTCAATGGACAATGACGGTCACAAGCGCCATTGACTTTCATTCTCCAGTGCTTATGGGTTCTAATAGAAAAGTGATGTTACAATCCATGAGAGGAGGACGCAAAGATGGCGGAAAAATGCATTGTTCCCAATGAGTGGGAAGAGTATCTGGACAACCTTTCCAAGAAAATAAAGGCCATGGACGAGGCCGTAGAAATAGATATAGTTGCCCCCAGTGTACTAGAAGAAAAAGAGGCAAAAGGCCTGAAGCTTTCTGGAATAAGCTTTGACCCAAAAGACCGTGTGCTGTCGATCTTTTGCGAGGTATTGGATCACCTGATAAATAAGCCTCAAGAGGTGTGTGTGGAAGAGGAAAACGGCGCTGTATCATCCTTGAGGGTTACAGACGGCTCCGGTTTGGAGCACATAATAAAATTTTCAAGGCCTATAGCGTGAAAAATTTCCTCCCTTACGGCACTGAAAGAGACCTCTGAAAATATAATGAATTATTTGAAGGGGTGGCTGGTGTGTCTCCTTCACCATTTTTAAAGGTCTGCTGTGCGCCTGCCAAGGTTTTTCATCCTCTTCACGTTAAAAATGGTTCAGGAGCCAACCCCAGCCACCGCTCCCACGCCTGCACCTCCAAAAAGCACTTTTTATCTTTGAGGAGTTTTTGATTCTCAAGCCTTAAAAATCGCCGAAAGTGCCTTTTAAAAAATCTCTTTGAAAAAAAGGCCGCTGTGTTTATACGCAGGTGCGGATCAGGTCTAGTGTGTGGCTCCTGAAAAGTTTTCGGCGTGAATGGGGCCAGGATGTGGGGTGGTCGCACGAAAAGAACTCTGAAAACTCTGAAGGAGACACCACTAGACCTTGTAAAAAGCACAATGATTTCATATAAATGCGTGCTTCTGTGAGGTCAGTTTTTTAACTTTTTTAATGGGGTGGCTGGTGTGTCTCCTTCACCATTTTTAAAGGTCTGCTGTGCGCCTGCCAAGGTTC
>JALVPX010000215.1 GCA_027031565.1 Deltaproteobacteria bacterium | reverse complement strand
CCAACCCGCGTTGGGACGTTTACGTTGAAGACAAACTCTTGAAGGGCCTGCTTGACCTCCTTGTAAGACAGGCCATCGTAGCGGATAAACGGGGCAAGGAGCGTGTCAAAGTTGGAGAAGGCCTGGGCTCCCGCCGCCTCTCCCTGAAGGGTATAAAAAAAGTTGACTATCTGGCCAAGGGCACTCCTGAAATGCTTGGCAGGGCTGCTTTCTGCCTTGCCAGGAGCACCCCTGAAGCCTGACATCAGCAGATCCTGAAGATCCCAGCCCACACAGTAGACCGATAGCAGGCCGAGGTCGTGAATGTGCAAGTCTCCGCTCAGGTGAGCCTTCCTGACTTCAGGCGTATAGATCTTGTTCAGCCAGTAGTTCTTGGAAACCTCGCTTGATACGTAGTTGTTCAGGCCCTGGAGGGAATAGGACATATTACTGTTTTCCTTCACCTTCCAGTCCATCTTTTCGAGATAGCGTTCGATCAGGTCCACATCCGCCTTTTGCACCATCTCCCTGATCCTGGCATGCTGGTCCCGGTAGAGGATATAGGCCTTGGCAGTGGCTTTGTAAGGGGATGCGAGCAGCACCTCTTCAACTAGGTCCTGCACATCCTCCACGCCTGGTATTTCATTTTCCCAGTCATAAATGGCCTGGATCAAATTCAACACCCGCACTGTAAGACGCCTGGCTTCTGACCGGCCGAACTGACCTGTTGCCCTTCCGGCCTTCAGGATGGCCTTGGTTATCTTGTCTGCTTCAAAGACAACCTTTCTGCCATCCCTTTTTTTGATGTAGGAAAAAGGTGAAACAAGATGGTTCTGTTGCTCGAGCAAATTCTGCTGCATCATGTGTACCACTCCTCTCACACCAAGGCGTTGCCGCCAAAATTAAACAGAAATTAAACGCCCCGATTAAAAATTTTTAAAAAAATTTTTGTTGAAAACACCCCAAAACACAACAAGATGTTGTTGTCATATTGTTGACACCTCTATATATAGGATATTTTATATAAGTCAAGGGGGGTAAGGATTTTTTTGGTGACTTTGATATAACTGGTTTGTTATATTTCATTCAGGAGATGGGAACTGGTCAGAAAGGGAGACAAGATAATCCCTGGCAAAACTGCTTCCCTGGCATCTCTCTTAATACACCATGCAAGGAGTGCAATTATGGCAGGATTTGGAGATCTCATAGGAATGGTGCTTCAAGGCGGCCTGGCCGCAAAGTCGGCGCCTGGCAGATTGGAAAATGCACTGAACAGAAGCGGCCTCGGGCTGTCAGAAGGCATGCTGGGCCAGATATTGGGTGGTCTTGCCGGGGGCAGCCAGAGCAGCCAATCTGCTGGCATGCTTGGAGGATTGATGGACATGGCCAAGGACATGCTTGCTGGCGGCAGCCAGGGCGCTTCCCAAAATCCCCTGGCTTCAGGAGGGCTTGGCGCACTGGCAGGCGCCCTTTTCGGGGGTGGATCACGCTCGGGCGGGGCGCTCAAGGGAGCTGCAATAGGCATAATTGCCAGCCTGGCCATGCAGGCCTTCAAGAACATGAACCGAAAGCCTCAAGGTTCCTCGATGGGCTTCATGGAAAACGATATTCCCCTTGGAGCACGGCCTCCGCAAAATCCTCACGAGGAGCAGGAACTCGAAAACACCTCGGCGATAATATTGAAGGCCATGATCAACGCAGCCAAGGCAGACGGCCACATAGACCAGCAGGAAATGGAAAAACTCCTTGGAAAGCTGAAGGAGTCAGGCGCAGACCCTGAAATGCAGCAGTTCGTCATTCAGGAAATGCAAAAGCCCTTGGACCTGGATGAACTGGTTCAGGACATACCTAATGAGGCTGTCGCTGCCCAGGCATATCTGGCCGCCCTTTTCACTATCGAAGTGGACACCGAGGCAGAAAGGCAGTTCCTCAATGAGCTTGCCAGCCGTACAGGGCTGGATCAGGGCGTGGTAAGCCAGCTCCACCAAATGGTAGGGCTGGCATGATGCGGGCCCTGTGCATGGAGTTTTAATGGGCCGCCCATCTGCGGCCCTTTTTGATTAATCCACCTTGAAAAAGGCCTGCCTGGCAGAACCGCATATGGGGCACTTGTCCGGGGCTTCCTTGCTCACGGTATAGCCGCACACGGAACATACGTAATAGTCTGCTTCTTCAAGCCTGTCCATTAACTCCAGGGCCTGCTTGTAAAGCTCTGCATGCACCTTTTCCACCTCGTTGGCGTAATAGAAGCTGCGTTCTGCATCCTTGTTGCCCTCGGCCTTTGCTTCTTCGATCATTGCAGGATACATCGAATTGAATTCATACGTCTCGCCTTCAATGGCCTCTTTAAGATTCTCCTTGGTGCCCTTTACGCCGCCCATGATACGAAGGTGCGCATGTGCATGTACCGTCTCTGCCTCAGCCACTGCGCGAAACAATTTGGCTATCTGATGGAGGCCCTCTTTTTCGGCTTGTTTAGCAAACGCAAGGTATTTCCTGTTTGCCTGCGATTCCCCTGCAAAGGCGTCTTTAAGATTCTTTTCTGTCTTGCTCATCATTCATACCTCTCTTTCTTTGACGAATTAATGCCTCTGGATCTGCGCCTATCTTGTTGAATGAATAGGCTCCTGGATTACCAACAAAAGGCATTACCAGCAAGTGCCCGAGGGAAAGCCTTTCAGGCTGCCGGTAATGTGAAAGGCCTATCCTCATTTTTTCGTGGCCCAGAATGGGCTGCGGTCTGTAGGTGCCGCAGATTCTGTCCCACCACGGATAATTGAAACCAAAGTTGGAGTTGGTCTCCCGGATCAACACGGAATGGTGGACCCTGTGCATGTCTGGAGTAACGATAAACAGCCTCAAAATTTTGTCTGCTTTTTCGGGTAGTCGAATATTTCCATGGTTGAACATGGCTGTACCATTCAAGATGATCTCGAAGAGCACCACGCCGGCCACAGGGCTGCCCAAGGCCGCCACCGAGCCCATTTTGATGAACATGGATATCAAGATCTCTATTGGGTGAAATCTGAGCCCTGTGGTCACATCGATATCGAGATCTGCATGATGCACCATGTGAAGCCTCCACAACAAGGGCACGGCATGGAACATCAGGTGTTGGAGGTAAATTATGAGATCCAGCACCACTATTGTTGCCAGTACGGCCAGGGGGAACGGAACCTTGAAGTGATTGAGCAGGCCCCATTGATATTGTCCTGCTGCAGCAGCCACTAGAACCGCTGCCCCTGGCAAAAGCAGGCGCATTGTCAAGGAATCCAGGAATATGATTCCCAGATTGTTGAACCAGCGGCCTCTCTTTGAGACAGTCAGCCTTCTTTTCGGGGCCTTTAATTCCCAAAATGCCACCACGACGAATATGGAAAAGAACATGAAAAGACGGATAAAAAGTTGATATTTCATCCTAAGCTAC
>JALVPX010000214.1 GCA_027031565.1 Deltaproteobacteria bacterium | reverse complement strand
TTGGAGGAGAGGCATGTCCCAGCAACAGCTATTTCAGGATATTCACTGTAGAGGATGGGAAGGTGGTTGTTACCTACTCGGATGCTGGCATAGTGTACAACCCAGGTTACACGAACACGGCCAGGGTGCAGGTAGTGCCTGCAAATGATGAAAACAGGACAATTGGGTCAAGTGCCATAGCCGTTGCAGAGGTAAGACTTGGTGGTATAAGCTCTGGGAGCTTTATCCTTTCCCAGGCCTCTGTGGTGGCGGATAACTCAGGAAACACGATTCACTTTACACTTACAGATATCCGCGATGCCCTTGGAAACCCCGTGCCTGATGGGACGAAGGTGGGGGTGACAGTGAGAAATGGACAAACATCATATAATGGACACTGGGTGAGTTCAGCAGGTGGAAGCATTATTGGAGGAGAGGCATGTCCCAGCAACAGCTATTTCAGGATATTCACTGTAGAGGATGGGAAGGTGGTTGTTACCTACTCGGATGCTGGCATAGTGTACAACCCAGGTTACACGAACACGGCCAGGGTACAAATAGTTCCTGCTGATGATGAAAACAGGACAATTGGGTCAAGTGCCATAGCCGTTGCAGAGGTCAAGCTAGCCGGAGTCTCTGAGGCAACGATAGCTGCTCCTGATGCTGCTGGCGCAGGTGAAACAATAGATTTTACCATAACCGACATCCGCGATGCGTTAGGGAACCTGGTGCCAGATGGCACAAAGGTAGGGGTGACGGTAAGGAATTACGGGACCGCATATAATGGACATTCTGTAAGTTCGGCAGGTGGAAGCATTATTGGAGGAGAGGACTGTGCCAATAACAGCCACTTCAGGATATTCACTGTAGAGAATGGAGAGGTAATAGGGCAAGCAATTTTACCCTCCAGTGGAACCATGCGCATACAGGCTGTGGTAGCAAAACCAGATAACAGCATAGGGACTTATAGAAGCTTTGTAATCAAGGCAGTAACTGTGCAGCAATAGCCACGGTAATTTTTAGTTGACCATCAAGTACAAGGGGGCTGAAGCCCCCTTTTTATGAAGGGATTCCTTTTGGGAACGACATACATAGAAAAAATAGCAAAGAACCTGGGTTTCAGACCGTCTCTGTTATTCGTCATCAGCCCCACCACGCGTTGCAACCTGAATGGCACGGGTGCCATTCGGGAGAATATGAGCAAGATCATAAACTGAAGTTTGCATTAAGATGGAGCCCTGCATCCAAGCGAAGTCCTCAGGAACCTCAGGATAAACTTCGAGCTACAGAGGAAACGTCTCACCTATGGAATACGAATCGAGCAGCTTGTTGAGTAAGAACAGCCTTCTTTGATAGGTCTAAAAGGCCATCTTCATTGAAGATGGCCTCTTTCTTTTTTAAAGGGGCGGTCTTGCCGCCCCTTTCATCTTATGGATCAGGGAATAGTAAAGGTCGATATCCACAGATAATATCCGCTGAAACTTCCAGCAGGGGTTACAAGCGTATAAAGGGTGTAAGGACCGGCTGGAAGACTGTTCACTGGTATCTCTCCAAAGAATGCCTGAGATATAGACTCGGTAATAGATGTTCTCCATGCAGCCAGTCCGGATGAGGAGTAGGGCACTATGTTGTATCCAAATGGTTGGGCAGGCACAAGCAGAAAGATCTCCAATGGGCTGATCGGTGTTGCCTGGATACCGAGGTAGACATCAACCGGACCATTGAAGGGCGGCAGGGCAACTTTCAGATTGATATTGCCAGCCCCGATGTCCCCGGCAGCAAAGGGTTTGCATTCGCTGGCCTTGGCGGCGAATTGAGGCTCGGCCACTGGATCATAGGTGAACACGCTGGGCGCGGTGGGTACTGGCAATTCCAATCTCACAGGGCGCCCTATGGCTGCGAATTTTGCCGAGATAGCAGTATCTCCGCCAATTGCAATCGTGCAATTGCCAGAACCTCCGCAAGCACCACCCCATCCGACAAAAGAACTGGTGTAGTCATCTCCATTAATCGGAACCGCCTTGAAGGTGATGCTCTTGCCACTATCGACGTTGAAGGTGCAGGTGCCTGAAGAGGCTATCTGGGTATTGGTGCATGAAATCCCTGAATCGGAAATGACCCTGCCAGAGCCTTCAACGGTAATAGTCAGGCGCGATAGCTGGCTTGCGGGAATTTCAACCAGGGATGATTCCGCGGTCTTGTTGCAAAGCCGGTCTGTTATCACCACCTTGACTGCCCCTGGAACCTTTCCAGCCGAGGCACTAAACCATAATTTGGTGAGATTTTCGGGCTTTCCAAGGGCACAGAAGCCGTAAAGCCTGTTGTTGTCGGCGTCATAGATATCAATCCAGCTTCTGGACGCCTCGTTGTTTAGGCCGCATGGTGGCAGATCGGGTGAAGGGACAAAGAGCTCAGGCCAGAAATCCTGCCAGTTGGTGACAGTCAAATTGTACCTGGTGAAGTTTCCAGAAGATGTGGTGTAGTTTTCGGCCCCTGTAAATTGGAGAATTGGAACAGGCAGGTCTCTGCACACATTGGTCATATCGATCGGTGCAAGATTTGACCTGTATTCCCTGTTGCACAATCTATCCTTCATGATGATACGGACTGCAGAAGGTGGGTCTTCCCCAACTCTTTTAGCAAACCACAGCTTTGTTAAATATTCAGGCTTGTTCAATGCGCAAAATCCGTATAGCCTGTGTCCGTCTTGATCTTCAATGTCCACCCAGGTACGCGATGCATTGTTATTAAGACCGCATGGAGGCAGGTTCGGAGAAGGAGCAAAGAGCTCTAATGGATATTGGGTCCAGTTGTTTACAAGCAACTTGTACCTGACGTACTGGTTTCCGTCTCCGCCGGTGTAAGTTTCGGTTCCAATGAAAGTCAGCTGGGGATCCGGCAATTCCAACCCACATTGGTCCTCTTGCCGGGGCCAGTTGCAAGGTTCCAGGGGAGCCATGCTGATATTGTCCACTTCCATGGCCCCATCCAGGTCATGATCATGCATATAACCGGGTATGAAAAGGCCAAAGGGATCATCTATGATTTCTGCATCGTTGAACAAAAGTCTGTTATTCATTACCACTGCCCACTTGTTGCCCGCCAGGTCAAGGTACACGTCGAAATGAATCGGCTCCCTTGCCTTGTAGGTGGTCCTGAAGACAATGCCCTCCTTTGACTGGAAAAGTAGCCAGTTGCCTGAAGTATATATGTTGGCAATCACGCTCTTGGCTGGATGCTGCTGGTCGTCATGTCTTCCGTTTCTGAAGTAGAAAAAATAGTCTTCTGTCTCTTCAAAAAGCACATCCCACGACACCTTTACGCACATATTGTCATAGGATCTGTCATAGAAGTCGAAATATGCCCCGTGGGCTGAATAATCGTCACTGTCGACGATCCTCAAGAAATTGCCCGTGGTCAGCGTATTACCTGGAATCGTGGAGCTGTTTTCGACCTTGAAGGCCTCTTGAGCGCCATATATCTTCCATGGACGGTCGGAAAAATTATCCCCAGTCGGCACTACTTGACCAGGGATAAAAACAGGCGCAGTTGTGGCAGTTTGGGGATTGTCAAAGGTTGCCGATATGGTTTCAACCCCAAATGTTTCTATGGGAAAGGAAAACAGGGTAAGGGACAAGATCAACATCAATAAGCCAAACCTTCTCTCCATGTTGCACCTCCTGTTAGTTTGTCTAATTATGCACGGACTTGGTATCCTGTAGCTGGGGCCTAGAAAAATCCAATACATGCCTGATCTTTTCCAGAAAATCGCCTGTGTGGAAGGGCTTGGCAATGAATGGAATTTTCATTTCTTTTATCCTCTCTATCGAAGTTTGTCCTGAGTCGTGTCCACTGCAAAAAATAATTTTTGCTTCTTTATTCATGTTAATTATTTTTTCATAGGTTTCCATACCGCCCATTCGAGGCATGACTATATCAAGGACCACCAGGTCAATCTCGTTACCCATGGCACTGTAAGTATGTACTGCCTCCTGGCCGTTTTTGGCCGTCAACACCTTGTACCCGTGGCTTTCGAGCAGCTCCTGGGCAAGGTCTCTCACTATCTCCTCATCATCAACCACCAGGATCGTTTCGTTGCCTGTCCTGCTTGAGACCACGGATCGGCTGGCAACATCCTCAACTTCCTTGAATGCCCTTGGGAAATAGAGGGTGAACGTGGTTCCAGCACCTAACTCGCTTTCAACCAGGATGGTTCCAGCCAGATTTTTCATGATCCCGTAAACCATTGCCAGACCAAGGCCTGAGCCCTTGCCGATCTCCTTGGTCGTAAAAAACGGGTCAAAGATCCTGTTCAGGGTCTCATTGTCAATACCCGTACCCGTATCCTGAACAGACAAGGCCACATATTCTCCCGGAATGAGATCTGTTCCAGGCTGCTTCTGAACGATCTCGTCATAAGAGGTAAGCCATGTGCTTATAGTCAGCCTGCCTCCCTCTTCTTCCATGGCATCCCTGGCATTCAAACACAAATTGAGGATCACCTGCTGAATCTGGGTCTCGTCGCACTTTATCTCTGCATCTTCTGAAGCAAGGTTGAGGTCAACAGTTATGTTTTTAGGCAGGGTGCGGTTCAGGAGTTCAATAGTATCATGAATTATGTCATTCAAGTTTGAGATGCCGAGAGTATCCGGCTGGCTTTGACGGCTGAAGGCAAGGAGTTTTTTGACAAGGTCTGCTGCTCGCATGCCGGATTTTTCGATGACAGTCACATAATTATAGAGATCTGGCATATCAAGGGTTTTCTGCTTAAGCAGGGAGGTATATCCAAGGATGCCTGTAAGCAGGTTATTGAAGTCATGGGCAACACCGCCTGCCATGGTGCCGATGGACTCCAGCTTTTGTGCCTGGAGCAACTGTATCTCCATCTGCTTCTTCTCAGTAAGGTCTGTAATCATGGTGAGGCATCCCTCAAACACCCCGTTGTTTTTTATGGGAACGCTGCTCAGCAGAACCGTGACTGTGTGGCCGTTTTTACCGCACAAGATCATCTCTTCCTTGCTGACCCTTCCTTCCATGTTAAGCAGCAACATGTCCAGCAATTTCTTCTTGTATTCCTTTGGGATGAGGTCATACACACTAACACCTTCTAGGTTATCAAGGCCCAGCATAGAGCAGAGACGCTTGTTGGCAAATTCTATTATTCCGCCGCTGTTCAAGATCCAGATGCCCTCGTTGGCATTTTCAACTATCCCCCTGTATTTCTTCTCAGATTCCTGGAGCTCCCTGTAGAGTCTGGCATTTTCCAGGGCCATGGCAATGTGATTGGCAAAGCTGGTCAAAAACTCGGAATCGATATTTTCAACAAATGTGTTGTCGGTGTGATTATCTCCTACCAGTATGCCGATCACCTTGTCACGCACACTGAGAGGGACGAGGATGAAGGCCTTTGGCCTCAATTTCTTCAGCAGGACGTTTTCTGGATTGAGATCCATCTCCTTCACATCCCTCACTATTATAGGCTTGCCTGCCCGGGCAGTCCTGGCGATGATGTTGTTTTCCTTTTCGATAGGGACCTGATAGCCCTTCATCTCCTCGAGGACATCTTTGTTGATTCCAACTGCATGGATCAAGACCAGCTTTGAATAACTCGAATCAGCCATGAATATGCCAGCCCTGTCCAGGTTGGCAACCAGCAGCAGCTTGTTCAAGATCCTGTCGAGCAGCTCCTGCAATTCCAAAGTGGACAATATGGCAACGCTTGAATCCTTGAGCGTCAGTATTTGTTGAATCTTTTTTTCAAGCTTCTGGTTAAGTACATAGACTTCATGATACTTTTTTTGGAGGAGCAGCTTATCCTTTTCAAGCTCCTTTATGCTTTCGTTAATTACCTGCCACGGCCTGAAGATCCTCTTGAATATCTCAGCCATGACACGCTTTTTCTTCCAGCTTACATGATATTCACAATATTCGTCGCCCTTGAAAAAGCACTTCGGTTCTTTAAGGCGCGCAGGCGGAAGACCCCACACAACTGGAATGGCCTGATAGACCCCGCGATTCATGAGGCAGAAATCCTTTGAAAGGGGTATGCCTGATGTCCAATGCAGCTTCAATGTGGCGCTTGTCTTGGTAGATCTCGAAATCTCAACCCTCTTGGTCTTGTTGAGACGGTCATTTACCTTGTGAAGCACCTTTATCGCCTTGTGGGGTGAGCTGAAGGCAAACAGTATTACGCTTTGAAGGTAGCCGAGTCTTTTTTTCAATACGGAATTGAACCCGATGTGCATCGGCGCCTGATCGTCTCCGAGGATTATTTTTGCTCTCCTGAACAGCTCTATCATGAGCGAGGAAGAGATCCAGTTGTTGGGATCGGAAAGAAAGGCCTTTGGATCTTGAATACCTTCCATTTCAGGCCCGAGATCGGTTAAGAGGTAATCGAGTTTGTCAGGCGCCTTCTCTTCTATATATTGGATTATGGCAAGCGAATTTACGCAGCTATTGTGTTTTTCCATAAAATTTAGATATAATATTAGCTAAATAAACTTTAGCCAGTATAATCTTTTTCTTTTCTGCATTTTCCCTGTAATTTACCATTTTTTTTTTGCTGCTGATAGCGTATTATGAAGTTGTTTAAAAGGGGAGAGGCGGCATCATCAATATCCTCCCACGTCTGGAGGAATTTTTTTTGCATAGACTTTTTATAGGTCGCAAAATCAATACCTCCGTTTCTTAATCTCATGAAAGGAGTAGCACCATGATGACTAGGCAACTCCAACTCAAGGGGATGGGAATCAGTCAATTTTTCCAGCTTTCTTTCAACGTGGCCTTGGCCAAAGTAATGCCATGGTTCTTCTTGCGCATGTACATCTATTTGATTGGCTTTGCTTATCTCATCTTTAAGAAAAATGACCGCAAGAGGATATCCCTCTGCGTTCAATATGTCATATTCAATTTCGTGTCCCAAAGCTACATCCGGTCCCTGTATCAAGTGTTCAAGGCCTATATTGGCATATTTGATCATTACTATGAAAAACTTATCCTTGCACATCGTTCTTTATGCGAAACCCAAAATTTTTTAAACAGCGGCCTCCATATCGTTAATCGGAACATTTTAGATAAACTTCAAAAAAGAGGCAAAGGGGCCCTGCTGGTAACAGGACACTTCGGCTCTGTTGAATTCTTGCCGTTGGCTTTACTGCTCCAGGGTTACAAAGTGTCTATGATATGCAAATTCAAGACCCCTGAATTGAAAAAGGCGATTTTGGAAAAGGCAAAGAATTTTGACGTGGAAGTAATTGATGCCTCAGAGGGCAACGTTGCCTTCAAGGCGGTAAGCGCCGTAAAAAATGGCAGGATAGTGGTTACCGAGTGTGACGAGTTCAAGCAGTGGCGCAGGGACAAAAACGGCAAAGTGCAAGTCTTTGGACGCCATGTCAACCAGGACAAGACGCTCGATTTCTTCTACAGGCGCACAAAGGCCCCTGTTATTTTGGTATTAATGAGGCGCGATTCATATTCGAAAATAACCATGATCCTTGAACAGGTCGCAGATGGAAAGGAAAAGGCAGCAGTAGGTGCCAGGGCATGGAAGATGCTGGAGAGGCACATATTGACATTTCCTCATCAATGGTATCAATGGAAAGAGGCAGCAATCGAGTTGTCAAAATATATAAACCTGGAAAATTGGCGTGAAAATAAAAAGATACAAAGTATACCAGCTCAACCTTCCGTTCTCACTTCAGATCTCACATAGTCTGGCAGACAGGGTTGAAACAGAGGCAGTAATCGTTGAATTAACGGATGAAAAGGGAATCAATGGATATGGTGAAGGCACTCCGAGACATTACGTAACAGGCGAGACCTTTCAAGAGGCAGTCAAGGCCAGTTCGTTTTTTCTGTCTCAACTTGCAGAGGCCGAGATAACCGGTTTCTCGTCGCTGTTAGGATATCTTCAAGAACTCGGATCCAGCGACAGTGCAGGCAAATATCCAGCAGCCTGGTGCGCAGTTGAATTGGCCTGCCTCGATCTCTTTGCCAGAAGGCAGGGTGTTCCTTTATGGCAATTGTTCTCCAGCAAGGCTGAAACGGAATCCTTTACCTATTCTGCTGTCCTTCCACTGGTGACTCCCCATACCTTTGAATCCATAATCCCAATGATACGCACCTATGAAATGAAATTCATAAAGGCCAAGGTGGAAAACAGCGAAGAGGGCATTGCCATCCTTGAGTCGCTCAGGGCCGCCCTTGGGCCTGAAATCGATATCAGGGTGGATGCCAATTGTGCTTTTGACTCCCAGGGGGCCCTCGATTTCCTCAGGTCAACTGCTCACTTGAATTTGAGCGCCTTTGAGCAGCCTCTTCCAAAGGAAGACCTCGAAGGTATGGCCTATGTCACAGCAATGCAGGCAGTGCCACTGATTGCTGATGAATCCTTTTGTTCCCTCGAAGATGCCTTGCGGCTCCGGGAAAAGAGGGCGGTATCAGGGCTCAATATACGTTTGTCCAAATGCGGTGGATTCTTAAAATCCCATTCCATAATGGACAATCTTCGGGAAAGCAATTTTTTCTTCCAGATTGGATGCCATGTTGGTGAAACTGCCATACTCTCAGCTGCAGGCAGGCATCTGGCCGCCCTTCACCCCGAAATACGCTTCCTTGAGGGCTCTTTTTCCACTTTTCTCCTTAAAGAAGATGTAACAGGCGACAACATTGTTTTTGGCCATGGCGGAAAGGCCCGCCTCCTGAAGAAACCGGGCCTTGGTATAGACATTCAGATGGACAGAGTCAGGCCTTGGTCCTCTGTGGTGGCTTCTGCCTGAAACGCCCTGATCTTAGAATTGGTAATTTATGCTCAGGCCGAGCGAATGGACACTCTGTTCATATCTGCCGTTGGCCTTAAATGCTTCAGGCAGGGAAGGTAAGATATCATTGTCTTTCGTGCGGTTCCGACCATTTATGTAGTTGTAGGCTATACCGGTTATCAATCTCTTTGACCACCTGTATTCGATACCGGCCGTGTATATCATCTTGTCTGCATCGGGCAGCTGTGGATCAAGTGTTTCATCTGGAACAGGCGTGTTATCGTAGATAAAACCGAGTCTCAATGTGGCCGCAGGAGTGAACCCATATTTCAAGCCGATCCTGTAAGCAAAGACGTCCTCCCACCTCTTGGGTTGTACATAACGGTCTGAGGCCTTGCCTGGCGGACCGATTGGGGAATCAAAATGCAACTCCATTTCATCGTAGGTGGACCAGCCGGTCCAGGTGATGTCAAACTCGACAGCCAACCTCTTGGAAGGGGAATAGGAAAGCCCTGCGTTGAGGGACGGCGGCAGCTCCAGTGTGCCCGATCCTGAAGTGTTTTTAAAGAACGACTTCATCAAATCCGGCACATCGAATCTCGCCTTGGAATCATCAAAGTCCAGCCAAATACGGCTCCTGTAGGAGATGCCTGCTTGCAGTCTTTCATCAAATTTGTAGAGCAAACCAAGGTTATAGCCTGTGCCCCAGGCATCACCAGTCAGTTTCTGGCGTCCTTCAGGGAAAGCTCCAAGAAATATCTTCTTCTTAAGTTCCAAGTCGGCATTCAAAAAATTGACACCTGCGCTCAGCGAAAGATTATGCCATCGGTAACATACATTGGGATTGATATTATAGGTTTCGAGGTTGGAATATGTGCTCAGATAACGTCCAGCCCAATCTTCGTCCCATGGCGTTGATAGGCCGAACGGACTGAAAATTCCAAGTCCCAGGTAGATATCATTGGTCAATTGATGAGTAATATAGATTTGCGGAACTATGTGGACTTTTTTAATTGTTGACTCATCTGAATGATCTGCCTCATACTCAACCCTTGGGTAAATTGTGGTCTGGCCAAGATATGCATTGGTTCCTGACAATTGCGATATACCTGCTGGATTGAAAAATATCGCAGTTGGATCATCTGCTTGAGCCGTGAAGGCATTTCCCTGGGCCATGGGTGCGGTTCCCTGCTGTAAAATGGCGAAGCCCGCCCCTTGGACGATAGTTGGGGTGCTGATTGTCACAAGTAATAATACGTAATGTATCAAGCAGTTATATCGTCTCATAGCAGCCTCCGCAGTTGCATAAATATTAAAAGTACTTATGCTATCAACCTGGTACCTTATAATTTATTATCGAATAAAAGAGATAGGCTCATGAATACACAAGTATTTCAACAAACTGAATATATTTTGGCATCTGAGCCATTCTACATGGCCCAGAGT
>JALVPX010000213.1 GCA_027031565.1 Deltaproteobacteria bacterium | reverse complement strand
GTGTATATCTTAGGGATATACAGCAAATTCTGAGCATAGTTCTCAATCTTTGGTTCTATTTCACTCCTATTCTCTATCCAATATCAATGGTTCCATCTTCCATGCAGTGGGCTATAAAACTTAATCCAGTATATTATTTTATTGAACTAATTCGAGGCCTTCTATTTAGACATACTATATCAACATCTATTTTGATTGTTGCCGGTGCAATATCAATTATATTATTGTTTAGCGGATACTTTTGCTTTAAGTATCTAAGAGGTAGTTTTGCAGACGTAATATAGTTAAACTATCTTAATCTCATATAATCTTAATATAAGAGCCATGATAATAAAAGAGGAACAAGATCTAATTCCATATCAAGTCTCCTGCCTCCCTGCCACACCCTATCTTGTATTTGCACCACATCCAGATGATGAGACCTTTGGCATGGGTGGTACTATTGCTTTAGCGTCTCAAGCAAATCATGAGGTAACAGTAGTTGTGGTTACGGATGGAGCTGCCGGTGGCAAAGCCACTACAAGGAAGAATGAAGCGCGAGAGGCAGCATCTATTCTAGGCATAAAAAAATTGCTTTTTCTAAACCTAGCTGACAGAGGAATAAGTACAAATTCTTCAGTCATTACATCATTTGTAAAATTAATCGAAAAATTTGATCCAAAAACGATCTTTTTGCCATCACCTCTTGAATTTCATCCTGATCATAGGGTCGTCACCCACATCACGCTTGAAGCAATGAAACGCACAACTTCCAAGAGCAGAATATGGTTTTATGAAATATCACGTCAAAGCGAGGCAAACCGTTTTATTGATATAACAAGCGTGCTTAAAATAAAACAAAAGGCCATGAAAGCTTACAAAAGCCAACTATTACAAAGACCATATGATGAATATGTGCTTTGTCTAAATCGACTTAGGGCTTACACATTGCCCCAAAAAATAAAATACGCTGAAGCATTTTGGAAACTTACTAAAGATACCGATCAAAAAGAGGTGCTAGATCATGTGTTAAACTATATTATAGCCCCAGATGATAAGCCAAGAGGTGTTAAACGCTTATTGCAGAGTTTCCTGCGCAGATAATTTTTTTTTAATCCTTTCCTTTATTAATTGTGATCCAAAAGCAAAACCCTTCAAGCCCAAAAACGAGAGTATCAACACGACTAGGACAAACCATTTAGGCGAAAAAACCGTGTGCACATGATGCTTACGAAAATAATTATACATGCCTTTTGACGAAAAATATGCCTGTTTGAAACCAAGCTTCTTCCCGCTCCATGCCTCTAAATGAATCGCCCTGGCACTTGGCTCAAATTTTATCTTCCAGCCCCTGGAAAACACCCTTTTACACCAGTCAACATCGTTGAAATATAAGGGAAACTGTTCGGCGTCCAGTTCTCCAACGTCTGACCAACAATCCCTCTTGATCAACATTGCGGACATCATGGGTTGCTTCACAAATCTGGGTTCCCGGTGTCCCCAATCCTTCATTTTCCAGCTCTTTTGAGGAAAGATTTTATCCAAACCAAGGCCAGCCATCGTCAACGAAAACAAAGTGGGAAAGCGCCTGCAAGAAGGCTGTATCGTACCGTCAGGGTAAAGAAGTTGCGGCACAACTGCCCCAATTTGTTCAGATTCTTGCAGAGTTTTCAAAAGCGTTAAAATCGCCCCTTCTTTCAAAATTATATCGTTATTTAAAAGCATAAAAAAATCACCCTTGGCATTCTTTGCCAAGTTATTTGTTGGAGTTGCAAAAAAAAGGTTCTTTTTGTTTTGAAAGATTATAACTTGTGGGAAATTTTGCCTGACAAAAGAAACGCTACCATCATCTGATTTATTGTCTGATAGCAAAACCTCATATTCCACATCGTGACAAGTCCTTTCAATACTCTTCAGGCATTCTTCCAATACTGGCAACCCATTCCAATTTACTATCAGAAATGAAATTTGAGGGTAGTTCGAGTAGCCCATAGCCCTTTACCTTGACAACCGATCTTCTGGCGTTTGCCATTCAAATACGGCGTGACTTATTGCAACCATGATGTAAAATTGCAGCTTTATATTACACTATGTAATCATAGCAAGAACAAATCAGGAATTACATATGGGTATCTCTCGAAAAAGTTCGGAAAAAGGGAGCTATTTTGCCTGTATCGATCCATAATAACCCACTGAAATCATGAAGATAGTTAGAAGCAAACAGGCCTATTTTGAACAAATATGAGATTGGATTCTTAGAGATTTCCATATACAATTTCAGCAATGAGCAAGACACCGCAATACACTGACAAGACCGACTCACCTTTGGTGTCAGTAATAATTCGAACAAAAGATTCTCCAGATCTTTTGAGAGAGGCATTAACCTCGGTTGCAAAACAAACTTATCCATATCTAGATGTCATCGTTGTAAATGATGGCGGAGTTGATATAAGCTCCGTGATCAAGCCGTTCAAAGACTCCTTTCCGCATATACGACAAATTCACATTAAAACAAATGTTGGCAGGGCTGAAGCTGCCAATATAGGCCTACAATCTGCACAAGGTGACTTTATAATCTTTCTGGATCAGGATGATCTATTTGACCCAGATCACATAGAGTATCTACTCAAGGCCCTTCAACAAAACACGCATGCAGGAGCTGCCTATTCTGGTGTCCGGGTACTAGAAGCTGATGATACCGAACACTTTATTTTTAACGAGCCTTATGACTCTGTAAAATTACGTATGGAGGCATACATACCCATACACTCTGTTTTGTTCAGGCGTTCGCTACTGGATAAGGGCATTGCCTTTGACTCCGCTTTGGATGTGTATGAAGATTGGGATTTTTGGTTGCAACTTTCAGAACTAACTGAATTCATTCACGTTGATCGCTTTTCCGCAACATATAGGGCAATCGGAACATCAGGGGTGGGGGCAGGCACTTTTGACAAGACAAAGAAAGCTGATGCGCACAAGGCCTTGTTGGCCAAGTGGCTTGCCAGATGGACTCCAGAACAGATGTACCAAATCTTGGAAAGATACCAACAGGCAAAACAACGCGTCCAAAGGATACAACAAGATTTCAAAGTGCTTGCTGAAGAACGGCAGCGTATCCAAAAGGAGTATGACAAGCTATCCCAGTCTCATATTCAACTGGTTGACATGCACAATCAGCTTGGCCAGAAATATCATCAACAAGGCCAAAAGTTGCATGAAAAGCAAAACCAGTTAAACGAAACCATCAAGAAACTTGAAACATTGCGGCAACGTTGGAAAAATGAAACAAACCTTCTACGTGACCAGCTTTCTCAGACAGAGACCAGGTTGCGGGACGTGATGGAACAACTGAACGAGATCCAGAATTCCACTTTTTGGAAACTGACATGGCCTGGACGGTATCTGGTGACCAAACTCAAGAAACTGATTGGACAATCATGAGCCTCTTTGGTGGAAGCGACTTAAGTTATGGATGATAAATGGAAAATACTGCTGCTTGGAACCAAAAAACGAGATCCAAACTACTATATATGTCTTGCAATTGAAGATGCTCTCAACAAAAACCCTGATGTACAGTTAGTAATTAATGCCAATTACGGTAACGCCATTGATAAAGCAGTCCGACACTCTTGCAACCTTTTTCTTGCCTATGGTGGCGAGGAAATGGATATGGAGGTCTGCCGTAGGCTAGCAGTGGCCTGCGGTAGAAGTGCTATCTGGTTTACTGAAGATCCTTATGAATTCAGTGTTAACCAGGAGAGAGCCCAACTATTTGACATCATATTTACTAATGACAAGGCCAGTTCACTGAATTATGGACCCAATGCCCACCATTTGCCATTTGCTGCATCTAAAAAATTTCATTTTTTCCACTATCCTGAAAAAGACGAGAACTTCTTGTATGATATTTTGTTTGTAGGGACTGCGTGGCCAAACAGAGTTAATTTGATTAAGGCCTTGGAACCACATATTGCAGACTTGCGATATAAATTTGCACTGCCTACAAATAATTTATTACCACCTTTTAGCCTTAAACAACCTAAGTTTACTTATAATTGGAGAACCCCTAATAATGAATTGGCTCGTATGGCCAATTTAAGCAAAATCACACTCATGCTTGGCAGAGAGTTTTCAGCTTCAGGCAATAGAGCCAAGGCCGATACACCTGGGCCAAGGCTTTTTGAAACAGCCATGGCATGTGGTTTTCAACTTCTTGATGATTCCATTTCAGATTTTTCATCTTATTTCACGATAGGAAAGGAAACTGTAACGTTTTCTGGCGTAAATGATTGCATAGAAAAGATTAAGTTTTATCTAGAACGCCCTGATTCCAGAAAAAACATAGCAATTAATGCCCAAAAACGTGCATTAAGTTCGCACACATATGATCACAGGGTCCAGGAAATCCTTGATGCTGCCAGCACCCTTTCTCCCAAGGCCAAGATTCCGGCCACCCCCCACATACACTTCCATTCCAAAAAGCCTACCATATTGATGGTTTCCCACAATGTGGAGGGAACGGTCCCTTTTGGCGGGGTGGAAGTCTACCAAGGAATGATAAAAAATTCCCTACTTGATCACTACAACTTTCTATTTTTCATACCTGATGGCCCAAGCGTTACTGATTATGTGCTTAAAGATGCAGATTACAATACTTTGAAACGTTTTCAGTTTGACTACAGTGTGGAAGACGGCGTCTTTTATAACAGGGAGAGAGAAACAACTTTTGGGAAAATACTGGTTGACCATGAAGTAAGCCTGGTGCATTTTCAACACCTTTTTCGTCACGCCTTTTCGTTGCCTTTTATTGCCAAGGCATTGGGGATTCCCACAATATTAACTATTCATGACTATTTCCTTTTATGCCATTCCTACAATCTAATTGGGTATCAAGGTAGATACTGCCAAGCACCTTTTATTCCTCCAACAAGCTGTGACATCTGCTTAAATGCTTCCGGTCACCCGGGCAGCCAATATATGCGACACGGTTTTTTCTCTGAAATGCTAAAGAAAATTGACCTTATTCATCTTAATTCCAGCAATACATACGAGATGATCAATGCCTCCTTTCCAATGGCCAAATCTTTCAGCCGCATGGAGGTTTTTGGTATTCCAGTTCGCAAACCTTATCGACCATGCCGTTCAAAGGTTAACAAAAAAGTGTTCAGTGTAGCTATACCTGGGAACTTTACTAGGCTGAAAGGAGCCGATGATGTAATTCAAATAATGGCTAACCTTAGGCACACCGATATCCAGTTTCATATATTCGGTCATTTGACCAAACACTACAATGATGTAATCGACAAGATGAAATTTAAGAACCTCACGATCCATGGGGTTTATGATGAAGATAGCCTGATGAAAACCCTCTCGGCCATGGATGTATCGCTTCACCTATCCATTTGGCCAGAAACCTATTGCATTACCCTTTCAGAGGCATGGCAATGCGGAGTTGTTCCAATCGTTACGAATCTAGGAGCGCCAGCACGCAGAGTAAAACATAACGAAACAGGTATTATAGTGCCCCCTCACAGCCCTGGACATGTGGTATTTGAAATACTGAAATTAAAAAACAATCCTGATCTTCATAAAAAACTTCAGGAGAATATCACCAATAACTTGTGGATAGAAAATTCGGAACACGCAAAATGGCTTGCTGAAAAATACAACGCCCTTATCTCCTCATCAGGTTCGGAAAAATTTTCCAAAGCAGATGGCTATGATCCCGAGCTATCTTTGGCAGACTGCAACATCTTCTTGCTTCAAGATACCTGGAAAGCCAGGCCTGTTTCACCCCCTATGCATGTTGATACGGTCAAGAAACGGTCTTTTTTCTATATCCAAAAGGCCCTGGATTATTATCACTTATATGGATTTCGTGCACTTATTGGGAGGCTTGCAGATGAAGGCAGGAGACGCATCCAAAGACGAATCAATTGAACTCATCAAATGAAGGTACTAATAATAGGGGCAATGCCCGACCACATAAACAGAAATTTGGCCATGAAGTCCTATCTTACTCAAGGTTTTGCAGAAATTCTGGGACCGGGCCAGGTAAAAGAAACTGGTCTCTACTTTGCCTGTGATTTACTAAATTCATTCAAACCAGATATGGCCGTAGTATTCGGATCTTGTATGCCTCATGAATCTGAATATTCTTTTATCAAGAAGTGTTGCAATAAACTTGATGTGGCCCTTGTTTTCTGGATGCATGACGATCCGTATGAATTCGATTTTAAGTATAAAATAGCCGATTACGCAGATTTAATTTTCACAAATGACCGATGGGCCTCCTATCATTATGGTCGAAAAAATGTTTTTCATCTGCCAATGGCTGCAAGCCCTGCAACACATCATAGACCAGTAGACGGACAAAAAAGCATTGACATATTTTTCTGCGGGGTTGGATTCGAAAACAGGCTCACCTTACTTGATGGTCTTAAACCTGTTTTGGAACAATTTAACACCCAGATTTTTGGTGATGGCTGGGATGAAAAAAACTTGCCTTTTACCAAAAATCAAAGAATACCCAACGCTATTTTGCCAGATTATTATGCAAAATCAAAAATTACGTTAAACATGGGACGAAATCTACACTATGCAAATGAAAGATACATGCTGACACCATCTACTCCCGGGCCTAGAACTTTTGAAGCTGGCATGTCTGGTGCCCTACAAATGTTTTTCGTCGATTCCCTTGAAATAACAGACTATTATAAACCTGATGAAGAAATAATATTATTCAACAATGTCCGAGACTTTGAAGAAAAAGTAAAAACATTTATTAATGACCCTGGAAAAGCACTCCGGATCAGAAAAGCTGCTCAAAAACGAACTTTACGAGACCATACATATAAAAAACGAGCGGAAACCATCTTGAAAACATCGGCGTTACAATTAGGTTTAAGTTTTTAAAAAGGGTTGTTTTGCTTTATACCCAAAGATATTTTAATATATACCATCCCATAAAGTCTCGGCGTTAAGCGGGAACGTCAAGAATTTCTGGATTCAACCTATAACTATGTTGTTTCAAAAAAAATTTAGATGCTATTGTGTTATCGGACCGCATATGGATTAAAGAAAAGGAGCCTGGCATAATGGCAGACATAATGGTGATAGACGATGTTTTAGATGCTGGAATCCTTATAAAAAAGATTCTAGAGAGAAAGGGGCACAACGTCGTGGTCTTCACGGAAGAAGAAGATGCCGTAGAACATGTAAAGAACAACAAGGTTGATCTGGCCATTCTTGACATCAAGCTGAAAAAGATGAGCGGCGTTGAACTGCTGGAAGAACTCAGGAAGATAGATCCCGAACTCAAGGTGATAATGCTTACCGGTTATCCTACCATGGAAACAGCCCAGGAGTCTTTAAGGCTGGGCGCTTCTGAATACCTTTTAAAACCAATAGATATTGAAGAACTCACAGAAAAAACAGAGCATACCCTTGGGTTGAATCCGTAAAAGGGCTCAGGCCTCTTCCTTAATCTTTATATTGTTGCCGGCAGCCAGGTAGGCGAGATAATAGAAGTATTTCTGTACGAACCTGCCGGAAATGGTATCTGCAAGGGAAAAGGTCAGGCCTTCCCTTCCCCAAAAAGAGCCGCTGAAGGCAAAAAAGACCGATTGCGAGATATCGTATAACATCTTGTCTATTTCAACCATATCAAGTTGCTGTGCAGGCACTTTATAGAGCCGGCATCTGATGGGCCTGTAATCATAGAGACAACACGTTTCATCTACGCTGAGAGGACACAAGATGCGTTTTTCTGCATAAGCCTTTGCAAGTTTTTCAAGATTGACCGCTGGGTCGTCGCCTTTACCTCCCAGTTCCCGCTTAATCTTGTCGATCTCACGGGAAATTTCCATGGCTTTGTGCACCAGCTGCAGCCTCATTTCGCTCTTAAGGTACTTGTTCATCTTGTTGGTCAAATAAACCGCCTCAATCAGTTGCAATTCAAAATAATCGTAACAACATCCTGTCGTTTCCCTTCCGCACCGCTTGATCTTTTGGGACAGGGCCTTTTGGGCATTTTCAACATCATGTTCAACTTTCTGGACCAGGGCCTCATATTCAGAGAAATAGGGGGAAAGATCCACCACATTCCTGCTTTCCAGGGATGGCTCCCTTATTTTCAAGACTCCCTGTTTTTTTTGATACTTCTTGAGAAGGCGCCATTGACTGTAGTTTGTTGCCTTTGCCCTGGTGTGTTTCAGCTTTTTTTCCGCAACCTTGAGCCCAAGGCCTCTCCTTATAAGGTAAGAGGTTATGAAAGTGCCTGTGCGCCCAATGCCGTGACGACAATGGATCAGTACCTTTTTACCCAGATACACGGCCTCGTCCAGCCACTCAAGGGCCTGTTCCATTTCTTCCATGTCTGGGGCGTTTTCATCAGGGATGGGCAGATAATAGACCTCAAAACCCGATTGCTCTTCGATCTCATGCAGGTCGCAAAATTCGCCGCACAAATTTATTATCGCATCTATACCCTGCCGCTTGATGGAATCCAGCTGGTCATAAGACATGGGCGCATAGCCGACGGCTATGTTAGGCGTTATCCACGTGAGTTCATATTCTTCCGCCATGCATCATCTCCTTTTCGATTTCAGTTCCTGTAAACCAGAGGATCAGGGCCAAAATGGCTTTTACCAGCCATGAAGTCATCAATGAATGCCCGAACATCTTCTTCACTCTTCAAATACATATCAAGCAGCCTTGTTGCACCGATGAGACGCCCCAGTTCGGCCAGCCGCTTTTCTGTGGCCGATTGGGCATGACCCTGGAATTGGGCATCGAGAAGGTCGCCCTTGGTTACGACCTTGAATCCCAGCCTGTTCAAGATCTCTGACAAAAAGAGGAGGCGCAGACCGCGCTGATGAGGCAGGCCGCCGCCCCCGGCGAATCTGAAGGATATGTAGTTTTGCTGGGGGTTTTCACCGCATATAGTATCTACAATCACAAAATGGTATCCGAATTTTACGCTCAAGTTGAGATAATCCCTAGATATGACTGCATAGGTGGCCAACGACTTGGAACTCTTTTTAGAGACCCCGCCAGCAAGGGCAATATTGTCAAATTCTTTCCAGTCGAAGTGACTGATTTCAGACCATTTTACGCTGGGATGGGTAAGACCCTGCCATAATGCCCTAAGAGGAATGGATATTACTTCTTCCATCACAATCTCATTCTTGTTTTTTGCCTCTTCTGAAAGTCCACCTCCAACATCCACCACGAACAGGCTTAACGGCAGATTGGAGACAAGGCGTCTTGCACCCTTGGCAGCACGACCCCATTTGTCTCCCAGGGAAAACATCTCGCTTACCGCCTTTTCATGCAGAAACCTGATGATATCATGGAGCGATTGGCACTCCTCGGGCACAAAGTTGGGTGCCTGCGGATCCAGAAGCCTCAATGGCGAGATAAAACTTACTAAATATTTCAGCTTCTGTTGAAAGGGCGTTTCCTGGGTTGTTTTGCGCCTGGCGCACGGTTTCTCCAGCATGGATCTAATAATGCCTGCATATACAGTCTTGCCATCTGCATGAACCGTCACCTCGATTCCGTGTTCAATTTTTGAAGTGGCCTCTTTCGTATTGACCAGGGTTGGAACGCCAAATTCTCTAGCAACCGATGCAAAATGACCTGCTGTGCTGCCTACATCTGTAACTACCGCATTGAGTTTGTCCATTATCTTTACGTAGTGCGGCAGAGTGTTTTCTGCCACAAGGACGGCTCCCCTGGGAACCTTCTCAAGATCAGTCTCTTTCGCCAATTTGAATACCTGACCCGCACCTATGCCAGGCGAGGCTGTTTCACCCCCGGAAATCAAAACCGGATTGCTTATCTTGCCAAAATCACATTCGCACGGCTCAGTATCACCGCTTTTCAATGCCAGTGGTCTGGACTGTAATATCACTATCCTGCCATTTTCATCCTTTGCCCATTCAATGTCTTGGGGTCCTTGGAATACTTGTTCGAGCTTCATGCCCCAGCGGGCCAGCAGCAGCACCTCATCATCCTGCAAGGTAAAGGCCTTTCGTCGCGCAGCTGGTACATCAACGATTTCAGGCTCCGTGGCCTTCCCAAGCCTCATCTCCTTTGCCTTGTCCCCCACGGTCTTTTTGAGGACCTGCGGGTTCTCCCCCCTTGATACAATGTAGGCGTCTGAAGAGACCTCTCCCTGTACCAAAAGCTCACCTAGGCCCCATATTGCATGGATTACAATATTTCCCGCCCCGGGACGCTCTGGATCATCTGTG
>JALVPX010000212.1 GCA_027031565.1 Deltaproteobacteria bacterium | reverse complement strand
GCTTGGTCATCGGCAGTATGGGCCGTTGCTATGAAATCGGCCTCGATTTCTGCTGCCGTCTGCGATAAAAAATTATAGCGAAGCCCCCTGGCAGCTTCTTGCAGACTTATGCCTGCCTTTTTTGCGTGTGAGCGTACATCTGCTGTACCTTTATAAAAAGGCAGGCCGAGATCTCGAGACAATTTCTCCACAAACCTTGCGTCTCTTCTGGATTCTTCCCCTCTGAGTGCGTGATCAAAATGGGCCACAGCCAGCTCGATATCGAGCTGCTTCGAGGCTTCAAGCATTAAATGCAGCAAGGCAGTGGAGTCTGGTCCACCAGACACGGCCACCAGCACCTTAGAATTGGCTATGGACGGCCAGCTGGCTAGCAGGTGATCAATGAAACGCTCTATCAAGAGATCACACGAATAACTTGGGAGAGCAACGCCCTCCTTCAGCACGCTCAGCCACCTCCTGCAGAACGGAACAGACTTTGGGATCTCAGCAAATCCGTAACAGTGGCAGCCCTTACATCATTGACCTTGGCCTTTATCCTCAGGGACTTGCCGGCAGCAGGATGGTTGAAGTCTGCCAACACGCTTGAATCCTTGACTTCCTTTACCATGAAGCCGGCCTTGCGCCCGTCCCGCTGGGTTTCTTCATAATATTCACCAGCCTTGAGATCCCCGGGTTTGGCAATGCGAGACAGAGGTATCTCTCGGACCAAACCTGGATCATGGTGACCGAATGCCTGTTCCGGCGGAACCTCGACCTCCACCTCGTCGCCTGTTTCCAAACCAAGCAATGCACTGCCAAGTGCAGGAATAATAGGATCACGGCCAAATAGAAACTCGCTTTTAAAGACCCTGTTCAATTCGCTAGGTGTTTCACCATCTACGACCTCTATTGTATACTCAAGTGAAACCATACTATCTTGCCCAATATTCATAGCCTAAGACTCCTTTAGATAACGAATTCAAATGGAATATAAAACAAAATCGTCAAGTGGCAAATATGGTAAAAAACCCTCTTACTGGCCCCCTAAGGTATTTGCTTTGACTGGAATTCCAGGAGCTGGAAAATCAACCCTTGCCAAAATACTCTCCAGTGCCGGCATATTGGTAATTGATACAGATACCCTGGCAAGGGAGGCTGCAGGCAAAGATGTCCATCTGCTGGCCAGACTCGTAGGGGCAGCAGGGAGCAGAATTTTGCTGCCAGACGGAAGCCTTGACAGGGCCTTGTTGAGGCACCTTATGTCACAAGACAAGAAGTTGAAAAGAAAGGTTGAAGGTATAATTCATCCAATTGTATTTCACTTGTTGGACCAGAAACTCGAGGAGGCGGCCCGAAATGGCGTAAAAATAGCGGTCATTGAGGTGCCCTTGCTTTTCGAAGCAGGCTGGGACTCCTGTTTTGACGGGACAATATGCATTACCGCCCCTGAGGGTGAGTGCATCAAACGTATTGCCAAAAGAAATGGGATAAGTGAAAAAGAGGCAGCCAAGTGGCTGTCCATGCAGATGGACCAGGCGGAAAAAATGTCTAGGTCCGACTACGTTATTTCAAACAATGGTACTCTGGAAGAACTGAAAACAAAGGCGGGTGCCCTGATTTCCAGGCTGAAGGAAATGACAGAATAGATCACTGTCAAACACCCGAAGAGGGTTGATGCATCCCCAGATTTGCCTTTACAAAAGGGAACCAAAAAATTATAAACATAGCCAAATTAACCGCCCATAGCTCAACTGGATAGAGCAGCGGACTTCTAATCCGCAGGTTAGAGGTTCGAGTCCTCTTGGGCGGGCCAGAAAAATCGAAGGGGCATGGAAGAGATCCAGCCCCTTTTTCTATTTTTTTTATAAGAAAAAAATGTACCTTAGGCCTCAATTCCTGTAAAATATTTTATGCAAAAACTTTTTGGATGGAGATGCGCTATGTATACCAAAAGCGTTATATTCCTTTTGATTATGGTCACTTGGCTTTCACCTTTGTCAGTTGCAGCCTTCGATTATGCGTTGATTGTTGATCATAAGTGCATAAAGGTTGACAAAATACCTGATAAATGGATTCTGAAGGCCAAACAGAGATTTCACATAGCCTACGGGCACACTTCCCATGGCAGCCAGATAGTGAGCGGAATGAAGGTCCTTGCCCAAAACAACCCGCTTTATTCCTTCAGCATAAGCGGCGAAAATGATTCACTGAAATTTCACGACAGAGCCTTTTCAAGAAGCCGCCATGACCTGGGGCACAACGGGGATACCCGATGGGCAGACCTTACCCGTGCTTATTTGAACCAGCCTGAGCACAGCGATGTCAATCTGGTCATGTGGTCCTGGTGCGGCGGGGTTTCAGACAATACGGAAGAAGGCATCAATGCCTATTTGCAAGCCATGAACCGCCTCGAAGAGGAGTATCCGAATGTTATTTTTGTCTACATGACCGGGCACCTGGACGGCACAGGCGAGGATGGCAATCTGCACCAGCGCAATGAACAAATTAGGCGCTATTGCAGGGAAAACAACAAGGTTTTGTTCGATTTTGCCGATATTGAGAGCTATGATCCCGATGGAAACTATTTTCTGGATAAAGGAGCAAACGACGGCTGCAACTACGCTGGAGGCAACTGGGCAAAGGAGTGGTGCGATGCCCATCCTGGCCAATGTTCAAGTGTTTCCTGTGCCCATTCCCATTCCCTCAATTGTGACATGAAGGGCCGCGCCTTTTGGTGGATGCTGGCGCGGCTGGCGGGGTGGCTGCCAGCCCCGCAGGTAAAACTTGCGGTCCAAGGCCGGTTTGCAAGGCTTTTCTGGCAGGCCGTTGATGGTGCCCTTTATTACGTACTCTACTATGCTCCTTTCCCGTACCAGGGTCCGGAAACCATTGGCAGCGCCAATCTAGGCAATATTACGGAAATTTCTGCCACACTGCCCCAAGGCTTTGCCTATTATCTCGCGCTTAAAAGTGCAAGAGGAGACGATATCAGCGAGTTTTCCAACATAGTGTTGCTTGAAATAAATTAAATACGTGGAAAGCTGGGGTCTTGTTCAAAGCAGGGTGCACGAGAAAAATAACCAGGCATTTACACTGTCATCTAGGCAATTTTTTTCTAACATGCCGCCGCCAGGCAATGACATGGGCTGGGAGACAAAATTCCCCTGGATGGCCACGTAAATAGGTTTGCCTTGCAGTTAAGTCATGCTTTTAGTGTGGTTCTTGGAAGAATGAACTTCCAGCAGTTCAAAACAATACAAGTGCAAGCCTGATCCGTTCCTGCAACCGAGCGACCACGTTTTATCCTTTCACTGTTTTCTTGTTATTTCATATAGCGACACAATACCTCCTGTTGAAAAAGGGGGACTATTTCACCCTTCTGTCACTTATTGAAGGGCCTTGTTCAGGCATTTCGGCATCTGGGTTTTTTGTAAAGTTTGACCTGTGCCGCGGTATCACCTCTTT
>JALVPX010000211.1 GCA_027031565.1 Deltaproteobacteria bacterium | reverse complement strand
GAATATGAAGGCCTGCTCATGAGGCCTGAACAGGTTTATGGAGACGGGCATCAGCAGTGCCGCCACCATGGAGCCCAAAGAGACATACCTGAAAATCCATACGGTAGCCACAAAACCCGCTGCTGCGACTGCCAGGGCTGCTGGGCAGAGTGCCAGGAACACCCCTGCAGCAGTAGCAACCCCCTTTCCGCCCCTGAAGGCCAGGAATATTGGAAAGCAGTGTCCCATCACGGCGAACAGCCCTGTCATGGCAGCTACATGATCCGCTGGAAGCTGGCCGTGCCACAGGAGGCGTGTCGTCAATACAGGCAAAAAGCCCTTTGACATGTCGAGCAGAAGCACGAGAAGGCCTGTTTTCTTGCCAAGAATCCTCGCTGCATTGGTGGCTCCAATATTTCCACTGCCTTCCTTACGAAGGTCCACGCCCTTGGAACGAGCTATCAGCAGCCCAAACGGGACAGATCCCAAGAGATAGGCCAATAAAAGTGGCAAATATTTCATAGATTTTTCTTAATGGTCATAAAAAACAGAGTTATTTACGCAAGGAATATAGTGAATGCACATGGGCATCCTGCCAAAAAGGCGTGCGGATGTTACCCCAGCTCCCCATGAAGAGTCAAGTTGTGCTGGAAAGCCCATGATGGTGAAATAATTTTCAGGCTGCTAAATTTTTTGAAAAAAATTGTTTCGAACAGGCAGTTCAGCCAGTCAGTTATTTTTCCCTTGTAAAAGTTACGGCGCAGGCGCCTGGTGGCTGGTGGAGGCCTTTTCAATATCAATTATGCCTGTGGAACCCGGATAATCCTTTGTTACGTAACGGGTAATGGATGTAAGCCTGCTTATCAATTGACCAATGGTTTCAATCTGCGCGCATATGCGCTGTAGTATATCGTAGTTTGGATCGGTTTTGTCGATATTTTTAAGGATTATTTCGCCCCAGCCAAGGATTCCCTGCACAGGCTGGCTTAATTCATGGGCTACAGCCCCTGCCATTTCCAATACGCCCTTCAGCCTTTCTTGTTCTATCAAGGCTTTTTGGGCTGCTTTGGCCTTGGTAATATCCAGGAACAGTACTGCAACCTCTTTTACCTCACCAAGATTTCCCTTAACCGGAGAAGCGGTTATTAGCAATGTGAAGCCCTGGTCTGGATCCTCATATTCTATGGTCTGTACCTCTCCTGTCTTGAAGGCCAGGTCAACAGGAGAATTGGAGGCCATGAGTGCCCTGCACTCGATTACATCCTCGAGGGAATTGCCGCTCAGGGCAGGCTTGACAACGCCGGTTTTCAATATTGCCTTAGGCAGTCCCTGGCTCCATGAGATACGTTTTTCGCTGTCAAGGAGAATAAGGCCGGCTCCCATGCTAAGGACCGCACTCGTCCAGAGTTTGCGTTCCATTGCAAGATTTTCTTCTATTTCCTTCTTTCTTATGGCGTTTTGGATGTGGAAGGCAAGCTCCTGGGTATCTACCGGTTTCTCCAGGTATGTGTATGCGCCCTTTTTTAGTGATGAAACAGCATCATCGATGCTGCCGAATGCCGTCATTATGATTACAGGCATGAACCTGTCATTCTTGTGAACCATCTCCATCAGCTCTGTGCCATAGATTTTCCCGAGGCGCTGGTCGGTCAGAAGCAGGGAAAAACGTTCCTGTTTCACCAGGTCTATGGCCTCTTCTGAATCTTCAACAGCGGTGACATCATATCCCATGAGACGCAACCGCATGTCGAGCACATCCAAAATGTTGACGTCGTCGTCTACCAGTAATATTTTGTGACGCTTCATGGTTTCACCTTCTCTAAGGAGAAGATACTCCTGCAAGAAAGAGGCCGTAACACGTTATCCATCTTTTGCGGAATTGAGTTGCTGTGCCTGGAAATCTTGTACTTATATATACAATATCTTTATAGAAATAAAAACCGTTTCCACGGAGAAGAGCAGTGACAGAAAAAAAAGTAAACAAGATCGTTTTGGCTTATTCAGGGGGGCTTGACACATCTGTAATCCTGAAATGGCTTAAAACCACCTATGACTGCCCTGTAGTGGCTTTTTCTGCAAATATCGGCCAAGAAGAAAGATGGGACGAGGTTGAACAGAAGGCATGGGATACCGGGGCCAGCGAGGTGGTAATCAAGGATTTGCAAGAAGAGTTTATAACGGATTACGTTTTTCCGATGTTCAGGGCAAATGCCATTTATGAAGGCACATACCTGCTTGGTACATCCATAGCCCGACCGTTGATCGCCAAGGAGCAGGTGAGGGTAGCCGAGGCAACTGGCGCAGATGGCGTAAGTCATGGGGCCACAGGCAAAGGCAACGACCAGGTGCGCTTTGAGCTGACTTATATGGCCCTTAAGCCTGACTTGAAAATCATAGCACCATGGAGGGAATGGGATCTAAATTCCAGGGAAAAACTGCTTGATTTTGCAAGGGAACATGGTATTCCGGTTCCGGTAACGAAGGCAAAACCCTACAGCATGGATGCCAACCTGCTTCACATAAGCTATGAGGGCGGTATACTGGAGGATCCGTGGTTGGAGCCCCGCGAAGATATGTTCGTCTGGACAAGGTCTCCAGAAAGTGCCCCTGATACCCCCTCCTACATAGAGATCGAGTTTTCGAAGGGTGATCCCGTGGCCATAGATGGAGAAAGGATGAGCCCTGCCAGGCTTTTTTCCAAGCTGAACCATATCGGTGCTGAAAATGGAGTTGGAAGGGCCGATATAGTTGAAAACCGCTTCGTCGGCATGAAATCCCGGGGCGTATATGAGACACCCGGCGGCACGATCCTGCGCATTGCCCATATGGCAATGGAATCGATCACCCTTGACAGGGAGGTTACTCACCTGCGGGACAGCCTCATACCCCGCTATGCCGAATTGATATACTACGGCTTCTGGTTTTCGCCTGAACGTGAGATGCTCCAAAACATGATAGATGAATCCCAAATTCCAGTCACAGGCACTGTCCGGCTCAAGATTTACAAGGGTAACGTTCAAGTGGTGGGAAGGAAGGCAGAAAAATCTTTGTATAGGCCAGAGTTTGCCACTTTTGAGGAGGATGAGGTCTATACCCAGAAAGATGCAGAGGGATTCATCCGCCTTCAGGGATTACGACTCAAGATACGTTCCCTGGTTGAAAAAGGCATGTAAGCCTGGTGCCAGGCTTGATAAGGTGATGATAAATGAATAAAGTTTTAAAAAAAATCAATTTGGAGTCCTTATGAACAAGAATTACTATCAATTTAAATATACACATAAAAAACTACCAGGATGGCTGGCTGTCCTGCTTGGAGCAGCAGCAGTGGCAGCTTTTTTCATCCTTGCCCTGCCGGTGTTTCTTGCCGCTGTCGTGGTGTTTGGCGCAGTAGGCGCCTATCTGGCCTACAAGGTCAAAAAGACGATTGATCAAGTGGAAAAGGTCCATTTTGAGCATTTCAACAAAACGGGCTTCAAGGTGGACGATGAAGAGTTCATTATCGATATCACTCCTGATGAGCACGGGGCGGATTTTGATGAGCAACCTCCTGGCTGCAGACGCCTCCCCCGAATTTAAAGGAGGCCATGGAGCAGCCCGATTCAAGAAATGGCCTGGTTAGGGTTTCATCCCTTGATCTGCCAAAACCGGATCTTTCCGATAACAGATCCCATGAAGCAAGGCTTCGGGACGGTATCGAGTCATTATTTGGCAAAAGGCCCCGCATTTCCCTTGAATTATTGAAAAAGTTAGGCCGAGTCATGGTTGATGCCGATTATTCGGTGGATGCAATTCTTACAGAAGGGGCCTGCGGCGTCGAGGTGGCAGATCTTTATCCAAGAAATGGATCCGGGCCTGTCTTGGGCATGGCAGTTGACCTTGGTTCTACTTCAGTAGTGTTCCACCTTGTTGACATGGTCACGGGAAGAATGCTGCGCACAACATCGAGGCACAATCCTCAAGCCATGCACGGGGAAGATATCCTGGAAAGGATCTTGTTTGCCGGAAGAGGCGACGGACTTTCGGTTCTTCAGAATGAAATCGTGCAACTCTTCAATGAGGCAGCTGAAGAATTGTCCCGAAAATCTGGTGCTGCACCTGGATCCATCTATTACTGGACTGTGGCCGGCAATACCACCATGTCCCATTTTTTCCTGGGGCTTGATCCTTCCCACATTTGCAAAGAGCCATATCTTCCTGCAGCTAACCGGTTCGACATCTTCAAGCCCCATGAAGTGGGCCTGATTTCAAATCCGGGCGGGTGCGTGTATGTATTCCCAAACATAGGCAGCTACTTTGGAGGAGATCTCATAGCTGCCATAATCGCATCCGGAATGCACAAGGGCGAAGCCGTTTCCATGCTTGTGGATGTGGGAACCAACGCAGAGGTGGTTCTAGGGAACAGGGAGTGGATGGTTGCATGTGCCGGTGCAGCAGGGCCCGCTCTGGAGGGGGGCATACTTTCATGCGGCATGAGGGCACAGCCTGGCGCCATAGAAAGGGTAAAAATTGATCCCGGCACCCTGTCAGTGCGCTATGAAACCATAGGAGACGAGCCCCCAAAGGGCCTATGCGGTTCAGGCATTATAGATCTGCTGGCAGAAATGTTTGCTGCAGGCATCGTGGAGCAAACAGGCAAGCTAGTTAAAGAAAGGGCCCCGGAAAGGGTGAAAGAGATCAATGGAGAACTGGTCTTTGTACTGGCAATGCCTGATGAAACCAGCCATGGAAGGCCTGTTTACATAAGCCAAAGCGATATAAAGAACCTGATTCGTTCCAAAGGCGCCATGTATACCATACTTAACGTGGTGATTCAGAGTGTTGGTATCACCTTTGATGACATTGAAAATTTTTTCGTTGCAGGCGCCTTCGGCAATTATATAGACCCTGAGAAGGCCATAACTATTGGGATGCTGCCTGATATTCCGCTGGAGAGGTTTAAGGGCCTTGGGAATGCTGCAGGCGAGGGGGCCTTGAAATTGCTTATGGATAAGGATCTCCTTGCTGAGATTGAAAGGTTGTGTGATCAGATTACCTATCTGGAAATGAATGTAAGGGGGGATTTCATGAACCAGCTCACAGGAGCTCTTTTTCTGCCCCATACAGATTGGAATCGTTTTCCCTCAGTCAAAAAGAAACTGGGCTGTAATTCCCTATCTTAAGATTTTTAAGATTTCCCCTGCGGCTGTTAAGATGGTTTTTTAATCCCTGTAATCAAGTGTCGCAGGCAGGCACCATTGAACAGTCATGCAAATATCTCCTGAATGCCTTTTGCACACACAATCCAACATCTCCTCAACATTTCAACAAACTTGCCATTTTTTGACCCACTGCAGCATATTTTAAAAATCGTGTCAAAAAATAAAGCCTCCTTGTTTTGTCCTAACCAGGGTATCAGGTCTTGTGGGTGGCTCCTGAAAAGTTTTCGGCGCAAATGGGAGCAAGATGTGGAGCAAGCGCACGAAAAGAACTCTGAAAACTCTCAAGGAGACACCACTAGACCTTGTAAGAGAAAATAATGATGTTGCATTAATACAAGCTTTTGTAAGACAAGTGTCTTAACCGTCTTTAATGGCGTGGCTGCAGATATTAGCTATATCCCTATGCGGCGCGGTTTTCTTTACCTTGTTGCCGGTATAGACTGGTCTAGTCGTAAGTTCTTGTCCTGGCGGCCATCCAACACCATGAAGCCGATTTTTGCGTGGAAGCGCTGGACGAAGCCCTGGAACCCAACGGTAAACCGCAATATTCAACACCGCCTAGGGAAGTCAGTTCAGCAGTGATGCGTTCACCGACGCACTCAAGGATACCGACATTCGTATCTCCATGGCCGGCAAGGTCTCTCGCTCTGGCTTGATTATTAAAATTCCCAACGTCCCCATTCCAGCCTTGAGGGCAAGACCCCGGATGAAGCAAATTGGGATAAACCCTCCCCTGGATACACCGGGCCTGATTTGAAATTGGCGGCATGACTACGAACTGGGACCACATCTTAAATACTTACGCTCGCCGTTTTTGGTGTATCCAGGGCAGGTGATAGCTAATTACCGGTCAGCACCTATTCCAACTCCCGCATCTATCAGATCAAAAGACAATGTATAGGGGTTCCATTTGAAGGTTCCCCAGTATTTTTCAGTAGATCCGGGAACCGTAATACCTTCAAGTACAAAAGAATCACTTTCTGTAATTGCCGCCCCCGTTATATTTTCGATATTGACGCGAATCGGATCCTTTACATACAGATATTTGATGCCATCCATATCCACAAACTCCCAATCTCTACCAAAAGAGTTGCTGATTTGAAATGCCAGAACGTAAAGCCCCGGTTTCAGATAAATCGGAAACTTTCTTTCATATGTGCTTTTTCCCGGATTTTCACTTTCCCATATTGTTGCTTTGATAGTCAGCCCATGGATGCCGGCATTTGTTTCTCCAGTAATGTAGCTTACAAAGTAGGAGATATTGGTAACATCAACTTTATCCGAGTCCCTTGTACCTGAAATTGTAACTTCGAATTTGCCATTTTCGGCATAAATTACACGTTTATCAAGGTCCCACATACCGCCATAAATCACACCTGTCTCCGAGGAGGGCGATATGCTCAGATGATCCTCAGCCGCATATGCAGAGGCAGCTATGAGAATGACGACAGCTCCGATTGCCAATATTCTGAAAAATACTTTGCAGTTCATAGTTTTTCCTCCTGTTATTGTACAATTACAGTTACAAAATCATAATAAAGCGGGTCATTCAGGATGCCGTCTCGGTCAAGGTCGACACCGAAATAGAAAGTATATGTACCCGGTGAAAGCGTGCCGGAGTAGATCGAATAATTGCCCAGATCCCCCAATCTGCCCTGATAAATAGGGGTAATACCTGCATGCCATCTTCCATTCAGATCACGACTGTACATAACTCCCGCAGCAGGAGCCCCGACTGTGTCACTCTTTCAACGAACATCAAAGACTAACAGATAAAGTTTTCCATACGTTCAGGCTTCACTCATATGGCTAAGCCCTATCATGCAGCATGGCACAAAAAAACATCAATATTTTAAGGCTGTTGAGGCTTTTCCTACAGATTCAACCGTCCAGAGTCACTTGCAGCTATGGAGCGCAACGGAATTGCCAACCCGAGTTGATGCGGTCATGTACGCCCGTCATGGGCATGAGCTTATGATTTGGTTATAAGTCCTCTGTAACTGAACCACCGATTGATATTATCTATCGTAGTGAACTTGCCCCCATTGTCAAGACAATTGTTACGAACATGTTACGAGCAAACAAAATGTCCTTTGTATTAACACATAAACTGTCCGGTTTTATATGGGAGTTTAGGAGGTATCCATATAAGCCGGGCACGATATTTAGAGGAGGTCAAGAAGATGAGATATAAGGAGGCCATGTGAGGTGGTCCCCTTTTTTTCAAAAAGCCTTTTTAAAAGAATGGCCGTGGTATTTGAAGGCTAGGCCGGATTAGGTCTAGTGTGTGGCTCCTGAAGAGTTTTCGGCGTGAATGGGACTAAAATGTGGTGGAACCGCACGAAAAGAACTCTGAAAACTCTGAAGGAGACACCACTAGACCTTGTAAAAGACGCAAATAAAGTTGGATGCATTTTAAGAGCAGCGGTTTCTCATCTATTGATGGCATTTGCCCAGGGAGATTTTTTTAAAAAACAACAGGTATTGATTGTATTTATTAATGAAGGCTTGCTGATAACTTAGTGTTTTCACTCAAAACATGAAATTTTTATGAGAAACTGTCCTGGCTTTCATATTGGGCCGCATTTTATGTCTTTTTGGGGAAATGTGAATTTTACTGGCCCCATACTCACAAGATGATTAAATTAATTAAGAAGCTTATTTTGAACAAATTAAGTTTTTACAAGGAGCATCTATGAAAGCACCAGTTGAAAAAATCACGGACCCTGATTCCTGCCCGCACTGCTCCCATTCCCACATGGAGCATATGGCTGGCAAGCCGCAAGGCAAATATGCAGACCCTGTTTGCGGAATGTCAACAGATGAGCCCGATAAATACCTGAAATATGAATATAAGGGAAAGAATTACTATTTTTGTTCAGACCACTGCCTGACAAAGTTTAAGGCAGAGCCGGAAAAATACCTGGGCGCCAAACAGCAGCAAGAACCTGAGGCTTCGCAAGATGCCATATATACCTGCCCCATGCATCCAGAGGTTGAGCAGGTTGGCCCCGGCACCTGTCCAAAGTGCGGCATGGCCCTTGAGCCGAAGACCTTGACCCTTGAAGAGGAAGAGGAAAATCCTGAGTATAAGGATATGCTCAGGCGCTTTGTGCTTGGAGCAATCCTGGCCGTGCCTGTTGTCTTGATTGCCATGCGTTCCATGCTTCCAGGCGGAGGGCTGCTGGACCGATTGGCTAGCGAAAAGGGCTGGCAATGGACGGAGTTTTTGCTGGCAACTCCGGTGGTCCTTTGGGCTGGATGGCCCTTTTTCGTGCGTGGCGTACAGTCGATAAAAAACCGTAGTTTAAACATGTTCACCCTGATCGGCCTGGGTGTTTCCGTGGCCTATGCCTACAGCGTGGTGGCCGTTTTGTTCCCTGGCATATTCCCTGAAGTCATGCGCTCGGAACATGGCACAGTGGGAGTCTATTTTGAAGCTGCCGCTGTTATTGTGGTGCTCATCCTGTTGGGGCAGGTAATGGAACTTCGGGCCAGGAGCCAGACTGGTGCCGCCATTAAGGCCCTTCTCGGTCTTGCTCCGAAAACAGCCAGAAGAATCAAGCCGGATGGAACCGAAGAGGATGTACCCCTGGAGCATGTCAAAAAAGGGGATCACCTCAGGATCAGGCCTGGCGAAAAGATTCCGGTGGACGGGGTGGTTCTCACCGGATCAAGCCTCGTGGACGAATCCATGATCTCGGGTGAACCCGTGCCTGTAAAAAAGGGTCCTGGTGATCCTGTGATTGGCGCCACGGTCAATACCACGGGCGGCCTGGTAATAAAGGCCGAAAAGGTGGGATCTGAGACCCTGCTTGCCCAGATCGTCAAGATGGTGGCTGAGGCACAGCGCAGCAGGGCACCTATTCAAAACCTGGCAGACGTAGTGGCCGGCTATTTTGTGCCTGCCGTTATCTTGGTAGCCATGCTCGCCTTCGGGGCCTGGTATGCCTTTGGCCCAGACCCCAGGCTGGCCCACTCCCTGGTGGCAGCGGTATCGGTCTTGATAATAGCCTGCCCGTGTGCCCTGGGCCTTGCCACACCCATGTCCATAATGGTGGCAACGGGCAAGGGCGCATCTCTTGGCGTGCTCTTCAAAAACGCCGAGGCCATAGAGACGATGCACAAAGTGGATACGCTGGTTGTGGACAAGACCGGAACCCTTACAGAGGGCAAGCCAAGGCTTACCAGTGTTGTTGCAGGGCCAGATCATGATGAGGCCCTGATACTCTCGGTGGCGGCAAGCCTGGAAAAGGGAAGCGAGCATCCCCTAGCTTCTGCAATCATTGAAGGTGCGGCACAGCAGGATATAAGGCCGAAGGATGCCGGGCAATTCAACTCTCACACAGGAAAGGGTGTTTCCGGCGTGGTGGATGGTAAGAACGTCTTGCTCGGAAACCGCAAGCTGCTGGAGGACTTTTCCATTGATCCGGGAAACCTTGAACAAAAGGCACAGGAACTCGCAGCCGAGGGCCAGACGGTAATGTACGTGGCCATTGACGGGACAGCGGCAGGCCTTTTGGCAGTGGCTGACCCGATCAAGGAATCCACTCCCTCAGCCATAGAGGCCCTGCACAGGGAAGGCCTTGAAATTGTGATCCTGACCGGAGACAACAAGAAGACCGCAGAGGCCGTAGCCGGAAAATTGGGAATAGACAAGGCCGTCGCAGAGGTGCTTCCCCAGGAAAAGGCTGAAATCATAAAGCAATTCCAGCAGCAGGGCCGTAAGGTGGCCATGGCAGGCGACGGAATAAACGATGCCCCTGCCCTTGCCCAGGCTGACGTGGGAATTGCCATGGGTACAGGCACGGATATCGCAATGGAAAGCGCTGATGTCACGCTGGTAAAGGGAGATTTGATGGGAATCGTCCGCGCCAGAAAGCTAAGCAGGGCAACCATGCGTAACATCAAGCAAAATCTCTTTTTTGCCTTTGTCTATAATGCGCTGGGCGTGCCTGTGGCTGCCGGCGTTCTGTATCCAAGTTTCGGTATTGTCCTGTCTCCGGTGATAGCGGCCGCAGCCATGAGCTTCAGTTCTGTTTCTGTTGTGACCAATGCATTGAGGCTTAAAAGGGCGTCTGTGTAAAGG
>JALVPX010000210.1 GCA_027031565.1 Deltaproteobacteria bacterium | reverse complement strand
GCCTGAAACAGGCAAAGTGACCAGGATTAAAACGTGCTACCATGGCCTGGCTGATGATCCTGCCTGGAGCGATTTTGAGCAATTCCTAGCAGATTCTTGGCGAAGCGTAGCGGCCGGAAGTTGTACTGTTTGAGCCTGCCGAAGGCAGGCGAGTTGTGCAACTTCCAGCGGAGCAAGCCTTAGAAGATGCAGAAATGCGAGACGGAGACGAAAGGCAGGATTATCTGCCAGGCGACCATCACCTCATCTTATCCAGGCACGAAAAAGACTTGTGGCGCTCCATTGATTGGATGCCTCGTCACCATCACATCTGTTTCAAAAACATCTTTGATATTTTCGGGAACAAGCACGCTTTCTGCAGGGCCGTCATGTTTGATGCAGCCTTCCTTTAGAAAAATCAGCCTGCTGCAGTAAAGAGCTGCCAGATTGATGTCGTGGAAAACTGCCAGTACAGTCACGCCCTGTCTGCGCCTCAGGCCTGAAATGAAATCCAGGGCCTCGATTTTCCTTTTGATATCCAGGGCGCTCGTGGCCTCATCCAGCAGAAAAATCCTGGGATTTTGAGCCTGCAGCCTAGCAAGCAGTGACATCTGCTGCTCACCGCCAGACAAGGATGGGAAAAGGCGTTCCGAGAGATGCTTGACACCGGTCTGTTCCAGTGCCTGCGAGGCAAACAGATGATCCTTTTCGCCATATCCTCCCCAGTAAGATATGTGCGGGTACCTGCCCATTAGAACCACTTCATAGACCCGAAAGGGAAAAGGAGTGTTCATCTTTTGCGGAACCATGCCAGCCAGCCTGGCGCGTTCCTTTGCAGGCAGATGACGCAGGTCCCTTCCAAAAAGCCTGACAAGGCCGCTTTGGACTGGAACCAGTCCGAGCAGGGCGTGGAGAAGGGTGGTCTTGCCGCTGCCGTTCGGCCCGAGCAGCCCTGCTATCTCACCCTTGGCGATTGACAAGGTAAGCCCCTTTAACACCTGTGTGTCCCCGTAACTGACAGTTATATCACGGACTTCCAAGGCCTTTTCTGCAGAAACTGGTTCTTCCGAGCTTTTTGTAACTTTCATTTCACCTATTCAAGCGGGTTGCTGTTTTTTCAGGTTAAAGACCGCCGAAGGCATCACCTTCAAAACGTTTTTTCTGCCAAAGCAAATAGCAGAAAAAGGGCCCGCCAATTAGCGTTGTCAATACGCCGACCGGCAGCTCTTCACCGCTGGCAAGCAGATTTTTTGCCAAGAGATCGGCCAGCACGGTGACGGTGGCACCCATGATGGCTGAACTGATTACTAGTTGTGCATGCTTAGGACCCTGCAGGAGCCTGACCATGTGGGGCACCACGAGGCCAACAAAGCCGATTACACCGCTCACAGACACTGCCGCGGCCGTCATCAGACATGAGGCACTCATCAAAACCAACCGGCTTCGCTGAACAGGAACCCCGAGCTGCTTTGCCTCAAGCTCGCCCATTGACAACAGGTCGAGGTCTCTGGAATAGGCAAGGACAACAAAAAACCCCAAGGCAAAATATGGAAAGGCGAAAATGACATGGAGCCAGTCCCTTCCCCCAAAGCTTCCCAGCATCCAGAATACGATAGAGGCAAGGCTTTCCTCGTCCAGGCTTTTCATCAAACTTATCAAGGCAGACAAAAAGGTGCTGACCACAATCCCGGCAAGTATCATGGAAGCAGGCTTAAGGCCATGCCTGTTCCTTGAAAGCAGCAGCACCACTGCAAGGGCAGCCAAGGCACCGCACATGGCAGCCGCTGGGATGCCTATTCCGCTGGACATGCCGGCTATTAAGGCCACGGTTGCACCAAAGGCGGCGCCGGTTGACACCCCCAGTGTAAAGGGATCTGCCAGGGGATTCCTGAGCAGCCCCTGGAAGACGCCGCCTGCGCAGGCCAGGGCAGCTCCAACGATGGATGCCGTAAGGAGCCTTGGCAGTCTCAAGTCCAGAACAATGGTTTTCAGCACATCCGGGTTGTCGCACTTTGGTGCGTTTCCAATTAGTATATCAACGATCTGTTGGCCCGTTACAGGATATCTGCCGTATATGAGGCCAGCTGCCAGGCAGCATATGTATATGGATGCGAGGACGCCCCATAGTGCAAAGAGCTTGCGTTTTCCATTAATCGGTGTCATGGGGCAACTATAAAACAGAAGCCTTAAAGTAAAAAGGAAGAGATGCAAGGAAATATCTGGCATATATGGAAGAGCAGGCGCTTGTTTCTAATGCTGCCTCTCGGGTTTGCTTCTGGCCTGCCCCTGGCCCTTAGCGGAAACACCCTTCAGGCGTGGCTGACAGTTGATGGAGTGGATATCAAAGCCATAGGCCTGTTCGGCCTCGTGGGCCTGCCCTATACGCTCAAGTTTTTGTGGTCTCCTGCCATGGACCGCTTTGTTCCTCCATTCCTGGGGCGGCGGCGGGGCTGGATGGCATTGACACAGGCCGTGATTGCCATGGTGCTTGCTTTATTGTCGATGCTTCGCCCTTCAGCCATGGTACATGCGGCAGCTGTGCTTGCTGTACTGCTCGCCTTTGTTTCAGCCTCTCAGGATATCGTCTTTGACGCCTACAGAACGGATGTGCTGCCTCCGAGGGAAAGAGGCCTGGGGGCGGCCCTGTCCGTAACTGGTTACAGGGTTGCCATGCTGGTTGCTGGTGCCCTGGCCTTGATTGCAGCAGATCATCTGGGCTGGCACGTTACATATTTGGTCATGGCGTGCCTGATGGCTGCCTCCATGGTCTTTGCCTTTGTTGCGCCAGAACCGGAACACCGGCTGCCGCCTCCTGCATCGCTGGCCGAGGCAGTCATAGAGCCTTTGAGGGACTTTTTTTCCAGGCGATATGCCCTGGCATTTCTCATGTTGATACTGCTCTACAAAATAGGAGATGCCTTTGCAGGAGTGCTCACCACCCCGTTTCTCATCCGCGGCGCAGGTTTCAGCCTTACCGAAGTTGGCACCATAAACAAGGCCGTGGGCCTCATGGCAACCATAGGTGGTGCAATTTATGGCGGTGTCTTGATGGCGAGGCTGGGGCTATTTCGCTCACTGCTACTGTTCGGGCTGCTTCAGGCAATATCCAATCTCTCTTTTATGCTACTTGCCTTTTTGGGGCACAATCTCCCTGCCATGGTTGCCGCTGTGCTCTTTGAGAATGTCTCAGGGGGCATGGGAACCGCTGCCTTTGTGGCCTTTCTAATGGCCTTGTGCAACCACCGTTACAGCGCAAGCCAATATGCAATGCTTTCTGCCTTTGCTTCAGTGGGCAGGGTGTTTGTGGCTCCGCCGTCAGGCTTCCTGGCAGAGGCAGCAGGCTGGCCGGTCTTCTTTTTGATAACTGCCCTGGCAGCGCTGCCCGGGCTCATGCTCCTGTGGTGGATGCGGGGAGAGATAATGCTTCTGGATACGGACTCGAACTAGACGATCACCATTGTTGACCAGGCGGCCCTATTGTCCCGGATTATGCAGCTCGCAAAGCTGCCTCTAAAAATTGTCTTTTTGCCCAATGGCTGCGTTGCACTCAAAAAATAATTCTCGAAATATCAACAACATGACTGCGATTATTTTTGGCACACCTTGCCCTTGAAGAAAAATCATAATTTTTAGAGGTGGCCTTTAGATTGTACATGCGTGGGAGCGGTGGCTGGGGATGGCTCCTGAACCATTTTTAACGTGAAGAGGATGTAAGTGCCTTGGCAGACGCACAGCGGACCTTTAAAAATGGTGAAGGAGACACACCAGCCACCCCATTAAAGACAGTTAAGAAAGGTATATTTCAGAAACGCGCATAAATGGTTGTTCCCTGGTTTTAATTCTTTTACAAGGTCTAGTGGTGTCTCCTTTAGAGTTTTCAGAGTTCTTTTCGTGCGGCTACACCACATCTTAATCCCATTCACGCTGAAAACTCTTCAGGAGCCACACACTAGACCTGATCCGGCTCTGTCTTCAAAGACCATAGGATTTCTTTTAAAAAGACTTTTAAAAAACTGTACGGTCGATTTCTAAAAGCATGAGAGTCAAGGACTCTTCGAGATAAAAAGCCTTTAGGCTACCTCTAAAAATTGTCTTTTTGCCCAATGGCTGCGTTCTCGTCGCGAAAAAAGCTCACATACCCCAAGTATGCTGCGCTTTTTTTCGCTCCTCAGACCTTGCTCTTGAACAACAATCTTATAGGTAGCCTAATATTGACCGGGCGGCCCATTATTTACTGTTCATCAATCCCTTCAGGGTCTTGAGATTCTCGACATCTTCGGCAAGGTCTTTGGACTTTGGCGTCTCGAGCACCATGGGTATGTGCCTGCATCGTTCATCATTAAGCAGGCACGCGAATCCATCCAGCCCAATCCTGCCCCTGCCTATGTGTTCGTGACGGTCTATACGGCTGCCTGCCTCCTTTTTCGAGTCATTCAGGTGGAACATCTTGACACGCTCCAGCCCAATTGTCTTTTCTAGTTCATAAATGGTTTTTTCATAGCCAATGCTGTCTGAAATGTCATAACCTGCCGCAAAGATGTGGCAGGTGTCCACGCATATGCCAAGCCTTTCCGGGAACCGGGTGCGACTCAATATGAATTCCAGCTCGTCGAATGCAGCGCCAAGGGATGTTCCTTGGCCTGCCGTAGTTTCGAGCAGGATGGTGCTTTTGACCGATGGGCCTGCAAGCTCAATCACTGCATCCACACTTTTTGCCACTCGTTCAAGCCCTGATTCCAGGCCGGAGCCGCCGTGGCTGCCTGGATGCACCACGACCCACTTTATACCGAGCTGTTGGCATCGCACCAGTTCGTCTGCCATGGCTCTAATGGAATTGTTGAGCATCTGCTGCTTGGGGGAGGCCAGATTGATAAGGTAGGAGGCGTGGGAGGCCACATGTTCAAGGCCCGCCTTTTCGCGTTTGTCTTTAAAAGTCTTTATTTCATCAGCCTGTAAAGGTTTTGCATTCCATTGGCGCTGGTTCCGGGTGAAAATCTGCAGAGCCGTGCCGCCGACCCTGGTGATATGGTCTATGGCGTTGTGGATTCCGCCTGCCACCGACATGTGCGCGCCAAGCGGTGGGCCGGCTGTGTTTGAATGGGGCAGGGAAGGCATCAGGTGCATGCCTGGAGCTGCTTCCACACCCTCGGCAGCCAGTCTGCCACCTCTGATGCAAGATAACCCCAGGGGCCCTTAAACGAGGCGATCTGGTCGCCTGCCAGCCCATGAGCATAGGCTCCCAGGCATGCCGCCTCGAAGGCAGGACATCCCTGCGCTACCAGGCCTCCCACCACCCCTGTTAGCACGTCTCCCATGCCGCCGCATCCCATGCCGGGATTTCCAGTCGGGTTTATGGCATATTTCCCGTCAGGCCCAGCAATGACCGTACGCGCCCCTTTGAGGAGAACCGTGGCCCCTGTCTCGGCAGCCAGATCACACGCCGCCTTTACCCTGTCTGCCTGAACATCCCTGGTCGAGCAGTGAAGCAGACGGGCCATCTCCCCAGGGTGAGGCGTAAGCAGTATGGGGGCCTTGGATTTTTGAAGGTCGGCAGCTCTTTTTGATATAGCGGTCAATGCGTCTGCATCGGCCACAACAGGCACCGTGGATTCCAGGACAAGGCTCCTCAATGTTTCCTGGGCTTCTTCATCCACTCCTGCCCCTGGACCAACAGCCAGGGCCTTCTTGCCTGACATTTCTTCGAGGAGCAGCGGTAAGGCCTTGCGGGAGAGGGAGCCTTGTTCATTTTGGGGGATTGGAAGTGTCATGGCCTCTGTAAGCTTTTCAGCCATGACAGGCTGTGAGCCTTCGGGTATGGCCAGCGTGGTAAGCCCGGCCCCCGACCTGAGGGCCCCCAAGGCACACAGGGCCGCTGCGCCTGTCTTCCCCCTGGAGCCGGAAACTATGAGCAGGTGTCCAAAGGTGCCTTTGTGCCCTGAAAGCGGCCTTTCAGGAAGGATGGATGCCGCATATTCCTTTGTGATCAAAAAGGAAGGGATGCCTGCCGCCTCCACTGCCTGCACTGGGATGCCTATCTCCACGACGTGGAGCCTGCCGGTGAATTCGAATCCCGGGCTAGTTACCAGGCCGACCTTGGGCAGCGCCATGGTGCACGTGGCTGCCGCCTTTATTGCGCACCCCAACACGTGGCCTGTCTGACCTGAAATTCCAGAGGGTATGTCGATTGAAACAATGGGAAGGGATGAGTTGTTTGCAGCCTCTATGGCCAGGGCGAACCTGCCAGAAACCGCTCTGGACAGGCCTGTTCCAAAAATTGCATCCACAATGAGGCCGTAACTTCCCAGGGTATCTTCGAGGCCCCTTGCATCATGATCCGACAAGATTTCTGAAAAGGGTATGTGGAGATTTCTCGCAATCACGTAGTTGGCCAGGGCATCGCCCTTGAATTTTTCAATTGGAGCCAAGCAAAATATGCGGACCCTGACTCCATGCTGAAAAAGGTGCCTGGCAATCACGAAACCATCTCCGCCGTTGTTGCCTGGTCCGCACAAGACAGCAATTCCTTTCGAACATTGGGCGCCGAATTCACTTAGGATGAATTCAGCGCTGCCCCTGCCTGCATTTTCCATCAGGACCAGGCCTGGAATCTGATATTTTTCTATGGCCTCTGCATCCAGGGACTGCATCTGGCCTGGGGTGACAATCGGCAGCGGACCCGTTTTCATTTCACAAAGTCCTTTCTCGAAAACAGGGAAATCAGATCGTAGCCCTTTTCTTTCAGCCTTTCTCGCCCTCCCTCGAGCCTGTCCACCAGGGCTACGACGCATCCTACCCTGTAGCCATCTTCTTCTGTGCGTTCTATGGCCTTTATGAGGGTTCCCCCAGTGGTGACAACGTCTTCCAAGAGCGCCACAGTGCTTCCTTCAGGAATATTCGCCTTGCCTTCGATCCATGATCCTGTGCCATGGCCCTTTTTCTCTTTTCTGATTATGAAAGCAGGAACCGGGTTTCCTTCCAGGAAGCTTACTATGGAAACAGCAGTCACCAGGGGATCAGCCCCAAGGGTCATGCCCCCCACGCCGCTGCACATCACACCTGACGATATGATTTTTTCATGCATGAGCCTGCCGCACAAATATGCGCCTTCGGCTGACAGCGTTGTTTGTTTGCAGTCAATGTAAAAATCACTTTTTCTGCCAGAGGTGAGGGTGAATGTACCTTCCTTGTACGAAAGGGTGGAGATGAGTTCCCTCAACCTTTCCCATTCTTTGTTCTTCATGTTTCCGCTCCCTGGTAATGTCCTGATAACAGGTTTGTTGTCTCCTGTTTTTTTACTTGGCAGCAATGAAATTGGCAATGGTCTCGGGAGCGGGCCGGAAATGAAAAACCCCTGGAAGACTTTGGATATTCCAGGGGAAAAGAGGCGGTGCGGAAATAGAGGTCTACCAGAGATAGAATCCTGCACCTGTCACATGGATATTGTAATCGACATAACCGGCCGGGGTGATTATCACTGCCGGGGTATAGACTACCCTGTGTACCCTCTTGTGCCTCTTTAAGCGATGCCACCGGCGCGGCCTGCAATTCTTTGTGACAACATAGTTGACTGCCGGGGTGTGGAGCACCGTCCTGACCACTGGTCTTCGCGCAGGATAGTTGCCGATGGTGACTGACCACACAGTGCCCGCAAAAGATGCGCCGGCATAACCAAGAAGCAGTGCAAAGGTTATCAAGCCTGTTCTGAACAACTGTTTCATTGTCTTCCTCCTTTCAATCAGGGTCCAATAACGGGGATGGCTACCTCATTCCCCTGCAGTCTCTGCCCCAGGGCATTGGGACAGGCAGTCCATCACGGTTTACCGGTCCCCTTTCCCGCGGAGACTGGATAATCGCATCAACTTCGTCCTGATCCAGGTATTGGGCCGTATAGGTTTGGCCGAACATGCCAAGTACCCTGGAAAAGGCCCTTAGATGATTCCTTGATCCCTTGAGCAGGTTCTGGAAAACAAGGGTCACGTCTTGATTGTCTGTCTTTTTGAGGCCTTCTTTGAGGTCAAATATGTCCAAGTCTTCAATGGTGGCCCCGACCAGAAGGGCATCTACAGCAGATTTGGCCCCTTGCGCCGTAAGATCGTTGTACAATTTTTGCATTTCCGGGCTGCTGAACATGCCGGCCACTTCATCATTTGCCGGGTCCGGCAAGTCGTACTTGTCCAACAAGGCCTTTATAGCATCCATGTGACGCTGCTCGCTCCTCGATATGTTGGCAAATATCCTGAGCCCCCACAGATCGTAAAGGACCTTGTAGACATCCCTTGCAAGCTTTTCTTCTTCGCGCATCTTGAGCAGTGCGCTCCTTTCTTCAATACTCAAGTCTTCATAGGGAAGTGCTGAAACCAGCCGGGCCACGCCGGGATTTGCATCTCGGTGCAAAGGCCCGCACCCATGCCTGCGCCAGGCGGGCTGAGCCCAGCCCAACGCTGAAGCCGTTACTGTAAACAGAACAATTACTGCCACTTGGTAATGAAATTTTCGTCTCATAATTGACCTCCTTAAAAACTTAAAAAGATGTTTTTTTCTTCAAAAGGAGATAAAACAATTATCGTGCCAGGGGATATCGAAATATTATTGAGTTATATCAGCTAGTTGTTCAGGCTGGCGTAGGGGGGTGTTCGACAACAATGGATAGGCTAGACAAAATTGTCGAAAGAAGGCGCAAGGTCAATTCCCTGACCTGGAACGCTTGATTCCATGTTTATCCATTTTGTAGCGCAGGACCCTCTCACTTATGCCCAGGGACTCGGCAGCCCTTGTTTGGACCCAGTTATTCTTTTCAAGGGCATTCAAGATCATCTCCTTTTCCACCGCTTTCAATCTATCCTCAAGGGTTCCTGTTGACGTAATCTGGTGATGCCTGATTTCAGGAGGGAGGTCCGTGACCCGGACTATGCTTCCCCTTGCCAGGGTCACCAATCTTTGGACAACGTGTTCAAGCTCCCTCACATTGCCAGGGTATGGATATCTGATTAAAAGATCCTTGGCTTCGGGTGATAGTTCCACGGGCCTTGGGCTGTATTTCTTCAAAAAGAAATCGAGCAGGGGCGGTATGTCTTCCTTGCGTCTTCTAAGCGGTGGAATCTCTATTTCAAATACATTGAGCCTGTAATAGAGATCCTCTCTGAAGCTGCCCTCGATGGCCATAGCCTTTAAATCCCTGTTTGTGGCCGCGACTATCCTCACATCCACTTTGATATCTTTTTCTCCCCCCACCCTGGTGATCCTCTTTTCCTGGAGGCACCTGAGCAGCTTGGGCTGGAGATTGAGAGGCAGCTCGCCTATTTCATCAAGGAAAATGGTGCCAGTGTGGGCCAGCTCAAAACGGCCCCGCCTGAGATTTGAGGCCCCGGTAAAGGCCCCTTTTTCATGGCCGAAAAGCTCGCTTTCAAAGAGGTTTTCCGGCACGGCAGCACAATTAACTTCAATAAAAGGGGCATCCTTGCGGGGGCTGAGATAATGGATGAGCTTTGCCAGGAGTTCTTTTCCTGTACCGGTTTCACCTTTTATCAAGACGGGCCAGGGAGTCTCTGACACCCGTCTTGCCAGTGATATTGCCTCATTCATTTGGGAGCTTTTGGCTATGATATTGATTGGCAGAGGGGAATCTGAGATAAACTCCTCCACCTGCCGCACATCCTCTTCTACCAGGGATTCCTGTTCGGCCCGTTCAATCTTTTGCAGCAATTCCTCAAGATCGATTGGCTTTTCAAGGAAATCCAGGGCTCCCAGTTTCATGCTGGAAACTGCGGTAGCCACGTCTCCGTAGGCGGTAATCATGATAACGCGTGTTTCCGGATTAATCTTTTTTATCTCTTCAAGTACCTGGTCCCCGGTCATGCCGGGCATCTTGTGGTCGAGCAGTACCAGGCCGACTGCCTCCCTGCGGAAAGTTTCAAGGGCCTGCCGGCCATTTTCTGCACAGAAAACCTCGTAGCCCTTTTTTTCCAGGAAACCCTGAAGCAGCTCCCGTTGAACAGCTTCATCATCTACTATCAAAATTTTCATGCTATCCTGTCGGCAACCTTATCTCGAGTTGGAATTCTGTTTCGTCCTTGACAGAAGCGTTCACTTTACCCCCATGCGCCTTTGCTATCTTTTCAATTATGGCAAGCCCAAGCCCGGTTCCCCGTGTCTTCAAGGTAAAATATGGTGAAAATATCTTCTCGATATCGCTGCCTTTGGGTATGTCCCCGGGATTGGTTACGGTCAGAACTGCCCAATCTTTTTGCAGATGAAGTTCTACGGCTATCCTGCCGCCATGGGGCTGGGCTTCCAATGCGTTGATCAAGACATTTTCAAACATCTGTACCAGAA
>JALVPX010000209.1 GCA_027031565.1 Deltaproteobacteria bacterium | reverse complement strand
GAGATATGCGCCTGGCTTCGGGGTGCGTCCGGGGGTCGGCATCATAGAGGCCGTCCACATCGCTGAGGCAGATGAGCAGATCGGCTTCCACCAGATGGACTATGAGGGCTGAAAGTGCGTCATTATCCGTAAACTGCAGCTCATCAGTTGCAACCGTGTCATTTTCATTAACTATTGGCACGATGCCCCAATCGAGCAGGGTATTAAGGGTATTTCTGGCATTCAGGAAACGGTGCCTCGGGATGAGGCCTTCCCTGGTCACCAAAACCTGCGCCACCTTTACGCCAAAACGGTCAAAGGCCTCTTCATAGCTCCTTATGAGACGCCCCTGGCCGATTGCAGCAAGGGCCTGCTTTTCGGGCACAGTGCCCATCTCTTCGCGCGCACCAAGCCTGCCGATTCCTGCTGCCACGGCCCCGGAAGAGACAAGAGTGACTTTTGCGCCGCCTTCTTTGGCACGACTTATCTGTTCAGTAAGGGATTCAATCACTGGCAGGTCAAGGCCGTGGGGGCCAGACAATACCGCGCTTCCCACCTTTATAACTATGTTCCGGGCCTCTCTGATCAGGTCTCTTGGATTTTCTTTCAATATGTCGCCGTTAAAACTCATTGCGTAAGGTCGTCATCTTCATGGAGCATTGAAAAAAGGCCTTCCAGCAGCTCACTGAGATTCTTTTGTGCTGCGGCTGAAATTGCATACACGGGCAATCCAACTCCCTGAAACTCCTCAACAAGTTTGGTCACTTGTTCCTCATCCAAAAGGTCTATCTTGTTCAAGGCAATCGCCTGGGGCTTTTTCAGCAGCTCTGCTCCATACTTCTGCAATTCCCGCCTGGTTACCCGAAAATCTTCTTGTGCCTGTTCAATGTCCTGTGTTCCAGCATCTATAACATAAAGCAGCACCTTTGTCCGTTCTATATGACGCAGGAAATCAAGGCCCATGCCAACGCCTTTGTGGGCACCCTCAATGAGACCTGGAATGTCTGCCACTATGATGTTTCGGTGACCCGGCAGGCACACTACCCCAAGATTAGGGGAAATCGTGGTGAATGGATAGTCTGCGATCTTGGGCCGGGCAGCGGAAACAGCAGACAGCAAGGTGGATTTCCCTGCATTTGGGGGGCCGACCAGGCCTACATCCGCTATCAATTTGAGTTCAAGCAGCAATTCACGCTCTTCACCTGGCGTGCCAGGCTGTGCATGCCTTGGGGCCTGCCTGGTAGCAGTCACAAAGCGGGCATTGCCCCTGCCGCCAAGCCCCCCTTTTGCAGCCAGAAAGGTCTCGCCAGGCCTCACGAGATCCGCCAATACCCTGCCTGTTCTCCAGTCCTTGACCACGGTGCCGGGCGGCACATTGATAACGAGGTCTGCACCATTTTTACCGTGCATGTTCTTTGGCATGCCAGGCCTGCCATTCTTTGCTTTGAATCTGCGGTTTCGCTGAAACGTCAGGAGTGTGTTGAGGCGGGGGTCGGCCTTTATGATCACGTCTCCGCCCCTGCCGCCGTCTCCGCCGTCAGGGCCGCCCTTCGGAACGTATTTTTCCCGCCGAAAACTGATACAACCCGGGCCGCCGTCACCAGCCTTGACATATATTTTGGCCTGATCAATAAAATTCATGCAGGGAAAATAATTACTTACGGCGCTTAGGGCAATAGCGTTTAGGCCACATTACCGGTTTGTTGTCGGCAAAGCACTACATAAGATATAATTTGAGAAGTAACATTATGGGGCATTGATTATTCAAGGCTGAACAAGAATGAATCCGGGCTGATACTGGAAACCTGTGAATTGTTTGCCCTGTCTTCTATTTTCTTGAAATCCTGCAATTCATTCAACTTGGTAAGTAGCAACAATTAAAGCAAAATTAATCACAAGTTGCACATATTATTACCATTTGAAGGCGGTTTCATACACAATCTTTAAAAGAAGGTCCAGCGATTGGAATCAAGACGTTTGTGCTATGCAGATACATATATAACTAATTAAAATTATTAAATAATTCTGAATGGCACAGACAATGCTTATATAAAGAACCAAGGATATGTAATCAAATAATGAATAATTAAAGGAAAGGAGTAGAGAGAAATGAAAAAACTCGCAGCATTGACATTAAGCATGATGTTCGTTTTGGGTGTTTCCTTAACAGGCCTTGCCCATGCCTCCGAGGCAGCAAAAGGGGCCGTAGAGGCGGTAAAACATGAACTTAAACATGAAATGAAGGACAAGGCAAAGGAATGCAATGCCACCAAGATGAAGGATGAGGCAAAGCATGAAATGAAACATGAGATGAAACATGAAATGAAACACGAAATGAAGGGGCACAAATAAGAATATCAGCACCTATGCAAGGTGAGTTGAGCCGGCCTTAGGCCGGCTTTTTTATTTCCCCCTCACTTTTTGAGCTGGCTATTTGTTCACTTGACACGTATTATATGTTTCATTCAAACAACTCTGAGACTAAAGGCTACCTCTAAAAATTGTATTTTAGCCCAATGGCTGCGTTGCACTCAAAAAATAATCCTCGAAATATCAACAATATGTCTACGGTTATTTTTTTTCGCGCGCCTTGCCCTTTAACAAAAATCCTAATTTTTAGAGGTAGCCTAAAGAGGCAGCATGATTCAACTTAAAGTCAATGGGAAAGTTTATTCATACAATGATGATCCAGAAACGCCCCTGGTATGGGTTCTCAGAGAACATATAGGCCTGACTGGCACCAAATGGGGGTGCGGAATCGGCCTGTGCGGCTGTTGCACAGTACATGTCGATGGAAGGGCCGAACGCTCCTGCCAAATTACAGTGAAAGAGGCAGCCGGCAGGGATATTCTGACAATCGAAGGCCTGCCGAGGGATCACTATTTGAAGAGGGCCTGGCTCAAGGAGGATGTGCCGGAATGCGGTTATTGCCAGCCAGGCCAGATCATGCAGGCCTTGGAACTGCTGAACAGAAACCCCGATCCATCAGAGGAGGATGTCTTGAAGGCCATGGATACCAACCTATGCCGATGCGGCACCTATAACCGCATAAAAAGGGCCATCCTGAGGGCGAAAAAGGAAAAGGCATGACAGTCTCCATATCAAGGCGTCATTTCATAAAGGGCTTACTCGGTGCAGCCGGGTTGACGCTGGCAGCTGGTCAGGATGCAGCCGGGGCCATTCTGGTTCAAAAGGCCCAACAAGCTGCAGGCGGCCGCACCAACTGTTTTGCTCCAAACGCATGGCTGAACATCTCGCCTGATGAAACCATAACCATTTATTGTTCCCAATGTGAGCTTGGCCAGGGGGTTGTCACATCCCTTCCTATGGTAGTGGCGGAAGAGCTCGAGGCGGATTGGAACATGGTCCGGGTTAAGCAGGCCCCTGTGGCAGAACCGTACAAAGACCCTGTATGGGACAGCCAGGTCACTGCCGGAAGTGCCTCTGCAAGCCATTTCTTCACTATATTGAGAAAGGCGGGTGCTGCAGCGAGGCTGGTGCTGGTAGAGGCTGCAGCCATGCGCTGGGGAGTGCCTGTTTCGCAGTGCCGGGCCTCAAAAGGGATGGTGCTCCACCCCGGTACTGGCAGATCGATAAGCTATGGAAGATTGGCCCTTGCTGCTGCCAGATTGCCTGTGGCGCAAGATCCGGCCCTGAAAGATGAAAAGGACTTCACCCTGCTGGGAACATCGCCCAAGAGGATAGACGCCCTTTCGAAGGTCAACGGTACAGCCGTCTACGGTATTGATGTGAAGATTCCTGGAATGCTTTATGCGGTCAGCGTCAGGCCTCCTGCCTACGGAGCAAAACTGAAATCTTTAGACAAAAAGGCTGCCCTTTCAGTAAAAGGCGTACGAAGGGTGGTAGAGTTTGATAGGGGCATTGCGGTATGCGCCGATTCCATACATGCCGCCGTCAAGGGGAAAAAGGCGCTGGCCCCAGCGTGGAGTAAAGGAAAGGTTCCGGACTGGAACAACCAAGCCGTTTTCAAGGTCTTGCGAGACGACCTGAACACCCGGGGCAAAGTGAAAACCAACCGCGGCAGCCCGGAAGAAAGGCTCAAAAAATCGGCCCAGGTCCTGGAGGCCTGCTATTTTCTGCCATATCTTGCCCATGCTGCCATGGAACCCATGAACTGCACAGTCCACGTGCAGAAGGAAAGGTGTACCATATGGGCTCCCTGCCAAAACCAGGGGGATATGCTGGCCATGGCCGTCGAGGAGACAGGCCTGCCCCCGGAGCGCATAGAGATTAACGTCACTTTTATTGGTGGTTCCTTTGGAAGGCGGTACGAAGTGGATTTTGTAAGGGATGCCATCCAGATTGCCAAGGCAGCCAAAAGGCCTGTAAAACATATATGGAGCAGAGAAGAGGACTTTAAGCACGATTTTTACAGGCCTGCCAATTGTGCCCGCATCGTTGCCGGGCTTGATGAAAAGGGCCGAATAACAGCCTGGAAACACAAGGTAGCTGCCCCGTCGGTCTATTCTAGGATAGCGCCTTCTCTGCTTGAGGATGGGATCGATCCTTCGGCCGTGGAATCCATACACAATTCTGCATATGATTTTGACAACCTGCACCTTGAGTATGTCTGGATACAAGAGGACCAGGCGCCTGTTCCTAGGGGATTCTGGCGCTCGGTCGGCAATTCGCACAACTGTTTCACCATAGAAAGTTTCATGGATGAACTTGCCTGGAAAGCCGGCAAAGATCCGCTCAAATTCAGGCTTGAGCACCTCAAGAACAGCCCCCGTGCCAAAGTGGTGCTGGAAAAAGCTGCGCGAATGGCTGGATGGCCCGGCAAGGCGACACGAAACAGGGCCTTGGGAATCGCCCAGCACTATCTGGTTTACACATATTTGGCAATGGTTGCAGACGTCAGCGTGGATACCAGGACTGGTGCGATAATGGTTCACAGGGTGGTTTGTGCAGTAGATTGCGGAAGGGCGCTGCATCCTGAGATAGTCAGGCAGCAGGTGGAAGGAGGCATACTTTTCGGCCTCAGCGCAGCCTTAAAGGAAGAAGTAGAATTTGCAGACGGCGGCGTATCAACGGCCAATTTTGACGATTACCCCATACTGACCATGTCTGAGACACCCTCTGTGGATGTACATATTGTTGAAAGCGGCGAGCGTGTGACCGGGGTAGGTGAAGTGGGCACAGCTCCCATAGCCCCTGCAGTAGCCAATGCAATCTATGCGGCAGCAGATATCCGTCTCCGGACATTACCCATCACACCTTCAAGGGTGCTCCATGCATTGGGCCAAAAGAGCACGGGCAAAAGCTGAAAAAAGGAGCCTTGCGTGGATATCTTCAAACGGATCTGCTGCCTTCTTGAGGAAAACCAAGAAGTCGCCCTTGCGACAATTATAGAAACAGCAGGGTCCACGCCACGTAAGGCAGGGGCCAAGATGATAATTCATCCAGACGGCTCCCATGAGGGCACGCTGGGCGGCGGCAAGCTCGAGCAGGAGGTGATAAGTGCTGCTGTGAGAGCCCTTGTTGACCACACATGCACGACCATAAAAGTGGACTTGGCGGCCAGGGAGGATTCGCCCATGGCCTGCGGGGGCTGGGCTGCCGTTTTCATTGAACCCCTTTCTCCAAAACCCAGGCTCGTGATTTTGGGAGCCGGCCACGTTGGCAAGGCCCTGTGCAAGACAGCGGCATTCGCAGGGTTCGACGTGGTCGTGATGGATGACAGGCCGGTTCAAACAGACGCCTGCGGGCTGCCGGATGCCGGCAGGGTTTTGAATATCAACGGGTTCACTGATCCCTTCGGGGATGCCGGAATCAACATCACCTCCAGGGACTTTATTGTCATTTGCACCAGGGCCCATCAATCGGACCTGGATGCACTGCGTGCAGCACTGCATACCCCAGCCCATTTCATTGGCCTATTGGGAAGCAGGCGCAAAAGAGAGAAATTTTTCAATATATTAAGGTCAGAAGGCCTTCTGCCAGAGCAAATTGAACGCATTAGGACCCCTGTCGGCCTGCCTGTGGGCGCTCAGACTCCGGAGGAAATAGCAATCAGCATCACCGCGCAGCTCATTGAAGCCAAGGCCGCACGCCGTAAATGAAGTGAGCCCCCAAACCAAGGTTGCATGCTGCCTCTCTTGTCGATAATCATCCCTTCATTGAACGAATCTGACACAATATGCAACACTGTAAAATCCGCGTTGAGGGGGTCTAATGTTGAAGTCATCGTGTGTGATGGAGGAAGTCGGGATGGGACTCCAGCACTCGCGGAGGAAGCCGGAGCAAGGGTTTTGATTTCACCGAAAAGAGGCCGCGGTCACCAGCTGAATATGGGTGCTCTTTGTGCAAAAGGAGAGATTCTGCTTTTTCTTCACGCGGATACCCTGCTGCCAGCGGGTTTTGACAGCTTGATTCGGGATGCAGTAAACAAATATGAGGCAGATGGCGGCGCTTTTCAGCTTTCCATAGATGGAAACGGATTGGGGTTCCGGATTGTCGAGGCAATGGCAAATATCCGGTCAAAGTGGTGGCGCATGCCCTATGGTGATCAAGCATTTTTTATAAAAAGGCCGGTGTTTCGCCGCCTTGGGGGGTACAAGGAGATCCCTTTCATGGAAGACTTCGACTTCATAAGAAGATTTCGTAAGGAACAGAGGCTGGTTATTCTTTCGGCAAAAATCGTGACATCAGGGCGGCGCTGGCGTAATCATGGTCTGTTAAAAACCACTATTCTTAATCAGCTTATCATTGCTGCCTATCTGTGCGGCGTTTCACCACAGCGGCTTGCAGGGATTTATTACGGTACAAAGAGTATGCAGAAGGAGAAAAGATGCACACCGCACCAGTGAAGATATCCACATTGAATACCAGCAAGGGTCTCACCGGCTTTTACGTCGTGCCCGATGTTCCTTTCTGGTTTGTTCCAGGCCCTTTAACAGACAAAGTGTTTTCCTTGTGCAGGAATCCATGGGACAGGGAGGAACTGGCATCAGCCATTCAAAGGGTGTTCCGATGTTCACCCATCGAGGCCGGTGTGCGGGCGAACAGTATCTCCGCCTCCCTCGCCTTTTGCCATCCCGGCCCTTATAAGGGACGAGGCCACAAAAGGCCTGAACTACTTTCTGAACTCTGGTTTCACATTACAGACAGCTGCAATCTCAGCTGCACCCATTGCCTTTTTGGCAATGCCGGCGCAAAAAAACGCAGGCTTGACGCCAGGCAGATCATCTCGATCGTGGACGAGGCCTATGGGTTGGGATGCAGGCTGGTCTGTTTCACAGGAGGGGAACCCTTTTTGTATCCTGGTTTTGTCGATTTGATCAAGCGGTTGCAAAGGCGTCCCGATCTCAGGACGGCCATTTTGACAAATGGCATCCTAGTAAAGGATCTCCTGGAAAAGTCGGGGAAAGTGGATCCAAGCCGTATCCATCTTCAGGTCAGCCTTGACGGCCCCAGAACAATTCATGAGAAACAGCGCGGTAAAGACACCTTCCACAAAAGTGTGAATTCAATTTCAAGGCTGCTTCAAGCCGGATTTCCAGTAAGCATTGCCATGGCGGTTCATGGTGAAAACCTCGCATTCGTGGCAGATATTGTAAAAATTGCAAATGAAATAGGTGTTGCGAACATTCATTACCAATATCACTTTCAGAGGGGTCTTGGTCGGGGAATTGCCCTCCCAGGCATGAAAGACCTGGGCAGGGCCCTGAGGACGGCGTACCATCTCGCCAGAAAATATCACATCTCCATTGACAACGTAGAGGCCATGGCGTCTCAGCTTTTTACACCTCCAGGCACCCGTTTTGACCTGGGAAATGGCGGATGGGAAAGCCTTGCCATTGGGCCAGACGGAAACGTTTACCCTACCCCGGCCATGGTGGACAAGAAAAGCCTTTGTGCCGGCAACATCGATGCCGGAATCGCACAGGTATGGCAGGAAAGCAGCCTCTTGCAGGCTGTGCGCTCCCTTTCTCTATTTGACTGCAAGGAAATGGCAGATGATCCCCTTCATTTTCTTACAGGTGGTGGAGATATTGATCATGCACTCAGGCCAAGCACCTCAGACAAGGGCCTCAGACTTGAGTCAGACCCATATTCAGGGGTCTATCAAGATATTTTGCTCATGCTTGTGGAAGAGCAGGTTAGCAACCTGGAGCCCTGCGCAGACGATGGCATGATAGTGCGCATGGGAGACATAACCAGCCAGTGTCCCAGCAGTTCAGACATCAATTTTATACACTGCAATTGCCTGCTTTCCCTTGCTGGTCAAGAAAAACACATGCTCGTGCGTGCCTTTTATGAGGAGCGTGCCAAGTCTCCAGACGAACTCATTTTAAACCCTGTTAAATTCAATAAGAAAGAGCTGTCTTTCATCCCAGAAAAGGCCTTGGTGCGAATGTATGGGTGTGGAAGCCCTGTAAAGGATGCTGCAATCGAATGCGGAGAGAAGGTCCTAGATCTGGGCTGCGGCACAGGAGTCGAATGTTTCTTGGCGGCAAGAATTGCTGGGCCTGGGGGTATTGTTGCAGGCCTTGATTTGACAGATCAGATGCTTCAAATTGCCTCTTCAGCATCAAAAACGGTAAAAGAGAGGCTTGGGAACAAAAACATCTTTTTCATCAAGGGCCTGCTGGAATCGATTCCTGCAGCTGACAACTCCTTTGACGTGGTAATTTCAAACTGCGTTCTCAACCTGAGCAAAAACAAGAGGGCGGTTTTCAAGGAAATCTGGAGGGTGCTCAGGCCCGGGGGCAGGCTTGTAATCTCAGACGTGGTAACGGAAAATGAGCCTCCCTTGAATATCCGCACTGATAAAAGGCTTGCTGGAGAGTGTATTGGAGGCGCTTTTGTTCAAGAATATCTGTTTTCGTTGTTGAGAGACATGGGTTTTGTAAATTCAGCTATCATAAAACGTTTCCCATACCGCAGCGTGGCGGGTCATGCATTTTTTTCCCTCACCTTCCAGGCTATGAAGCCAGTGGGAAATAGGGGTATTGAGGAACCGGAAGCGCTCTATGCAGGACCCTTTGCAGGAGTTGTGACCGATGATGGACAATTTTTGCCCAAGGGCAGGTATAAACCCCTGGGCCGCAAACCAGGCCTGGACATCAAATACCTGAAAGATTCGGGCCTTTTGCTCCTGGATGGGGCAACCGGAGCTGTAATCAACCAGGACGAAGCAGAATGCTGCTCTTGTGCAGTGCCTGATTGCTCACCGCCTGTCATAACTCCGCAACATTCTCCACCAAGAACAGGCTGCCTGTTGTGCGGTTCCCCATTACGCTACTTCAAAAAGGAAAAAGAGGCCATTTGTGCCATGTGCGGCAGGTCAAAAATGGCAAATGGGATGTGTGCTGAAGGCCATTTTGTTTGTGATGCCTGTCACGTGGAAGAGCCGTTGAGATTTATCGAGGCTGTTTGTGTGGAAACAGCAGAGATCGATATGATCAAGCTCTTGAACACGATTCGCAAACACCGGAAAATCCCTATGCACGGCCCGGAACACCATGCTCTTGTCCCGGGGATAATTCTGTCTGCATACAGGAACAGTGGAGGCAGCATATCCTCAGATGAGATAGTGACAGGCATCAAACGGGGAGCAGCGGTTTCCGGGGGCGCATGTGCATTCTGGGGAGCATGCGGAGCAGGGCTTGGTGCAGGTGTTGCCTTTTCTGTCATCCTGAAGGCAAACCCTTTGACAGCAGACGCAAGGCAACGGGCACAAGCCGCAGTAGCCGCCATCCTGAAAAAGATCTCCGAGACCAAGGCGGCACGATGCTGCCAGCGTGAAAGCTACACTGTCTTGAAGGAGACGGCTGCAATTTCCGAAGAACTCCTTGCGGTGAAGCTCATTGCAGATGCTGATCTTGTGTGTCAGCAGCATCACGTAAACAAGGAATGCATCAAATTCGGCTGCAGGCTGTACCCTGCCAAGGGTGACTCCCCTTTGTTAAAGGATATCAAGACGTCTAAGACATCCAGGATAGCGCGATAGTAAGAGGGGCTGTAGTGCTTAAACAGCCCCATACAACTCGAAATTACCTAAAATGCATCGCACGTTGCACCTCTAACCCTCACTAACGGAGGCAGAAATCTCGCGTTTGGAAAGAAGGTGCCTTGGTTTATACGCCTTCAGACTGCCTGGTCGGCGGCATCTCTTTTATGTCGCGGGTGAGTTCGCCTATTTGAATGCCAAGGGCTACGCACTGCCTGCCATCCATGCAAGCCTTTATGTCGTCGTCTTCCAGATAGGTCTCCAGGCTTTTGCCTTCGCGTTCAAGATGGACAACCCACCTCTTTTTCTCTTCATCATAGTGTGCATCCAGGTTGATGCCGCATTGACCAATGTCTGGGTAGATCTGCTGGATCTTTTCACACAACTCTTTTTTATCCATGA
>JALVPX010000208.1 GCA_027031565.1 Deltaproteobacteria bacterium | reverse complement strand
GGCCTAGAGTTAGCCTACCAAAATGGTCGTCCAGTAGTGGTGCTCAAGGGCGTATCAGTAATGGGGGTGCCTGTTCCCAATGCCTGGCTTGGCGGCCTGAAAAACGTCGACCTGGTGAAGGAGTTTGGCGGCCGTCCTGGCTTTTGGAAAAAATTTTCAGAAGGCATAGAATATATGAAAGTGGAAGATGGACAACTTGTCATAAAGTTAAAGGAATAGCTCAATTATTACAAGTAACCACTTGATAAATCGTATTAATCTCTTATTACAAGTGCACCGTCCATGCGCAAGGCCAGGTTTGTCCACTTTATTTCGTGCAGATTCTGAACCTGGCTGTTCAGAAACCCGGTTCGAATGGCCTGTTTCCTCTTGGCCCTTTCCTTTATGCCGTGAAAGGGCAGCATGGCAGCCAAGGCCTTGTTCTTGTACTTCTCAATGGGCGTGAGCACATCCTTCCTCCTCGTGTAATAAGGGTCTTCACCCCTTGAACAAGGCTTGTTGAACACATTGAAATGACGGCATGCCAGTGGCCTCATGGGATGTATGGAACAAACCCCTTCAATCAGAAAAGGGCATGGATCGCCAGTGGAAAATTGCTGCAGATTCTTCTTCAGGATATCCCTCAAGGGGGCAGATATCTTCGTTATTGCATACCAATAAATTCCTACCAGTTCCAAGGGATACACCGGTATGGTGATGTGTATCTCACAACATGATGAACAGCCCTTTGCACAAGCGAGTCTTTCCCCTCGCCTGATCCTCTTTTGTATAGCCTCATGGACACCCTTGTCTGCTATAAAATAGGCGTCCAGCAGCATTGGTAACCATGACACCTGTTTTTCATCATGGGGGAATTCGAGCCGTTCAGGCCTTGGATAAGCCATTCTATTCACCTATTATCTTGACCAGCACCCTTTTTTTGCGCCTTCCATCAAATTCTCCATAAAAGATCTGCTCCCAGGTGCCGAAATCCAGCCTGCCCTCGGTGACCGCCACAACTACTTCTCTTCCCATGAGCTGTCGCTTCATGTGCGCATCTGCATTGTCCTCGTAGGTGTTGTGCCTGTACTGGGATACTGGCTCATGTGGAGCCAGTTTTTCGAGCCACACGTCATAATCGTGATGAAGCCCAGGTTCGTCATCATTTATGAAGACCGAGGCAGTTATATGCATGGCATTCACCAGGCACAGCCCTTCCATTATGCCAGACTCTGAGACGCATTCTTCCACCTGGGTTGTTATATTGACGAAGGCCCTCCTGGTTGGGACATTGAACCAGAGTTCCTTGCGGTAGCTCTTCATTTTTTCCTCCTCGGTATCTTACTGTCTGTAGCTATCTGGTACCTTCTTTGGCGAACAATGACAAGGCTTATCTGATGTAGCAGTCCGGATTGAAGGGGTGGCTGACTGGGCAAATTTTCCTGGAGGCTGCTTTTGTGTTATGTTCCCTAACATTCTATTTTGAGTGCAAAGAGGATTGAAAGAATATGTATAAAAGAATGCTGGTGCTGAGATTTCCTCCCCAAATTACAGACCAGCCACTGGTCTGCACCCTGACAAGGGAGTTTGATCTTTGTTTCAACATATTGAAGGCAGAAATATTGCCTGGGCAGGAAGGCATCATGGTGCTAGAGGTGTCTGGTCACAAAAAAAACGTCACAGACGGCCTCAGGTTCTTGAGGGATGTGGGCGTCAAGATAAAGTCTGTTGAACAGGAAATACGCCGCAATGATGATATGTGCATACAGTGCGGTGCCTGTACGGGGATATGCCCTACGAACGCCCTCACCCTTGACAGGGATACCATGGAGGTGATTTTCGATCCTAAACAGTGCAAGGGCTGCGAATTATGCGTGGCCGTGTGCCCTGTAAGGGCAATGGAGATTCGTTTCAGCAAGGAAACCGTTTTGCTGTGACCCCTTCTTCCAAGGGAAAAAAGGTCGTCACCCTGTTGAGCGGTGGAATAGACAGCGCGGTTGCTGCCTGGCTGCTCAAAAGAGAAGGATGGCATGTGCACGGACTTTTTCTGGACATGCTGGGAGATCTTGCTGCTGGACAATCCCTGGAGGCAGCGAAAAGGATTGCAGGTGCCTTCGGCATTGACTTCAGTGTGCAAGAGGCAAGAAAAGAGTTCAAAGAACAAATAATCAAATATTTCATAGATGAATATCTGGAAGGCATGACCCCAAACCCATGCGTTGTATGCAACCCGTCCATAAAAATCAGATTTGGTCTCGAGATGTGCGAAAAGATCAGTGCAAGCCATCTGGCCACAGGTCACTATGCCAGAGTGCTGCCAGAAGGGCACGGAAAATATGGACTTTATGCAGCGCTCCATCCGCAAAAGGATCAAAGCTACTTTTTGCACCAGATCCCCAGGCAGTGGCTCCCAAGGATCCTGTTTCCCCTGGGTGAACTAGAAAAGCGAGATGTGGTGAGCATAGGGGCTGAGGCAGGTCTCAGTCACCTTGCTGTCAAAGAGAGCCAGGAAATATGTTTCATAAAGGGTGACTACAGAACCTTTTTGCTCTCCCAGTCCGTTCCTCTTCCTGCCTCAGGGCCCATTGTAGACCAGGAGGGCCGGATTTTGGGCACCCACAAAGGCCTCTATTCTTACACCATAGGGCAGAGACGGGGTCTTGGGATACCAGGCCCCACCCCATTTTATGTGACTGGAATGGATTTCGAGAAAAACATCCTCATAGTTGGCAAGGAGGAGGATCTCTATTCTTCGACTCTAACGGTTAGGAGATTGAATCTCCTCGTGGGTATGGATGAACTTTTTGACGGAAAATGCCTTGTAAAAATAAGATCCAGGCATCAAGGGGCATCGGCAGTGCTGCACAGACTGGATGACAAAAAAATCCGTGTCATCTTCGACGAACCGCAAAAGGCGGTAACTCCGGGACAATTTGCCGTGTTTTACAGGGAATCCAAGGTCCTGGGAGGCGGACAGATATGCGCATAAGCTTCTACACATTGGGCTGCAAGGTGAACCAGTTTGAGACCCACCTTCTCTCGGACCGCTTTGCTGCCAAGGGCTTCAAGGTGGTTGAGTTCGGGAAGGAATGCGAGGTTTGCATTGTCAATACCTGTTGTGTTACCGCCAGGGCTGCTTACCAGGCCCGCCAGATGCTCAGGAGGATAAAAAGGGAGCAGCCGGAAACACGAATAGTTGTTACCGGCTGTTACGCCCAGGTCTACCCCCACGAGATTTTTGATGCCCTGGATGGTCAGGCATGCATAGTAGGAAATGATCAAAAGCAGCGCCTGCCTGAAATGGCAGGCAGTAGCGAAGATTGCCTGAGGATCTGCGTTGGAGACATTACCAGAATAAAGAGCATAGAGCCCTACCTGCTCTCCAGACCCTATAAACGAACCAGGGCTTTCATGAAGATCCAGGACGGCTGCAACTCATTCTGTTCCTACTGCATCGTCCCGTATGCCAGAGGCCGCAGCAGGAGCCTTCCGCTGGAACTGGTCAAAAAGCAG
>JALVPX010000207.1 GCA_027031565.1 Deltaproteobacteria bacterium | reverse complement strand
CCAGACAGGCAGCAGGCACGGCCAGGCGCCGGCTCGACTTCCAGAACAACTTCGTGGCCACCTTTGAATTGGTGCCTGCCCGGGCATCAAAGGGCCATGCCCTTGATTCTATTATAAGATTCGTTCAGCAGGCCTCGAGGGCCGGACAGATTGCAGCAGTATCCATTACGGACAATGCAGGCGGCAATCCTGCCCTGTCTCCCCTGGCATTGGGTTCAGAAATTATTGCCCTCAACATGGAACCAATAATCCATTTTTCTTGCAAAGATAAAAACCGCAACCAGATTGAGAGTCAACTTTTTGAACTCGACCGTCAAAACATACAGAATCTTCTTGTGATGACGGGTGATTATCCGCGATACGGCTACAGGGGCACTGCCAAACCAGTTTTCGATATTGACTCAATACATCTTCTGGGAATGATTGCCACCCTGAACCAAGGCGTGCTCGTGGATCCCATGGCGCCTGGAGGCGGTGTGATGGTCAATCCCACCAATTTCTGTGCGGGCTGTGTGGTGTCGCCTTTCAAACGGACGGCTTCTGAATTGATTCCCCAATACCTCAAGCTGCGTACCAAGATCGCTGAGGGCGCAGCCTTCGTGATAACACAACTTGGCTACGATGCCAGGAAATTTCATGAACTGCGTCTGTATATGGATCTTGAGGGACTCAACGTACCCCTGATTGGTACCGTGTTCATGCCCACTGTTCCTCTGGCACGTGTGCTGCATGAGGGTAAAATTCCAGGATGCACAATGCCCGAGGCACTTTTAAACAAACTGGAACAGGCCTCAAGGTCTGGACGTGAAGCAGGGCTTCAGGCCCGCCTCGAGCTGGGTGCAGCACTCACTGCCATATTGTTTGGCATAGGCTATGAAGGCGTTCACTTGAGCGGACCCAAGCTTACATACCAACACATAGATTGGGTAATGGAAAGGGCAAAACTCTTGGCCTCAAGGTGGGAAGATCTTATCGATCAATTCCTTTTTGCTGAAGAATGGGATTTTTACTACTTCCAGGAGGACGAGAAAAGCGGTCTGAACAGCCCTGTTCCTGCTCCGCAACCTTTATTGGATGTGAGTTTCACCGATAAGGCCCACTTCCGCTTTTCCAAAAAGGTGCATGACCTTACCTTTTCAAGGACCTCACCGGCGGCACCATTGCTTGGAAGGCTTGCAGGCGCCATAGAAGGTTCTTCACTTGAGCCCGCCTTTACCTCAATGGAATATTTGTTAAAAGGCCTGCTCTATGCCTGCCAGGAATGCGGAGACTGCACATTGGGCGAACACGCCTACCTGTGTCCGCAATCCCAGTGTCCCAAATATCTGCTCAATGGTCCATGCGGCGGCAGCATGGACGGATGGTGCGAGGTGTGGCCGGGAAAGAAAAAATGCATCTATGTGAGGATCTACGAGAGGTTGAACGCAGGCAAAGAGGATTTCACGCTGCCCTGCTTACCGCCAAGGAATTGGAGCCTGTACAAGAGTTCATCGTGGCTGAATTATTTCCTGGGACGCGACAATCATGGATCAGGCCCAAAAACGCTGCAGATCAGGGAGTGAGAGGAGCAGGATTTGATCTGTCATTTTTTTACCATGTCAATATTGACAATTTTGTTTAATGGGTGAATTCTAGCCCTTACCTATTTTAATTATTGTGGAAATGAACATGCTCCGTAAAATAATACCCTCCGAACGCACAGAACATATAGAATATGCCATCAGGGATATCGTAATCGAGGCAGAGAAGAGGAAGGCCAAGGGAGGGGATCTCTTTTATCTCAATATTGGGGACCCAGTTCTTTTTGACTTTCATACGCCCGAACACCTGATCGAGGCAGCCTATGAGGCAATGAAGCAGGATCACACAGGCTATTCTGCCTCAGAAGGTGTGCCAGAGGCCGTGGAAGCTATTCGTGCGGAGGCTGAAAGAAACGGAATCAAGCCCCATGAGATATTGATTACCACCGGAGCCAGTGAAGCCATTGATTTTGCCCTTTCTGCCCTGGTGAATCAGGCCGAAAATGTGCTGGTGCCGTCACCAGGCTATCCGCTCTACAATGCTCTCCTGTCCAGACTTATCGGAGAGCCTCGGCCGTACAGACTAGATGAAGACAAAAACTGGGAGCCAGATGTTGATCATATGGCCAGCCAGATCGACCAGAAAACAAAGGCCATCGTGGTTATAAATCCCAACAATCCCACAGGTGCCGTTTACAGCGAAGAAACTTTGAGGGGAATCGTCGAACTTGCCAGGGAACACAATCTGGTCATCTTCAGCGATGAAATCTATGACAAGCTCATCCTGAACAGCCAGGAGCACATAAGTATTGCATCCCTTGATCCGGAACTTCCGATGGTGACCTTCAACGGCCTATCAAAGAGCTACCTGGCCCCAGGTTTCAGAATCGGCTGGGCAATAGTAAGCGGCCTACCTGAGCTTGTTGAAGATTACACCGAGGCCATGCGGAAACTCGCCCGGGCCCGGCTGTGCGCCAACCACCCGAAGCAATTCGCCATTCCTCCTGCCCTCAACGGCAACAATTCGCACATAAAAGCGGCTGTAGGAAAGCTTCGCAAACGGCGCGATCTCACAGTAGAGCGTCTGAACCGCATTCCCGGCATATCATGCCAGAAACCCTCGGGCGCCTTTTATGCCTTTCCAAGAATCACCGTGGATGTGGATGACAAGGAATTTGTAAAGGACCTGATAAGAGAAACCGGGGTGGTTGTGGTCCATGGCAGCGGTTTCGGGAACCTGCCGCCAACCCCCCATTTCAGGGTGGTATTTCTGCCGCCTGAAGAAATATTGAACGAGGCCTATGACAGGGTCGAGGCCTATATGCGGCGCCGCTTCGGCTGAGAATTCAACCCTTTTCAGGCGCCGCCCCTTTCCAAATACACCAGGATGTTCTCGAAAAGTGCGCTGAAGCCTTCGTGCACCGAAGGGGCCGGGGCGTAATGATCCTGAAATATTATGAAGTCTTTCCACCGCTGCGGCTGCAGCAGGGCCTCGCCGTAGGATTCCCAGAGGAGCTCGCCAGTGTCGGCAAACAGGCTTACTTCCACTCCGATCTTGCCAGGACTGCCCCCTGTGTGTGTCAATATGTATGGCACCTTGATCTCCATCACTGCCTTGTTCAATTTACTTTTATTGACCCAGGGATTTACGATTTCAGCCCCTTCGTTGCTCCGAACCCTTGCAAAACATCTTCGTTTAGTGGCCAAATTGAGGGCGATTTTATCCAGTGCCCTTGCAAATTCAGACAAGTGCGCCGGCACTATCACAGGCCTTATATCTACAGCATAGTCAAGAAACTGATTTTCAGCCAAAGCGGCTTTGTTTACCGCCAAGACGCATATAGGCACAGGCTTCTTGCCTCCCCCCAGCAGGCGGGGTGTTTGGGTTGCGCATCCAGTGACCAGAATGAAAAAGCTGACTGCTATTGCCAGATAATATATTAGGCTTAAGAAGCAGGATCTTTTTGATCCGATACTTGTTGCAATATTTTTGGAGTGCAAAATCGAATGCCCCTATTATATTGTCTTTGATGTATTGCCGACAGATGGGATTCCCAGCTGCCTTTGTATCTTTATCGTCAAACTGAAAAAATGTATGCAATAGAAGTAAATAACATCAGCAAGATATACCGCATGTACCAAAAGCCTTCAGACCGCCTCAAGGAACTCGTTTTGAGACGGCCCCTCCATAAGGAGTTCACTGCACTGAAAAACATATCCATGCTTGTTGCAGCCGGGGAGAGCGTGGGCATTATTGGAGAAAATGGTGCTGGCAAGAGTACGCTGTTGAAAATCCTGGCTGGCACATTGTCACCGACTTCGGGTGAATATACCTTTCACGGAAAGGTGGCAGCCCTGTTGGAGCTTGGAGCCGGGTTCCACCCTGAATTTACTGGAAGACAGAACATCTTTCTGAATGCCAGCCTGCTCGGGCTTTCTGAAGCAGAAATAAGGGAGAAGGAGGAGGAAATAATCGCTTTTTCAGAACTCGAACGTTTTATAGACCAGCCAGTTAAGACATATTCATCAGGCATGTATGTGCGCCTGGCCTTTTCAATAGCCACCAACGTGGATCCTGACATACTCATAATAGATGAAGCGCTCAGTGTGGGTGACCAGCGCTTTCAAAAGAAGTGTATTGACAGGATGATGAGTTTCAGGGACAGGGGAAAGACGATCCTGTTTTGCAGCCATAGCCTCTACCATGTGAGCCATCTGTGCAAAAGGGCGCTGTGGCTCCACAACGGAACCATCAAAATGAGCGGAAACGCCTTTGACGTGACGCAGGCCTACGAGGACTGGTGCAGGGAACAGGGAAACAATGAAAATAAGGATGCAAGGCGGGTGGAGGCCCTGAAAACCCCCAGCAACCACATCGCGGTCAAGATCAGGCTGAAAGACAGCGATCCATCTTCGGGAATCCCTGCTCTGCGCACAGGGCAACAGGTGGAATTCATTGTATCGTGCAAAACAGATGGCTGTCCGTTTCACCTGGCTGCAGGAATTGCCAGAAATGATGAAACCATAGTATTCGGCACATCTACGCAAATTGAAGATCGTCCTCCGCTGGAGAAGGATTCTGAACTGCAATTTATAATTCCATCGCTGCCGCTTCTAGCTGGAAGCTACCGTTTTGAGGCAATTGCCCTGGATGACACTGGAAACGTTGTCTTGGGCAGAAACGCCCTTGAGTTCAAGGTCGTCAAGGAGAGTGAGTTAATAGGCCTTACATCCCTCAACCACATCTGGAAGATATCTTGACGCAGTGAAAAACAAGCTGGATCTGGCATATATTCTATTGAGCACGAACTTGTGCGGAGGCAACAAGGTGATCTTTCAACATGCAGGCCTGTTGAACAATATGGGAATCAGGGCTGCAGTTGTCAGCAAGGAGGCATATCCAGACTGGTTTGAGCACAATGTCCCTTTTTTTCGTGTAAAAACTTGGGAGGAGACCCTGGACAAGGCCGATTTTTTCATAGCCACCTATTACGGCATCTTGCTGGACTTGTGGAAATTCCGCAGCATACGCAGCCGCATAATCCATTTCAGCCAAGGCATTGAAACCGAGTATGAAGAAGCAAAACCTTTTTTAAGCGAGATCATTTCCGCCTATGAACTGCCGTGCCCTGTGTGGACCATTTCTGAGAACCTGGCAGGCAAACTTAGGGCGAGATTCCCTGGAAAGCATGTTTATGTAGTTGGGCAGCCCTTGGATATCGCAAACTTCTATCCCCCTGAGGCTCCACCAACTGAAACTCCTATACAAGTAATCCTGCCCGGCCCCCTTGAGATTTCCATAAAGGGAATCAGGTTCGGCCTTGAGGCGCTTAAGGCCCTCAAGAAGGAGTGCCCTTTTGTAAAGACGATACGGCTCTCCCAAGCCGATACAAGCCGGGAGGAAGAACGCATCTTTCGTGCAGACGAATACCATGCAGCACTACCGCCTCAAGAAGTGGGAAAGCTTCTCAGGAAAGGCCATGTCCTTTTTTCACCCTCCCTGGAGGGCGAGGGTTTCGGCCTGCCGCCGCTGGAGGCCATGGCATGCGGCACGGCCACCTGCCTGTCTGCGATATCGAGCTACCTCTCTTGGGATTCACCCAGGGACTATGCCCTTTTTTTTGAACCAATGAACCTTGATGAGGCCGTGAGCAGACTGGTGCAATTGGCTACTGATGCGGAATTGCGCTCTTTTTTGGGCAAACGGGGGCTGGAAGTGGCCAAAAAATTTCATCCAGAGCAAGTGGGCAGGAGGATCGTTAACTTCCTGGAACATTATCCGAAAACGGGCGGGGAATAGAGATGTCATTTGCGAGCAGGGAGGATATAGCGCAGAACCTTGGCAAGGTATTCGAGGAGATACAAGCCATCTTCCCAGGCCATGGATATGGAAAAAAGGAATTGAGGCAGTGGTTCCGGCATTATCGTCACCTGCTCGACCTGTGCAGAAATTTTGATGGAAAGGTACTTGAAATAGGTACCGGTTTTGGTGTATTGGCTGCTGGGCTCGCTGGCCAGCTGGAAAAGACCGTCTTCACTATTGAACATCCAAGCCGGGATTTTTTTTCCTGCAAAGAATATATCAATTATCTTGCAGGCAAAGGAATCCATCTGGTTGGATGCGACCTGAGCGAAGGAATACCCTTCAGGAACAAAAGCTTTGATCTCATCTGCTGCTGTGACGTAATTGAGCATCTGCAGCCCAAGCAGATCACTTTGTTGTCGCACGAAATATACAGGTTGCTGAGGCCGACTGGGCGACTCCTTTTATCCACACCGAATTTGGGCAGAATCCACAATATCTGGCGGATCTTGAAGGGCGAGCCCGTTAACCCCGGCTTGGCCGTGGAAAGGCATGGGGAGACCTATGGACATGTACGCGAATTTATGACAAAAGAACTCACAGAAATATTTTCCGGGCTCACAGTAGAAAAAATCGCCTATCGGCCCCTTCTTCCTGTTGACGATTTTTTCTTTTCATGGAAAGGCCCTATATTGTCTGCCATTGCCAGGTGTTATACAAGATGGCGCGAAGAGATATATATGCTTTTGAGAAAAACATGAACACGTTGTTGCCAAAGGAGATAATCCTTGAAACCACCAATCACTGCAACTTGAAGTGCAGATTCTGTCATTTCCATGGGCCGGGCAGCAGTCCAAGCCGTTCCAAGGGACACATGAAAAGGGCACTATGGCAGAAAATAGTGGCTGAACTTGCTGAATTCGAGGAGGAAACCGTCTTGTGCCTTCACGGCGCTGGGGAACCGCTTCTTTACCCCGATTTGAAAAACTTGATTGAAAAGGCAAAAGAAAATCCTTCTCTGAAGGTGGGCTTCATGACCAATGCCATGCTCCTTAACAAGGCATGGAGCGATTATCTGCTTGACGTTGACATTGATTGGCTGGCCTTCTCTGTTGATGGTGTAGACCCGGAAACCAACGACTTTTTCAGGCGTGGTGCCTCGTTGACAAAGGTGGAAGAGAATATCTACTACTTGATCAATGCAAAGGAAAGGCACCGCTCACCAGGGCCTGCCCTTTCCTTCAACATGGTGGCCTATCCAGAAACCGAAGATCAGGCAGAAACATATGTGAAAAAATGGCTGCCCCATGCAGCCTATGTTTCCATTTCAAGGTTCAGGCCTATTGGCTCAAGGGTGCTTTTTGACAAGGTTGAAGCTCCAATGCCTCGATTCAGGCCTTGTCCTCTTTTATACAGCCAGTTGGTGATATCGTGGGACGGCAGGGCCGGGCTTTGCTGTGAAGATATATTCGTGGATGTGCAACTGGGGGACGCAAACAAAGAGACGCTCAAAACCATTTTCAACACCGGTTTGATGCATCATTACAGGACGTTTCAAGAACAAGGACGCAAGAGGGAATTGGCCTTGTGCAATAAGTGCGATGTGTGGGCAGGCAGCCTGGTGCTGTGGGAAAAGGAGCTGGACATTGATGGAATCAGAACTATTTGCCAAGAGACTTGGGCCGGCCGCCTTTACAAACCCGCACACCGTGATGGGGCAGAACAGCCATGATCATTTTCTGGCCTTGCAGGGCTTCCTCACCCATATATGAAACGCATTATTCATATCGATTCTGCCCCAGTGCCACTGAGGAACTCACCAAGTGCAGGCTAGTGACCTATGATGCAGGCACCACGTTGGCGGAAATTCATAATCAGATAGCATCATCCAGGCCTTTTTGCATTGTTACAGATCCTGAGATTATTATTCCGGCTTCCGCTCTGGAAGTTATGGAAAACGCAGCCCTGGAAACAAAGGGGATCGTGGGCCCCCTTTTCAACCTCTCTGATCATCCTGACCAGGTTGCATCCCTGCCTTTTCCTTACATTGACAAGTTTACATTCATCGAAACGGCCCAACATATCAAAAATGACAAGGGGCTGGAATTCACTGAATCAAGCAAGCTTGACCCCGGCATGTCCGTGGTGCATCCAACTGCCCTGAAAAAACTGCCGTCGTCAACACCCTTGAAAGATGCCCCTTGTCAAAGCCTGTCCAAAAAATTCGTCTGCCTTGGCGCACTGGTCCACAAATTTGGCGAATATTATTCTGCCCAGAGGGAGGATTTGATAAACCTGGTACCTGAGAAGGTCCGGGATGTGCTGGATGTTGGATGTGCCCGCGGCGGTTATGGCCGCATGCTCAAAAGCGTGAGGCCGGATATCCATATTACAGGGGTGGAGCTAAACCCAAGCCTGGCAGAAGAGGCCAAGAGAACATATGACCAGGTGGTTCAACTGCCGCTGGAGGAGGCAAACCTGGACAAGAAATTCGACTTGGTGAATATGGGGGACGTGCTGGAACACCTTTTCGATCCATGGAAAATGCTCAAAAAAATTGCTTCATTGCTGAAACCTGGCGGCTGGCTGGCAGGCAGCATACCCAACAGCGGCCACTGGAGTATAGCCAGGCAGCTCGTGGAAGGAGAGTTTGAGTATATACCCGTTGGACTGCTTTGCGTAAGCCATATACGATTTTTTACCGAATCGAGCCTGGTCAAAAACCTCAAAGAGGCTGGATTCGAAATCGATGTCCTTGATCGTCACCAGCCTCCGCCCACTCCAAAAGGGCAAGAGTTTGTTGATGCCTTGGTGAATAGCGGGTTTGGTAACCGGGAGTCGCTGTTGACGGCTGAAATCATTTTCCGGGCAAGACTTAAAAATGATTAGCGCCATCATAGTCAATTATGGAACGGGTTCCCTCCTGCCACGGCTTTGCGCAAGGCTAAAAGATGAACCACTGGTTGAACAGGTCATAGTTGTCGACAACAAGGGCGATGTGCCTGATAACATTTCCGGGCCGAACATTACACTACTCAGGAATCAGACCAATTTGGGTTTTGCAAGGGCAGTAAATGACGGGCTGAAAGCGGCAAAATCACCATGGCTCCTGGTAATAAACCCAGACGTGATCCCTTTTCCTGGTTCAATTTCAACTCTTTTCAACGGCGCAAGGCAGGCAGGGGCAGCTATAGCAGGGCCCCGTTTTTACTGGGATGAAGAAAAAACCTTCAGGCTTCCTCCTGCCACTGGCTATTCCTTGTGCCTGAAACTCCTCCAGACATCCGGCCTGGCCCGCACCGCACCTTGGGAGGGAGAACACCTTGCCTTTGAATGGGCACTAAGGCATGACCGCTTCTGGTCGGCCCAGGCCCCCTTCTGGGAACCATTCCTTTCAGGGGCCTGCCTGCTGGTTAACAGGGAGTGCTGCCCTGAGCCCCTTTTCGATGAACGTTTTTTTCTCTATTATGAAGATGCTGACCTGTGTTTGTCGATTCGCTCAAAAGGTCTCCTTACGATGTGCATTCCAGGCGCCGAGATGGCCCATTTCTGGTCCCAAAGCCCTGATCCGGGCACACCCAAGGGCAGCCTGATGGTGGAATCGGAAAAACGCTTCATGGAGAAATATTATGGCCTGCAGCAGCTGCCAGCCATTTTTCAATGCCGCTCCCAGGCACGCAGCCTGCAGCCTGAAACCATCAGGCTCAACGCAGGCAGCCGCCCTCCAGTCTTTCAAATACCAGTAGATCAAGCAATGCCCCTCTATCTCGAGGTGGCTGTTGAGCGGCTTTTCATCCCATTTGCCCAGGCCCAGGTGACCGGAAGCAGTTTCACCTTTCCTTCCAAGATCTGGAACAAACTTCCAGGCGGAACATATTTCACCAGGCTTAGAACCCAGGCAGGTTATTCCTTGAATATGTTGTGGGAATGGTCAAAAAGATGAGCGGCAATACTTCGTGCCCAATCTGCCATAAAAGCTCAACCCTGCTATTCACCAAGGGGCACGGAAACACCGTCTACCATATTTACAAGTGCCCTGGTTGCGGGATGGGTTTTGTTCACCCAATGCCCACTAACGAGGAACTGGCAAGGTTTTATCAAGGCAGCTACTATCAGGGCTGCAATGACCTTGGCTACAATGCCCCATACGAATCACTGGAAACAGGCCTGAAAAAAACCTACAGGAAGATTATCAGGCGGATTCAACGCCTTTCCATGCGCAAGGCATTCCCAGCAGTACTTGATGTGGGATGCGCCTATGGCTACTTTCTTGATTGTGCTTCAGATTTAATGGGCAGCACCATACGGGTAGGCCTCGATCTTTCTGATGCAGCCCAAGAGGCTGTCAAAAGAAAAGGTTATCATTTCGTAAAAGGCCGTTTTGAGGAAGCAACTTTGCCATATTCTGATTTCGATCTGGTCTTCATGGGAGATGTGTTCGAGCATTTTGCCCAACCAGTAAAAGTTATGGAAAGACTTGATGATCTGGTCAGGCCAGGTGGAGTGGTGGCAATTACCACAGTTGATTTTTCTTCTTGGGCTGCCAGGCTGCTTAAAAAGAAATGGCGTCTGATGACACCGCCCGAACACCTTCTTTTCTGGACTCCTGTCGCTCTTAAAAAATTGTTTGTCAGCATGGGATGGTATGGAAT
>JALVPX010000206.1:9306-10523 GCA_027031565.1 Deltaproteobacteria bacterium | reverse complement strand
GGAGTGCAATGGATGCCAGACGGCCTCCCTCTTGGAGCCTTATGACCTTGACACCCTGAGCTGCCCTGCCGGTCACGCGGATCTCATTGACCCTGGTCCTGATTATATTCCCGCTGTCTCCAACCAGCATTACTTCGTCTGTATCCTTAACGAGCAGCACGCCTACCACGTGCCCCGTCTTGTCTGTTACCTTGAAGTTGATGATCCCCTTTCCGCCCCTTGCCTGAACACGGTATTCAGAAACAGGGGTACGTTTGCCATAACCGTTTTCAGTTACTGTCAGCAGGGTGCCTGAATCGTCTGCAATGACCACCATGGCCACCACTTCATCCCCTTCGGTCAGACTGATGCCCTTTACTCCCGCTGCAGTACGGCCCATAGGTCTGACGTCCTGTTCGGAAAAGCGTATGCTCAGGCCGTTTCTAGTGGCCAGGAAGATGTCTGAGTTGCCGTCAGTAAGGGCTCCGCCAATCAGCTCATCCCCTGGCCTTACCACAGCAGCTATAATTCCAGAGGGCCGTGGCCTTGAAAAGGCCTCAAGGGATGTCTTTTTAATGATCCCTGATTTCGAGACCATCATCAAATATTTGTCTTTATCAAAGGTGCGTACCGGTACTACTCCGGCAATCTTTTCGCCAGAGGATCTGTCCAGGGGCAGCAGATTGACCATGGCCTTACCCCGGCTGGTTCTTGAGCCCTGGGGTATCTCATGAACCTTAAGCCAGTAAAGCCTGCCCAGGTTGCTGATAAACAGGAAATAGTCGTGGGTCGAGGCCACGAAGAGCTTTGATACGAAATCTTCCTGTTTTGAGGAAAGACCGGTGACCCCTTTTCCTCCCCTTCGCTGGCTCCTGTAAAGGCTCAAAGGGTTCCTCTTTATGTAGCCCCTGTGGGATATGGTGACCACCATGTCCTCTTCAACTATCAGGTCCTCAAGGGAGATCTCTTCCGGGGTACTGATGATCTCTGTGCGCCGCTCATCCCCAAAGGCATCGAGCAGCTCAGAGAGTTCCTGTTCAATTATTTCAAGAACGAGGGCCTCGCTGGCCAAGATTTCCTTGTATCGCTTTATTGCCTTTAATATCTCTTCATATTCCTTTAGGATTTTATCCTGCTCCAGCCCGGTTAGCCTTTGCAGCTTCATGTCCAGTATGGCCTGGGCCTGGAGTTCCGAAAGACCAAAGCGTGACATCAAACCTGCCTTTGCCTCCTTGGGG
>JALVPX010000206.1:0-9296 GCA_027031565.1 Deltaproteobacteria bacterium | reverse complement strand
CTGATCAAGGCCACCACGTCGTCAAGATTTTCAAGGGCAATTTTGAGTCCTTCAAGGATATGGGCGCGCTCTTCAGCCTTTCTGAGGTCATAAGTTGTCCGCCTTATGATCACGGTCTTCCTGTGATCGAGGAAATGACTCAAAAGCTCTTTCAGGTTAAGGCGCTCCGGCCTTCCATGTACTATGGCCAGCATGTTGATGCCAAAGCTGGTCTCCATGGGGGTATGCTTGTAAAGCTGGTTGAGTACAACCTGTGCAACTGCATCCCGCTTCAGTTCCACAACAATGCGCATCCCTTCCCTGTCAGACTCATCCCGCACCTCTTGAATGCTGGTCACCTTTTTATCCCTGACCAGATGCGCAATCTTCTCTATCAGTTTGGCCTTGTTAACCTGATAGGGGATCTCAGATATTACGATCAATTCCCTTTTTCCCTTTGCCTGTTGTTCCACAGTGGCCCGGGCCCTCATCTTTATGATGCCGTGGCCGGTCTGGTAGGCATTTTTTATGCCCTGGCGGCCGCAGATAAAGGCTCCTGTTGGGAAATCAGGACCCGGAATGTGCTCCATCAACTCGGCAACCGTGATATTGGGATTCTTGATCAAGGCAATAAGTGCATTCCCAACTTCGTTCAGGTTATGCGGTGGAATATTCGTTGCCATGCCCACTGCAATGCCAGCTGAACCATTGAGCAGCAGGTTAGGCACCTTTGACGGCAGGACCGAAGGCTCCTGCAGTGTTTCATCATAATTTGGCACGAAATCGACTGTTTCCTTGCCAATGTCAGCCATGAGTTCATGAGCGAGCTTGGTCAGCCTGACCTCGGTGTAGCGCATGGCAGCAGGGGCATCCCCATCTATGGATCCAAAGTTGCCTTGGCCGTCAACCAGGGGGTAACGCATGGAAAAATCCTGCGCCATCCTCACCAGGGCATCATAAACTGCTGCATCACCGTGAGGATGGTATTTACCAATCACATCACCCACGATGCGTGCCGATTTCTTGTAGGGCTTATTGTAGCTATTGCCAAGCTCGTGCATGGCAAACAAGATACGCCTGTGGACCGGCTTCAGGCCGTCACGCACGTCTGGAAGCGCCCTTCCTATAATGACGCTCATGGCGTAGTCCAGGTAAGACCTCTTCAGCTCTTCTGCTATGTCGCAAAGTTGCGTTGGATCAGAAAACATGTCCATCTGTTCATTCATTTTTCATCATGCTCCATAACGTAATCAGGCAACATCAGCTAGCTTATGTCCTTGCCTGTGGTGGTCGTTGCCAGGGTGCAGTGCTTGATTCCCTTCAGGGCCTTCAATTTATACGTAAGGTCTTTTAATGACAACGGATCCCCTTTCACAATTACTGTTTCTAAACAATTACTATGGTCCAGGTGCACGTGCTGCGACACCAGCACCACCTCCCCATACTCATGCTGTATATCTATTATTTCATCAACGAGTTCCCGTTTGTGGTGATCATATACGTATGTGATTGTTCCCGCCACTTCCTTGCCCATCATTTCCCGTTCCCAATCCCTGGCTACCAGCCTTTCCCTTATGAGATCCCTGATAGCCTCTGAACGGTTGGAATAGCCCCTTTCCCTAATGTAGGCGTCGAAGGATTCAATCAAGTCTTCAGGGACTGAAACACCAAAGCGAGTTAATTTAACATTTTTTTTCTTGGCAGACATTAGTCTCTTTTTGCACCACCTAAAAAAATTCCCCTTGATAATAAAATAGTGCAAATATCATGTGTCAAATCCAAATCCAGGGATCACAGGGAAAGATACCGGAGCAGCGAAAAGAATTATAAACCAGACCGTGTAAAAATAAAAAGGCCCCATACGGGGCCTGATGGAGGAGGAGAAGGAGAAGAGTAGAGACTACAAGTTGACTATCTGGGGACGGAGAAGCACGATTAGTTCCTTTTTCGATGTCAACTTCTTGTTATTCTTAAAGGCATTGCCTACCACCGGCACATCGCCAAGCAGAGGAACCTTGTTGCCCGTGTCTTCAGTGACGTCTGAGATAAGCCCGCCTATTACCAATATCTGGCCGCTCTTCACCCTGGCCATAGTGGTCAATTCGCGCAGTTCCACTGTGGGCATCTGCACCTCGTCTCCAAAGCGGCCTACCGTGGTGACCTTGAAGCCCAGGAGCTTTGAAATAATTGGAGTTACCTGCAGGATTATCTCGTCATCCGAGGCGATATTCGCAGATACGCCGAATGCCAATCCAGACAACACGCTGTCAATCTCAGTATCAAAGGTGACTGTCTGGCTTCCGGAACTGGTGGTCACATCACTGGTGATCTTCCGCAGGTAGTCTATTTTCCTGCCAACGGTTACCAGGGCTGGCTGGCCATTGAGAAGCGACAATTTCGGGTTGGAAAGCACCTTGATCTGTCCGTGTTCAGAAAGGGCATTCAAAATCAGATCAAAGGGCTTGGCAGCCATTTGGAATTGATTCAAGAATTTTACCCCCTTGGTGGGATACAATATTCCGTAATCTGTGCCTGAAACCGGGTTGCCGAAAAGGGCCTTGAAGGAAAACTTGGATCCCTTGAGCAGGTTGCTCCAGTCGATTCCTGTATTGGATTCCTTGTCAAGTTGTACCTCAAGAATCTTTGCCTCGATTACAACCTGCCTGTAAAGCTCTTTTTTTAACGATTCCATGTAGTTGTCAACTTCGGCAAGGAGCCTTCTGGGGGCTGTAACCGTTATTATGCCAAGGGGCCTGTCAATGACATAGTATATGCCCTTGCTCTTGTAATTGATGGTCTTCTGGTAACTGACCGTCTCGCCCTGGGACTTTGACATGCTGGCATCCTTGTTGGCCCTGGCAGAACTCTTGTTCTTTCCTACTGTTTTGCCAGCATCTGTTTTATCACCTTTGCGGCTGCTTACCTTGGCTGTAACTCGTTCTTTGGCCTGATCAAGCTCTTTTTGTCTCATTTTAAGGCATTCTTGGTAATATTTACCGTCATCATGCCCCCACAATTCAAGGCAGTAGGCCTGGATATCGCCTGAGGTTACAAGCCACGGATCAATGCCTAGAATCTTGTCCAGATTGTTCTGTATAGTTGCCCATACACTTACAGCCCTGTTGTTCCTTTCAATAGAGAGGGAGCCTTTCAGCTTATCCTTCTGTGTATCTTCCGTCCTGGCGCTGAGAAGATCCCCGCCAACGTTGCTTTTGTATGTACCTGTCAGGAAGGGAACCGGAAGATAATACTTTTTGGTATCCCGGTATTTGACGATGATCGTGTTATTTTCAAATTTATAAAAGTAGTCAAGCTGCCTAAGTATGTTTTCCAATGCAGTCCAATAGTTGTCATCAGCCTTTATATCAACATCGACCATGGCGTCCTGGTCAACATCGCTTGCCCAGCTGACATTTAGATTTTTCAAACCTGCAAGCTGTTTTATGACCTCCTTAAGGGAGATTTTGCCCCCTTCAACCTGTATATCTGCACCCACCTTGAACTGGGGCAGCGCACTTTTCTCAGCCTTTACTGCCACATTCTTCAAGGTGTAGCCGGGCTTCCATGTAACCGGCGGAATATAGCTCTCCTGAGGCACTTTTGCCTTTAGTTGTTCAATAGAGGTCTCGTTACCAGCATGGCTTGTCGTGGCAGCAGGACCTTCCGCCGCCTTTTCTTCCTTTTGGATCCCGCTCTCTGACGGAAGATTTTGAGTCGCCGGTGCTGCACATCCCCAAATCATAACAGGCAACACCAACAGTGATATTAATTTCATAATGTTGCTTTTCTTGATTAAGTCCATCACGCCCTCCAATGGCAAAACATCTAAGATAGAATAAGCCGTATTTTTAATTGCCAGATGCCTGGAGCTCTTTGATTCTGGCACTTGCAAACATTTTCAATTCCATTGTTACATCCCTGCCGCTGTTCAGGATTGCTCTATACTCTTTTATGGCCTCACCAACGTGATTCAGTCTTTCAAGAATCTGGGCCTTGATTGCCATGACATCGGGAGAAACAGGAAACTGCGCCTCGAGCCGCCTGATTAAGCGCATTGCCTTCCGGTCCAGTTTCTGCGAAAAGCAGAAAACCGTATAATTGTACAGGACCTCGTAACTATCGGGCGAATCCGCAAGAGCCCTTTCAAACATCGCTCTTGCCTCATCCCTTTTACCCAGCCTGGCATATGCAATCGCTGCAAAAAGCGCGGCATCGCCATCCTTAGGATCACTCTTTAAAGCCCTTTTTGCGTAATTGAGGGCTGTTATTGGATCGGAAACCGGACCCAAGGCTAGAGAGGCCGCTTTCTTTGAGATCGTTGCATTGTCAGGCCAAAGATCGCTGGCCTTTTTATAAAATTTCAATGCATCGACATAATTGCCTGAGGCTTCTTGGGCAGATGCCATGTCCAGATATTTTTTTGCCTCGATAATCTGGTGTACAGGTGTAGTCTGGCGCCCCTTTCTCTTTACAGTCAATGCCTTCTTTTTCAGTTTGGGCTTTTTGGCAATGGTTAGTGAACCGCTCTCTTTTCCTGCTTCACCTACCCACGTGATCTTCTTGCTGGACGGATAGATCATTATGGTATTGTGGCGTTCGATGGATGAGAGATCCTTCAAGTTTTTTATGACATCCAGAACAAATCTCCAAGGAACATCTTTGAGGGCCAGTGTGAGTGTACCTGTAACGTCCTCATCTACCACTATGTTTTTACCGCTTACCTCCCCAAGCAGCCTGAAAACGTTGTGAATATCCACCTTGTAAAAATCGACGCTGATTTTGTCAGGCCCCTGACCTGTCTTTTTCACAACCTGGCTCCCAGCGGCATGATTGCTGGAAACAGCCTTGTGGGCTGGCGAAGAGACGCCTTTGGTTTTATGGGCAGCAACCACATTTTTTTTGGTCTCAAGCTCAGCCAGCCATTGGGAAATCTTTGGGGAATATTGGGGAGCTATCCCCTGAATTTCAGGCTGCGCACACACCAGACCACAGGAAAAAAGGGTCAAGCCGACAAAAGCAGTTGTAATTTTTAATATGTTTGAAGGCATTATTGTTCCTCCGGATGTAATACCAAGATTCTTTTTACCTTTATTTTCTCGCCGCGCAGGTTTTCATCTGGCTCTTCAATAACCACCCTGTCCGGCAATATTTGAGCAACTACCCCACCCTTGTATCCCACACGCTGTCCTTGTTTCAGCATGTAACCGAGACCGGCAGCATCCTGAGCCATGGCAATTCTGTCATCTTCGGATTTTGAGATGACCGCCACCAGGGTAAGCTGGCCGATATCCATGCATTCCAAAGGAGTGGAGCAGACCATGTCTCTTGCAGGCCCCTGGTCCTTTTCTTTCGTATTCACGGCCGCCCTGTTAACAGTCGTTTTTATAAAAGGATGGAAGGGATCGGGCTTTCCTTTGATGACATAGCGGTACTTGATGGGCTTCATCAATTCATCAAGCCTCTTCTCAAGATCCTTGATGGTAGCAGAGTGTCTTTTTTCCTTCGTTTTTTTAAGGCTATGGGCAGCTACACTCTTTTTTATTGAGCTGGATTTGTCCCCGGAACATGCGCACAACAGACTCGAACAAAGAACCAGGGCCAGAATCCTGTATGTCCATGCTAAAGCTGTCGATATTGTTTTAATATTTTCCATTTTTTCTATGAACATAACCTATCTGCTTCTCTTTTTTCTGTTTTTCTTGCCCTTTTTCTTATTTTGCTTTTCCTTCTGCTTTTTCTGTTCTTCTTCAGTCAAAAATCTGTAGGTCTCTACAGTGCAGTCGGTAGTGATTATCCACGTACCCCCCCTGACAGATTCCTCAGACGCCTCACCGCCCTCCTGGGAAGAGTGGGCACCGGCTGCAGACGCTGCCTGACCCGAGGAACCTGTTCCGCCTTTGCTCTGGCTCCATATTTGTGAACTCTCCTCAGCCTTATCCATGCTGAATTCCTTTACGTGTACGATGCGCCCCATCCGGCTTAACTCGTCAAAGAAACTGACTGTGTTGTGGAAAGGCCCTTTTATGAGGATCTTCACTGGTATGGCCACATAAAAATCTTTTATCTGCTCCTTTTCCGGTTTGAAGGAAACAAATTCAAGGTGAGCAGCATTTCCCAGCGATGAAATGTCGGTCAGTACCGAGGGTATATCCTTCTTTTCCGGCAACAGACGCACTGCCTTGCCGAGGATCTCTCCCATGACCTTGAGTTCTGACTCCATCTGGGGAAGCTGTCTTTCCTTGGCCTCAAGGCGGGCGATCTCCTGTTTGAGCTGTGGTATTTGATTCGACAATGTTCCCAGTTCACCCAGCCTTGGCGAAAAGAAGAGAAACCAAAACAGGACCAGCGGCACTGCCCAGGCCAGGATCAATATCAAGATCTTGTGGCTCAAAGGCAGATTGTAAACGGTATTGAAAAGGCTTGGGGGAATCTGAAAAGCAGGTTTGCTAAGGATCACTATGCCTCACCCCCTGTCTTGCTCTCTTTTTTAGAAGCCTTTTTGGTCAAACTCGCTTGAGAAACCGAGACTTCAAAGGTAAATTCCATAAGGGCATGCCCTTCTATTTCAGTTCTGTTTGTGTTTTTCAGGCTCACACCCTTGCAGTATGGAGACGTCTCCAACCTTCTCATAAAGAGTGCGACTGTATGATTGTCCAGGGCCACTCCGGAAACTTCCATCACATTACGGTTTAAGGTGAGTTTCTTAAGCCATACCCTGTTTATGGGAATGGCAGTGGCAACATCGTCGAGCAGGCGCACGGCAAAGGTGCGTCCGTTCTGAAGCTTTTCTATTGCTTTAAATTTGCTTTCAATCTCTGTTTTCTTCTTTTTGACCGCTGCAATCTTCCTGTTGACATAGGCCAACTTTGCCTTGCGGGCCTGAAGGGCCTTCAGCTCCTTGCGTTGATTGTGCACCTTGCCCTGAATGGTAACGCCCGCCGCAAAAAGTCCCACAACCAGCAAGACAACCGATAGGAAGAAAATGGAGAGCTGGCGCCTGACCGCCTCTCTTCTTTTCCATTCCCTGACTGGCAGAAGATTTATTCTTATCATTTCGCCACCGATCTAAGGGCCAGCCCTGCAGCAATCGCCATCTGCGGCCCAATATTGTCTACATATTGTTGATCTATGTGTTTTTCTGATTCAAAGTTTACGAATGGATTGAAAAGCCTTACCGGCAGGTTGAGCCTTTGGGCAAAGAGCCTGTCCAGGCCAGGGAGCAAAACCGAGCCACCGCACAGCAAAAGCTGCCTTGGCGCATCTTCCGGTTTTGAATTCATTTTATAATAATCCAAGGCCTTTTTGATCTCCTTTACCCATTCACCGCAGATGTCCCTTATGATTTTGGAGACCTCTGTCTTGAGGGCATCATCTTTGGTGCCTGAAATTTTTACCTTCTCGGCTTCCTCAAATTCCATACCCGTGGCTTCCTGGATTGCAAGGGTGATCTGATTGCCGCCAATGGCCATATCCCTTGCAAAAACAGACTGGCCATTGGAAATGACGTTTAAGTTGGCCTTCTGTGCCCCAAGATCAATAAGAGCAACTGCGTCTGACAGCACCCCGTAAGATCCTTCAAAGGCATTTCCCATTGCAAAGGCGTCTACATCAACCACTGCCGGATTAAGCCCTATCTGCTGCAACAGATGCGCATAGTCGTCCACGATCTCTTTCTTGGCTGCAACCAGAAACAGATCTGTGCCCTGTGCATCATCGTTGCCATTGCTCAAGGGATAAAAATCCAGATAGACCTCATCTATTTCAAACGGAACATAATTTTCTGCCTCTATGGCAATGTTGTCTTCAATCTCCCTTTCATCCGCAAAAGGAACGCGTATCTTCTTTACAATTACCGAATAGCCGGCAATTGAAGTTGAAGCATGCTTTATTTTGGGCTGCAAATTATCGATTAGGCCCCTCAATACGTCAGATACTGCTTCTTGATCCTTGATCGAGCCATCCTCGATGGCCCCCTTTGGAACAACCGCGCGCCCTATCCTGCGCACGGACCGCTTCTGCCCGCTGCCTGAATATTCTACGACCTTTACCGTATGCGATCCTATGTCGACACCCAGAACCGGTCTTTCCTTGTTCCCAAAACTTATTGGTAGCTTCGGCATGTTCATGTTCACCATCTTGTCTTTGGACTATTATATTTTGTCTCAGATTGTTATGACTGCCTACTTTCATTTCGGCCATATCAAATTTATTCTTAATCAAAAAGAAGGTGATTAAAAAAATTTAATAGTGATTCCATCCTGTTTTCTGTTATTCTTGCCACCATACATATTGAATACGATACTACCAGTGATTAAAATCTGTTTTAAATTAAGATAGTTATGGCCAAACCTGAATATATAAGAAATTTTTGCATAATTGCCCACATTGATCACGGCAAGTCCACGCTGGCAGACAGGATCCTGGAATTTACCGGATCTGTGTCAGACCGGGAGATGAAGCAGCAATTTCTGGACCAGATGGACCTTGAAAGAGAGCGTGGGATCACCATCAAGGCCCAGACAGTACGCATAAAATATAAGACCGAAGATAATAAGATCTACTCCCTGAATCTGATAGATACGCCGGGTCACGTCGATTTTTCCTATGAAGTCTCCAGGAGCCTGGCAGCGTGCGAGGGGGCGCTGCTCGTGGTGGATGCAACCCAGGGCGTGGAGGCACAGACCCTTGCAAATGTATTCCTTGCCATAGAGAATGATCTCGAGATCATACCGGTGATCAACAAGATTGATCTGCCGAGTGCTGATCCAGACCGGGTAAAAGAGGAAATCGAACAAGTAATAGGAATAGATGCCTCAAACGCCATCCTGGCAAGTGCCAAGGAAGGCATCGGCACGCGTGAAATACTTGAGGCCGTAATCAATCAAATTCCGCCGCCAAAAGGAGATCCTGATAAGCCCTTGAAGGCGCTCATCTTTGACTCCTGGTTCGATACCTACAGGGGTACCGTAGCCCTTGTACGCATAGTTGACGGTCAACTCAAACCAGGGCTTAAGATCAAGATGATGTCCACTGGTCAAACCTATGAGGTTGACGAGGTAGGATGCTTCACACCCAAACTTCAACATCTTGAATCATTGAATGTGGGTGAGGTTGGTTTTTTTACTGCTGCCATAAAGACCGTACGAGATATAAGGATCGGCGACACGGTCACAGAGGCTAAGAGGCCGGCGGCAGACCCCTTGCCAGGTTTCAGGCCAGTTAAGCCTATGGTCTTTTGCGGCCTCTATCCGGTAGATTCGGCCCAATATGACCAACTTAAGGAAGCGGTCGAAAAATTGTGGCTCAATGACCCGGCA
>JALVPX010000205.1 GCA_027031565.1 Deltaproteobacteria bacterium | reverse complement strand
CATGGTCATAGCCTCCAGGCCCAAGCCAGGTGAATCTGGAGGAGAAATACCCGAGGAAGTGACAACCATGAAAGGCCCGGAGATGGAACTCCAGCAGGAGCTGAAGTCGCTTTTGTCAGAGATAGATGCGGATATGGGCGATCTTCCCCAATCATATGTTTCTGCTGCTGCCGATTTGGCAACCGGTAGTTATGCGCTGGTAGAGACGAAACCAGATGATTCAGGCGCCCCTTTACAGGAGAATTTTGTCTACGATGAATGGGATTTCAGGCGCCAGGCATACAGAAAAAATTGGTGTTCCGTGAAAGAGCAGTTGTCCACGCCGGCAGCAGGCGATTTCATCCAGAACACCCTGCACACCTACAGGGGCCAGATTCTGATGCTTAAACGCCAGTTCGAGGCGCTCAGGCAGGACAATAAAGTGCTTAAACGACAAAAGGAAGGGGATGACATAGATATCGAGGCAGTAGTAGAGGCACATGCAGATTTCACCGCAGGCACGACCCCGAAGGAAAATCTGTTTGTTCGTCATCACAAGGCGGAGCGCAATATTGCTGTCGCCTTTCTCGTGGACATGTCTGCCAGCACCGAAGGCTGGACAAACCGGGCCATAAAGGAATCCTTGGTCCTTCTCTGCGAGTCCCTGGAGGTGCTGGGTGACAGATATGCAATCTTCGGCTTTTCAGGCATGCGCAGGACAAGCTGCCGATTTTATATGATAAAAGAGTTCAACGAGGGTTATACAGACAATGTAAAGGAGAGGATAACAGGGATTTCTCCAAAGGATTACACCAGGATGGGGCCTGCCATACGCCACACCATCTTCAAGTTCCAAGACATAGAGGCTAAGCTCAAATTATTGATCACCTTGACCGACGGGAAGCCCGAAGATTATGACGAATACAAGGGCCCCTATGCCATAGAAGATACCAGGGCCGCCTTGATCGAAGCAAAAAATATGGGAATCAGGCCTTTTTGCATAACCATTGACAAGGAGGCTCAGGAATATCTGCCCCGCCTGTATGGGGAGGTCAACTACACATTGGTCCAGAATGTCTCCAATCTGCATAAAAGGCTTCCTGAGATGTACAGGCTGCTTACCACCTGACACCATTTTGCAGGCCTTTCTGGAAAAGAGCGACTTTTAGAAGTTGATATGATCAAACAAGTCTATTAAAAAAGAGCACCGTTACGAAAAAATTGGAAAATATGGGTAAAAAGCGCCTTAGCAGGCAGGTTTTGATCATGCCGTGCAGGCGGAGGAGGACTTTTGGCCATACGAGCCATAAGAGGCTTTAAGGATATTTTGCCTGGTGAATCTGAAAAGTACAGATTCATGGAAGAGCAGGCTCGCCGAGTGTTCAAAAACTTTGGATTTGCTGAAATGCGCCTGCCCATCCTCGAAAAGACCGAGCTCTTTGCAAGGGGCATTGGCGATCATACAGACATAGTAGAAAAAGAGATGTACACCTTCAAGGACCGTAAAGGTGAATCAGTCACCTTAAGGCCTGAGGCAACTGCAGGCATTATGCGGGCAGTGCTGGAACATAAGCTCTATTCCCAGGGCAGGGAATTGAAACTGTTTACCATTGGCCCCATGTTTCGCTATGAGCGCCCTCAAAAGGGCCGCCTGAGGCAGTTCACCCAGATAAACAGCGAACTCATCGGTTCTAAATCCCCGCTGGCTGATGCCGAGATCGTGTGGCAGGCCTGGGAGATCCTGAGACGCTGCACCAGCGCTGAACTGCGTCTTGAGATTAATTCCTTGGGATGCCCGGAATGCAGGCCCCTGCACAGGAAGGACCTTGATCTCTTCCTTGAGAACCAGGCAGGGGAATTGTGTGAGGATTGCCGGAGGCGCTCTAAAACAAACCCCCTTCGCATCTTTGACTGCAAGCAGGATAGATGCAGATCGATCCTGAAATTTGCACCGGTAATCAAACACTACTGGTGCCCTGAGTGTTCGAAACACTTAGGCAAAGTATTGGATCATCTTGAAATCATTGGGATACCATTTGTCATAAATCCATTCCTGGTGCGCGGCCTTGATTATTATGTAAGGACTACCTTTGAGATCATCGCTCAAGGGCTAGGGGCCCAGAACACCGTGGCTGCCGGCGGCAGGTATGACGGCCTTTCGCAGGTGCTTGGCGGCCCGGATCTTCCAGGAGTGGGCATGGCAGTTGGAATGGAACGCCTTTTGATCCTTTTGGATGAAAGGGATTATTCAGACAGGGTTCAGCTCTTTATTGCCGCCCTGGGTGCAGATGCCCGGGAAGAGGCCTTGGAATGGCTGAGGGAATTGAGAAAAAGGAATGTATGCGTCCAGATGTCTTATGAAGACAAGAGCTTGAAGGCGCAAATGAAGCAGGCTGACAGGCTCAAGACCCCCTTTGTGCTCATCGTTGGAGAAAAGGAGTTGGAAGACGAGGAAGCCATATTGAGAGACATGGAAACCAGCCAGCAGAAGGCCATAAATCTGGATGATGTCATTGACGAAGTTTTGAAGGAACTTGGTATTTCCGGCAAAAAAGAATCTAGTCAGGCTTAAACGCTTTTTTTGAAAGAGAGGTAGAAGAATGGATACTTTGAGGGGCCTTAAGCGCACCCATGACTGCAACAGCCTTACCGAGACGTCATTGGACCAAGAAGTGGTACTCATGGGCTGGGTGCTTCGCAGAAGGGATCATGGAGGCGTAATATTCGTGGATTTAAGGGACAGGACAGGCATTACACAGGTTGTCTTTGATCCCTCAATCGAGCATCAGGCCCATGAAAAGGCCCATAGTCTGAGAAGTGAATATTGTATTGCCGTCAAAGGGAGGGTGCGCAGGCGGCCTGAAGGGATGGAGAATCCCAAGTTGAAAACAGGCATGATAGAGGTAGCGGTCAATGAATTGCGCATCCTCAACAAGTCCCATACACCGCCATTTCCCCTTGATGAAGAAAAGGACGTTGATGAATCCCTGCGCCTTAAATATCGCTACATGGATCTCAGGCGCCCATGGATGACCGAAGCGTTGACAATGAGGCACAACGTGTGTCAGGAGATGAGAGCCTATCTAAACAAACACGGGTTCCTGGAAATCGAGACCCCAATGCTGACTCGGAGCACCCCGGAAGGGGCCAGGGATTATCTCGTGCCGAGCAGGGTGAACCCTGGGAAGTTTTATGCTCTGCCCCAATCTCCTCAGCTCTATAAACAGGTGTTGATGATCTCGGGCATGGAGCGCTACTACCAGATAGTGCGTTGCTTCAGGGATGAAGACCTGAGGGCGGACAGGCAGCCGGAATTCACCCAGCTTGACATGGAGCTTTCCTTTGTGGAAGAGGATGATGTTATCGAGATTGTTGAGGGTCTTATAGAATGGATTTTCAAACGCACGCTGGGCAGGGAGGTCAAAACTCCCTTTAAGCGCCTGAGCTATCACGAGGCCATGGAAAGGTTTGGTACAGACAGGCCTGACATGCGATTCGGCCTTGAATTAAAGGATATCACAGACATAGCAGAAGGATGCTCATTAAAGGTTTTTCAGAACGTGGCCTCTTCCGGCGGAGTGGTCAAGGCGCTATGCGGACCAGGCATGGCATCGCTTTCCCGAAAGGATCTCGACGATTTGACCAATTATGCCATAGGCCTTGGGGCCAAGGGCTTGGCATGGGTGAAGATCAAGGAAGATGGCGAATGGCAGTCTCCGATAGCCAAGTTTTTTTCTGGTGAGGAGAAGTCTCGGATTCAGAAGCGCTTGGCAGCCAGCCCGGATGATATACTCTTTTTTGGAGCAGATCAGCCTTCAGTAGTTTACAAGGTCCTTGGAGAGCTTCGGATAGAACTTGCAAAGAGGTTCGATCTGATCGATGAATCGATTTTTGACTTTGTATGGGTTACGGATTTCCCCCTTATGGAGTATGATGAAGAAGAAGGTCGATATGTAGCCCTTCATCATCCCTTTACTGCGCCCAAGGAATCAGACACCGAGATATTGGAACAAGCTCCTGAGAAAGTGAGGTCGCGGGCCTATGATATCGTGCTCAATGGTGTGGAAATAGGCGGAGGCAGTATCCGTATCCACAGGCCTGATGTGCAGAAAAGGGTGTTCAAGGCCCTCTCCATACCAGAGGAAGAGGCAGCTGAAAAATTCGGGTTTTTACTGGATGCCCTTTCATATGGAGCACCGCCCCACGGAGGGATAGCCTTTGGCTTGGACAGGCTGGTAATGCTCATGGCCGGCCGGGAGAGCATCAGGGACGTGATAGCCTTTCCAAAAACCCAAAAGGCACAATGCCTTTTAACCAAGGCTCCGGCCCGGGTGGACATGACGCAGCTTGCCGAATTGTATCTGAAACCCAACTGGAAGAGCAAAGATTAAGGAGAAATTATGGCCAAATGGAATCCAAACAAGGGATTACTTGATCATACACACTCGGACCACTGGAAGTACGAACTCAGGGACCCTGCTGAACCCAACTTGATGAGGAATATCTATCCTTATACAGAGGTTCCCAAGATCGATTTTGATTACAAATACGTGGCACCATCGCCTTGCAGGGATATGCTCATCACGGACACCACCTTCAGGGACGGTCAGCAGGCAAGGCCTCCATACAGTGTTGAACAGATCAGCAAGATCTTTGATTTCCTCCATGATCTTTCCGGCCCAAAGGGTGTTATACGCCAGTCTGAATTCTTTTTATATACCGACAAGGACAAACAGGCGCTCGATGTGTGCCGTTCAAAAGGATACACCTATCCAGAGATTACAGGCTGGATCAGGGCTAAGGCAGAAGATCTCAAGCTGGTTAAGGATGCAGGCCTGCCGGAAACTGGAATTCTAACTTCGGCGTCAGATTATCACATATATCTGAAGCTTAAAAAGAGCAGGTCCCAGGCCCTTGAATCTTATCTGGCCATAGTAAAGGAGGCCCTCTCCCTCGGCATAAGGCCCAGGTGCCACTTTGAGGATGTAACCCGGGCAGACATTTTCGGCTTCTGCATCCCCTTTGCCATTGAACTTATGAAACTTAGGGAAGAAAGCGGCATAGACATCAAGATAAGGCTCTGCGATACCATGGGTTTCGGCGTCACATATCCAGGGGCTGCCCTTCCCAGGGCCGTGGACAAGCTCGTCCGTGCCTTTATTGAAGAGGCCGGAGTCCCAGGCGAGCTTCTCGAATGGCATGGACACAACGATTTTCACAAGGTGGTCATCAATGCCACCACGGCCTGGCTGTATGGCTGCAATGCCATCAATGCAACCCTGCTTGGTTTTGGTGAAAGGACCGGCAACACCCCGATAGAGGCCCTCTTGATCGAAAGGGCAGCCCTCAGGGGCACCACGGATGGGGTAAATACGCTGGCCATAACCGAGATGGCCCGATACTTTGAAAAAGAACTTGGCGTACACATCCCCAAAAATTATCCTCTTGTGGGCGCCGATTTCAATTCCACCAGCGCTGGGGTCCACGTGGACGGTCTTTTAAAGAACGAAGAAATTTATAACATATTTGATACAAACAAGATCCTCGGCAGGCCGGTATCTGTCATCATATCCAGCACCTCCGGCACCGCAGGCATTGCCCATTGGGTCAATACCCATCTCAAGCTCACTGGAGAACACAAGATCAGCAAGCGCCATCCCGGTATAGTCAAGATCTACAAAAAGGTGATGGAGATGTATGAACAGGGCAGGGTGACATCCATTTCCCATGAAGAGATGGAGCATCTGACCAGACTCTATCTGCCCGAACTCTTCACATCGGGCTTCGAGAAGTTGAAGCAGAAGGCATACGATCTTGCCTATCATCTGGTGGAAGATCTGGTGGAAAGAAGCGAGATCAAGTCCATGGACCCGATCCTCATCGAGCCCGTGCTCAAGAAAGTGCTGGAAGACAATCCCTTCATTCAATTCCTCTATGTAGTGAACGCAGACGGGGAAAAGATCACCAAAAATGTCACAAGGCTGGAGGACAGACCAAAATACTCCCATTATAAACTGGACGATGATTTCTCGGCACGACCCTGGTTCATTGCCCCGATGAAGGACGGGAAGATCCATGTATCAGACTTTTACACATCTCGTATAACCCAGGCCTTGTGCATTACAGTATCCGGACCCATCTTCAATGATAAAGACGAGATTGTGGGGATACTCGGAATAGATATACGATTTGAAGACCTTGCCAAAATGGAACAAGACTCAGACGACTGAGAGCGGATCAATAAAAAAGAGGTGGCCTGGAAGAATCAAGGTCGCCCTCGTCTTTCCCAACAGCTACGAGGTGGGCATGTCCAACTTGGGCATGCACACCTTGTATTTTTTGCTGAACAGAAGCGATAAAATAGTTGCTGAGAGATTTTTTGTCCCAAAGGGCGAACTGCTGTCATCGCACCTTAGGTCCCTTGAAAGCAACCGCCCTGCCCAGGACTTCGACCTGCTCCTTTTCACAATAAGCTTTGAGACCGATTACCTGAACTGCGTAAGATTTCTCAAGCTGGCTGGGTTCCCCCCTTATTCCAAGGATCGCGGAAATGATCTGCCGCTGGTACTTGCAGGAGGCGTTGCTACTTTTATCAATCCCGAACCCCTGGCACCTTTCATGGATGCCTTTCTGCTCGGCGAATTCGAGGGCTTGGTGGAGCCTTTTTCAGAGCACCTTCCGGAGCTGCTCGATTTCTCTGTTGACAAAGGCGAAAGGCTCAAAGGCCTGGCCCTGAATGTTCCTGGAACGTACGTTCCTCAGGGCTATCGGGTGATTTATGATGATTCCCGGTCCTACAAAGGCCATCTGCCAGAGGAAAAAAACTTGCCGTCAAAGATCAGGCCTGCAAAATTGACTGATCCGCCCGAAACCGTGCCGCACACCGTTGTAGTCACTCCTGAAACAGTATTCCCTGAGACCTTTTTGATAGAGCTTACCCGTGGATGCGGCATGGGGTGCAGGTTTTGCGCAGCAGGTTACGTTTACAGGCCGCCGCGGGCCTGGCCCATGTCGGCAGTGCAAAATGCAATCCGTAAAGCAGAACAGGTTGCAAAAATAGGGCTGATCGGCCTCGAATACACCAGCAGGCCAGATATAGAAAACCTCGCCACTCTACTCATGAAAGAGGGCAAGAAAATCGGATTTTCATCGTTGAGGGCAGACCTCATCACGCCATCGTTTGCCAGGCTGTTGAAGGAGTCCGGAACCAAGATGGCCACAATCGCCCCTGAGGCCGGCTCCCAAAGGATGCGCGACATTATCAACAAGAATCTGAGCGAAGATGAAATCCTTGAATCAATAAGAAGGCTCTCAAGCGAGGGAACAAGAAATTTCAAGCTCTATTTCATGATAGGGCTGCCGCTCGAAACAGATGATGACGTAGTCATGATTGCGGCCCTGACAGAAAAGATACACAAGGTGATGTTGTCCCATGCGAGGAAAAGGGGAAGGATAGGCACCATCTCCGTCTCTGTGAACCAGTTCGTTCCAAAACCCTGGACGCCTTTCCAGTGGAGTGACTTCTGCAGCGAAAAGGAAATAAAACGCAGGATTAAGCTTCTCAAAAGCTCCCTGAGGTCAATACCCAACTTAAAGGTCTCACTTCCAAGTTACAGGCATTCCATGCTTCAGGCCATTCTCAGCAGGGGCGACAGGCGTGTGTCCAAATTGATTGAATTGATGGCCTTGAAGGGATCATCCTTGAAGCAGTCGCTGAAGGAAACCGGGTTAAGTGCCGAACAATATTTAAAAGGAAGACAGCTGGATGCGCCATTGCCATGGGAGATAATCGACCATCCTGTGAGAAGGGAATTCCTGCTTCATGAATGGCGCAAGGCTGCCCGGCAGCACCTTTCCAGGCCGTGCAATATCCTGAAATGCCGCCGCTGTGATGCATGCTCGATATTGGTCACAAATTGAATAATCTTTGTAAGGGAGCAGATGAGTCAGGCCCTCGATTTTGAAGAAAATATTTCCGAAGCAGTCTCTATTGAGGAGATCGCTGATGATATCCTTGATTCCATGGAGGAATCGAGGTTCGGAAGTGATATCATACTCGTAATAGCTGACCTTCCTCCGATCAGGATTGTAGCCCCAGAAGATATGGCACAGGCCTTGGCCCTGGTTTTGGGGAGATATTATATCAAAATACCTGCGGACATCTATTCGCAAATCGAAAAGGGCGACTTCAGCGAGCTTACATTTTTTGCACCTGCGCGAGAGGAAAAATTGAGGCCGCGTACAGTTATCATAAATACCTCCCCGCAGGTGAGAACCTTGATGATTCAGGGAGAAGCACCGGAGGACGGCATAGAAGGCGACCTTGAGCTGTTTTTTGATTTCTCCCCCAAGCCTGGCAAGATTTTTCCAGATGGGACCATTGATTTCAGGTGCATCAACAAGTTTCCGCAGGCAAAGAAGGGAGAACGCCTGGCCAGAATCTATGAACCTACTCCAGGCCTGCCGGGCACTGACGTAAACGGCCTGCCTATAAAACCAGAACCAGGCCCCCCTTTTCCAGTTGAACTGGGAGAAGGCCTGTTATTGAAACAGGACTTTGACAAAGAGAGAAACAGGCATTGCCAGGATGTCTTTGCCAAGGATAATGGCATCATTATCACGAGATTTGCCGAAGGAACCAGGGAGGCAACCAATCTGAGGGCACTTTCCGTGCAGAACAAGCTGGTGGTAAGGGATATCGACTTTACCACAGGCAACCTTGGAGACGGCAACAATGAATTTCGCTGTTCAGCCGATGTGGTGGTCAACGGCGACATAAGAGGGAATTTTTCAGCCATAATCGATGGGAACCTTGAAGTAAGAGGCGCAGTGGAGGGGCAGCATATTGATGTTACCGAGTCCGTACAAGCCTCCTTCATCCGTACCTCTGTAAGGGCCGGGAAGAATATCGAGGTAGGGGCGGCAAGAGGAGCGCACCTTGAATCTGCCCAGGATATCATCGTTTCCAGAGAGATCCAGCAGTGCCGCATACATGCAGACTCAGTGATCATGGAACCCTCCGGAACTTCCCAGATTTTCGTAGGTCATCTATATATCAAGGCAAACCAAGTCCACATGGCCAGTGTAGACCTTCGCAACCACATAGATATCGAGCTGGGCCAGGAACTCTTTGACGCCAAGTATCGCCTTGAAAAACGCAAAAAGGAACTTGAGGCCTTAACCAACACCAGCACCAACACCATTAAAGACCAAGTGATTTCCATCGGAGAAAGGCTGAAGGACATTCAACACTCAGCAGACAACAAGGGGATTCAGTCCATCATTGCACTGCGCCACTTCCTTGCAGCTATTTTGAAGGGCACGATCAAGGCCGAAAAGGCGCATCGTTCACTGGCCGACTGGATGAAAGAGGCTCCAAATTATCTGCATTCAACAGGTAGAAGGGCGTCCAAGGTCGTAATTTTAAAGGAAGAACAGGAAGATCTTGCCCTCGAACTTCAAAAGGTGAACGAAGAGCATCAAAAGATCATGGAAAGACTCGGCAAGATCATGATAAAGATCAGGGGCTCGCTGGCGCCTTCGGCAATCCTGCATCTTCGCTGCGGAGAGTTTGAGCGGAAATGGAACAATGGGACAGCAGACAGCACCACCCCAATAAACATCGAATTGGCCTTTGATCCTGCCAGGGGCCTTATAGAAACAATTTAGCACAAAAGTGGCAGCCTAATCAGCACTTATGGTTTCTTCTCATTCTGAGCTGCAGCACCTGTTTCTTGAAAATGTTCTCGGTTAGCCTGTCTTGATCATCAGGGGTAATCCACACAAATTTCACGGCCGTTTTATTGCCGCAGCCGTCATCCGACGGCTCAGCCCTTACCACCTCTCCGTAACAGCGGAAGAACAGATGCTGGGGAAGGAGGCCTAGATCCATTTCAAGGATCTGACCCGGGCTGAAATGCTCATCTGTTTGGAAGGCTATACCAGCAGCGCTTATGTCCACGTTCTTTTTGTGGGAGACATCGAGATAGCCCTCGCTTCCTTCCTTCAGGAGATTGAATATCAAATTAAGCTTTTGATCCAATATCTCCAGGACGCCTGCCAGATTGGGATCTTTTTCCTTAATCTTTTGCAGCCTGGAATAGATTTGATGAAAGAGTTCTGGATGACAGCTGTTAGGCCAGGGCGACAGCGAGCCCTCCTCATACTGTTCCACTAGATCCTCAAATTCGTTTTTTGACAACGGCCTGTATTTTAAAAGGACTTGATCTTGTATCCTTACATGGGAGCGCTTTTCTTCTTGTTCATGGTTCATAAGACTTTCTCCTGATCAATTCGACGAGACTGGTGGGGGCATGAGTTCCTGGTCTTTCAGCCCTTTTTCCGTTATTGGCATCACGCTTACATCGTCAGGATGGGATGGCTGCAGAAAAACCAGTTCAACCCGTCTGTTCTTTTTTCTGTTTTCTGGTGAATCATTTGGTACGCGGGGCCTGCTGTCTCCATATCCAACTGCTGCCATTCTGGCAGGGGCGATGGTGCCTGGCTGGAGCATATATTCCACCACCCTTGCTGCCCTGGCAGCAGACAGGCTCCAGTTTGAGGGGAACAAAGGACTCACTATTGGAATATTGTCTGTGTGCCCTGCAACCATTATATCGCCG
>JALVPX010000204.1 GCA_027031565.1 Deltaproteobacteria bacterium | reverse complement strand
GCCTGGCCAGCCTTGCCCTCAGCCGATAGGCATTCTCAGGCCTTTTAAAAGAGCCTACCTGGATATAGAATTGGCCATGTTCAAAGTCTGGAATGTGGCTGAATCTGGGCCTGCCTTCAGAGAGCGGGGCAAGCTCTCCCAGGGCGGTGATCTTTACCTTTGCCACACCACGTTTCAACATCCCAAGTTTGGCAGCAGCGGACCGGCTCAAGTCAATCACCCTGTTTTTTATAAAAGGTCCCCTGTCATTTATGCGGACCACGACCGACCTGCCATTTTCAAGGTTCTCCACCCTGACCATGGTATTCATGGGAAGGATCCTGTGGGCAGCAGTAAAACCATACATATTGTAACGTTCGCCATTGGCAGTCTGCCTGCCGTGGAATTTAGGGCCGTACCAGGAAGCCAGGCCTGTTTCACTGTATCCAATGGCAGAAGGCAGGGGATAGTAGGTCTTGCCGTTGATCTTGTAAGGCCGCTGGGTGCCTTTTACATACGGCTTTGGACGTGAATGCTTCAAGCCGTGTACAGCCCTTTCATGGGAACCGCATCCTTGAAGGACAAGAAGCGCTGCAGACAACAGCGCCCACACGAGAAGATTATTCGCCTTTTTCATGAAAATAATCCTGCACAAAATCCTTAAGAAGCCTGAAGGCTGCGTCAAGGTCATAAAGATGCATAGGCGGCTTGGAACCTTTGCCTTCTGAGGCATAACAGCGTTCAGCTTCTTTTATGGCCGTCCAGGGCACCCAGCCGTGCTCTTCCCACAATTCTGGATCTTCCGCACTCCACAACCGGAACTCGATATCGTTGTTGTTTAACCTGATGTATGTCCTCAATTCTTTATTGCCAGGAATGGGATTGTAGTAGACACCTAATTTATCCTGCACGCTCGTCTCCAAAAATGGCTGATTTGCATCCTCGACAAATTGCGATAAAAATAATTGCAGCAACTTTGGGGGTCAAGCTGCATTGGCGTTCTTTTGCCCAAAGTTGCTTGATTTTCAAATAGTTTGTTTTCTCAAACAGGAAAAGATCGATGATCTATCTTGACTACAATGCCACGACGCCGGTGGACAAAAGGGTTGCCTTGGCAATGGAGGAGGCATTGCTTGAAAAATGGGGCAACCCCAGCAGCGGCCACCCACTGGGTGCAAAGGCCAAAGATGCCCTTGAACGGGCAAGGGGCAGCGTTTCCTCCTTGATCAATGCTGACCCTGAAGAAATCGTCTTCACCAGCGGCGGCACGGAATCCAATAACCTCGTCATCCTTGGCCTTGCAGCACACTTCAGGTCACAAAAGAAGCATCTCATAACTTCAAAAATAGAGCATCCCTCGGTCATGAATCCTTGCCTGCATCTCCTGGAACAGGGTTGGAAGGTCTCTTTTGTATCTGTGGACAGGCAGGGTATTGTAAAACTTGACGAGCTCGAAGAAGCCGTAACGGATCAAACCTTTCTTGTGACCATCATGCTGGCCAATAATGAAACAGGGGCCTTGCAGCCAATCAAGGAGATCGCCTCCATGTGCGCCAGGCGCGGGGTGCTGCTGCACAGCGATGCAGCCCAGGCAGTCGGCAAAATTTCTGTGGATGTACAAAAATTGGGGGTTAATTATTTGACTGTTGCTGGCCATAAATTTTATGCGCCCAAAGGAATAGGCGCGCTTTTTATCAAGCAAGGAAGTCCTTTTGGTAATATCATGTTCGGAGCAGGGCAGGAACATGGGAAACGGCCGGGAACAGAGCCGGTTCCAGGTGCAGTAGCCCTTGGAGCTGCTGCCGAACTTGCAGCAAGCGACCTGCCCGTGGAAGAAAAGAGGCAGCGTTCCTTAAGAGAAAGGCTCTTTGAGGGAATCAAGGCCGTTTACCCGAAGGTAGTTCGCCACGGCAGGCCGGACAAAACGCTCCCAAACACCCTTTCCATCGCTTTCCCCGGCATCATGGCCAGCGAACTGCTTTCAAAAATGAAAAACTTGTGTGCTTCTACAGGAGCCGCCTGCCACGACCGCTCAGTGGCGGTTTCTCATGTACTGGCCGCCATGGGGGTGAATCAGGATGTAGCCCTGGGGACCATACGGCTTAGTCTGGGCCGTTACACGACGCAGGCACACATAGATGAGGCCGTTCACCTTTTCGAAGCAGCCCTTGGTTCATCTTGAATCACTGGAACAACCGGTTGACAAACCTTTGTCACCTGCCTCACCTCTTGGTGGAAGTGGCCTGAAATGCCTAGGAATATGACCGGGCAAGGCCATAACAAGCACAGCGATCTGCTTTTCTCAACAAGCTCTATTTCTTTTACCACCTCTTTCTATACATCAATATTTGATAGGCCTCCTTGAGGGCAATGAATGCCTCATTGCTTCCCCCGTGGTCTGGATGAAGCTCTAGGGCCTTTCTGCGGTAGTGGCTCTTAAACTCTTCCTCACTCATGGCAGAAAACTCCTCCAGGCTCAAGCCCATGATATCATAATATTTTTGGTCCCTGGCGGCATTCCGGGGCGACGCCCATGATGCCTGGCGACTGTTTTGCCTGGGCGCATCCCTGAAATATATGTCAAAGTAGAGGCTGAGATATTTTTGCAGATAAGGATGCAGACCATGGAAGGCGTTTGGCCTTATGCCCTTGTCCAGGTAGAAGGGGTCTTGATTCAGCCTGCACAATTCTTCCAAGAAATATTGGTCCAAGAGGTCGGGATCTTGCTGATCAGGAATGAAGCGGGAGCGCCTTGGGTAAAAACGGCTCGGCAGATCAAAAATGGCATAAAGATAGCCTTTCATTTCAAAGCTGCGCAGATCCAGCTCCATGAAATGGATCATCTGCTCGATCTCATCCCTGGATTTGTTGAGCAGGCAGTTGTAAATGGGTAGGGGCGAACCTACTATGCGCTCCAGATTGGTCTGGACGAATCTCAAAAAGGCGATTCTGCGTTTATCAAAGGCGTGGATAGCCTTCTGCATCTCAGACAACTCGGCATCGCTCTTCCGCCTGCGCCGTGGCTTGTTCCTTGCCCGCCTGCCGCCGAAATTTTCTATGGTCCTGCGGATATCAGGATCTATAAAGGGCCATAATATATTCTCCAGCTCTTCATCCTTGTAGTCGATGCCGTTTCCAGTAACCGCCTCTTCAATTTCAGGGGCAAAATAAAATCCGTGCAGGCCTACATATATTATGAACTGTTCAGGATCATGGCCAAGATCGAATACATCCTTGGTCAGCCACGCACCCTCGCCATCCTGATAGGAGTGGCGAATAAAAAATTTGTGCGTTCCATCTCTTTGTCTTTCCTGTGCCAAATACATGGTTGCCTTATTATAACACTTTTTCAGGGATAGGCTTGCTCAAGTCTTCGGCAGTCGAACCTGCGGCAGGCACGATATGCACATCTCTTTGGGGAAAGGGTATCTCTATTCCTGTTTCATTGAAGGCATCGAATATGGCATGAAAGAGTTCGTGCATTGCAATGCCTTTGTCCCTTGGGTCTTTGACCCAGCACAACAATTCAAAGTCTATGGAGGATTCGCCAAAGGCCCTGATCCTTGCCCTGGGCTCGGGGGTTGCAGCTATGCGGACGTGTTTCTTAGCCAC
>JALVPX010000203.1 GCA_027031565.1 Deltaproteobacteria bacterium | reverse complement strand
AGCCATTATACTTTTTACGAGGTCTAGTGGTGTCTCCTTCAGAGTTTTCAGAGTTCTTTTCGTGCGTCTACACCACATCTTAGTCCCATTCACGCCGAAAACTCTTCAGGAGCCACACACTAGACCTGATCCGGCTTTGCCTTCAAAGACCACGGCCTTTCTTTCAAAAAGACTTTTTAAAAACCTGCATCGTCGATTTTAAGGCATGAGAATCAAAGACTCCTCGGGATAAAAAGCTTTTTGAATGCACAGGCGTGGAAGCGGCGGCTGGGAGTGGCTCCTGAACCATTTTTAACGTGAAGAAAATGAAGAACCTTCAAAGACGCACGGCAGACCTTTAAAAATAGTGAAGGAGACACACCAGCCGCCCCATTAACAGGCAGTTGAAAAACCCTCTATAACCGCTCAAAAGGAAAATTTATTAGATGATGTTAATCCTGAAGGGTGACATTACAAATCGCCCCTGCTGTGAAAGCTGCAAACGTCACATCAATGCCGGGCTGTGATGAATGAAAAGCACTAGCGGCGCATCCCCCTGATTACGCACGCCATGCTCTTCACCTGCGGGCGCAAGAAGATAATCCCCTGCCTCAACTCCCTTCCACTGGCCATCCACAAAAACGAGGCCCTTTCCTGAAACCACAAAAATTGAATCAGCGTTTACATCATGTGTATGCACAGGAATTTCCACTCCAGGATCGATCCGCAGCACTAGCACTCCAACAGGCTGTCCTTCTTCTTTTCCAACAAGCCTGGCAACCCGAACACCCTTGTACACAGGATGATCAGTGAACACCATTTCCCTGGATTTAAAAAAATAACGCGCCATGCAAGAAACCTCCAACAGCTCTTTAAAAACTAAGCACAAGTTTCTAAACCAAATTCCATGTTTTCATTGACAAGTTAGCATCTTTATATTTTCCTTCAACATTTATGATTTGTGGAGAAAAAAGAATGAGAAAAATAGCTGCAACAATCTTTGGGCTAATGTTCATGGCCTCTGCCTTTCTTTTCACCCCTTGCTTTGCCGCTGAGAAGGTGATGTATTTGAAGATACCTGAAATGTACTGAGGCGGTACCGCCTACAGCGTGCGGAGCGCGCTCAAAGATCTTGCCGGTGTCAAAAGCGTGGAAACCGACACCCGGAAGAGGGTTGCAAAAGTGGTTTTTGAAGACACCAAGACCGGCCTTAAGGCATTTCTGGCGGCCCTGAAACAAGAACGCTTCGATGCAAAGGAGATAGATGAAACAGAAGTTCAGGGCCTTAAAAGCGGCAGTTCTTGCAACTGAACACGCCTTACCACTAGCTCTAATAACTGTTTGTTGTCTGTCTTGTTCCCTTGCACAAGGATTTGCAGGAACAGCAGGCATGCAGCCTTATTCAGAAAAATTGAAAAGAGAGATTGAAGCCGCCCTGAAGGCCAAGGGGCCTGGGTACAAGCCCCGCACCAGGCATTTCGGCCCGGATGGAAGCCCTCTGTTTACTAACAGGCTTATCCTTGAGGACTCTCCATATCTACTTCAACACGCACACAATCCAGTGGATTGGTACCCTTGGGGACCTGAAGCATTCGAAAAGGCAAAAAGGGAAAACAAGCCGATCTTCCTCTCTATTGGTTATTCAACCTGTCACTGGTGCCATGTGATGGAGAAAGAATCCTTTGAGGATCTCAAGATAGCAAGATACCTGAATGAGCATTTTGTGTGCATAAAAGTGGACCGCGAGGAGCGGCCGGATATCGATACCATCTATATGACCGCCTTGATGCTGCTCAACAGAAGCGGCGGTTGGCCAATGTCCAGCTTTCTCACTCCGGAAGGCAAAACCTTTTATGCCGGCACCTATTTCCCGCCGGAACATTTTTATGGATTGCTTCAGCAGGTCAACCAGGCATGGCAAGAGCGAAAGCAGCAGGTATTGCAGCAGGCTGAGGCCGTGGCCAGGGCACTGCAGGAAGTATTGTCTGCCAGAAGTAGCGAGCATAAAATCGACCAGTCACTCTTTACCCGCTGCCTGAAGACATTGAGGGACATACACGACAATAAATTTGGAGGTTTTGGCGGGGCACCAAAATTCCCCAGTGAATCCTATTATCTCTTTCTGGCAGATTGGTACTTCAGGGAAAGATGCCCGTCTTGTCTGGAAATCCTTGAAAAGGATTTGGACATAATTGGGCGTTCGGGCCTCCATGACCAAGCAGGCGGAGGATTTCACCGCTATTCAACCGATGAACGCTGGCTGGTTCCCCACTTTGAAAAGATGCTCTACAACCAGGCGAACATGGCCCGGGTTTACACAAGGGCCTGGTCCATCACACAAAACCCCTATTTCAGCTGGATAGCTGAACGCACTTTATTTTATGTGCTCAGGGAAATGCGTTCCCCAGAAGGGGGATTTTATTCTGCCACAGATGCGGACAGCGAAGGCAAAGAAGGGCTCTATTTTACATGGACTCCGGACCAGATTGACAAGGCCTTGAACAGGGAAGATGCAGCCTTTGCAAAGGATTTTTATGAAATAACCCCTGGAGGAAACTTTGAAGGCAGAAACATCCTCCACATAGGATCGCCACTGGAGTTTTATATCAAAACGGGCAAAACAGGGCTGGCAGATCTCCTGGACCGTTTAGAAAGGATAAACTCAGGCCTGCTGAAGGCCAGGGCCAGAAGGGTCCCCCCGCTCAGAGACGAAAAGATCATCACGGCCTGGAACGGCATGATGATCAGTGCCCTTTCAGAGGGTTATGAAAATTTCCATAAAGCGGCCTTTAAGGAAGGAGCCCTCAAGTCAGCTGAATATATATGGCAGACCGGCTTTAAGAACCAGAAAGGCCTTGCGAGGGTGATATTCAATGGGCATCCGGGAACACAAGGAGTACTTAAGGATTATGCCTGCCTGGCTGAAGGCCTTGTGCATCTTTATGATATCACCCATGATGAGAAGTGGCTTGAAAGGGCAGAAAAACTCGCTGACGAAATGGTAAAAAGGTTCTGGGACGTCAAACATGGTGCCTTTTTTATGACCGAACAGAGCGGCAACAGCGCCCCACTTATTGCCGTGCCAAAGGATGGTAACGACGGTGCAACACCATCCGGAAATTCTGTAGCGGTTAATCTCCTGGCCATGCTGGCGGCCCGTTCAGGTTCTTCCCTTTACGAATCAAGGGCCAAGGCAACGTTGAATGCCTTTTCAGAAGAAATAAACCAGCATCCTGCCTCCTTCGCATATATGCTTGTTGGAGCAGCAAAGATCCTGCACGGTGAAGGAGGGCCAAAACAATATGGAGCAAAGGGCAAGGTCATGGCCAGGGCATGTTGGGCCGCATCAGATACGATTGAAATTCGCCTTTTCATCCGCAAGGGCTATCACATAAATTCCCACAAACCATCTGCAAAAGACCTCATTCCAACCACCTTGGGATTGTCGCAGCGCTCTTCAGGGGAGTGGAAGCTTGAAAAGATAGATTACCCAAGGCCGGAAAACACCAGAACAGGCCATTCACGAATAGGGCTTTCCATTTTCAAAGGAGAGCCGGTTTTCAAGGTCAAAGTAAGCCCAAGAACACAAAACCCAGTTCAAGGGCCTGAGATCGATC
>JALVPX010000202.1 GCA_027031565.1 Deltaproteobacteria bacterium | reverse complement strand
AGAACATAGGCAAGGTTGCACAGGTTGTAGGTCCGGTCGTGGACGTTGAGTTTGAGCCGGGTAACCTGCCAGCAATCCTTAATGGTCTCACCATCACCAACCCCTCAATCAGTGATGAGGAAGATAACCTAATCATCGAAGTAGCCCAGCACCTGGGTGACAATATGGTCAGGTGCATTGCTATGGATACCACAGACGGGTTGGTCAGAGGCATGACGGTGAAAGACACCGGCGCCCCAATCAAGATCCCTGTAGGGCCTCCAACCCTGGGTAGGATCATGAACGTGGTTGGATGGCCAGTTGACGGCAAGGGGCCAATCAAGTCCGATGTCATGTATCCAATTCACCGCAAGGCCCCAGCCTTTGTTGAGCAGGATACCACTGTCCAGGTCCTCGAAACCGGCATCAAGGTTATCGACTTGCTGGTTCCATTCCCGAGGGGTGGTAAGATGGGCCTTTTCGGCGGTGCCGGATGCGGAAAGACAGTCATCATGATGGAGATGGTCCACAACATCGCCATGCAACACGGCGGCATATCCGTATTCTGCGGCGCTGGTGAAAGGACACGCGAGGGTAATGACCTCTACCTGGAGATGAAGGAATCAGGCGTTCTTCCAAAGGCCGCGCTAATCTACGGCCAGATGACTGAGCCTCCGGGTGCCCGTGCCAGGATAGGGCTCACCGGGTTGACCGCAGCCGAATATTTCCGTGACGAGGAGGGACAAGACGTCCTCTTCTTTATCGATAACATCTTCCGCTTTACCCAGGCCGGTTCCGAGGTTTCAGCGTTGCTGGGCCGTATTCCGTCGGCCGTCGGTTATCAGCCTACTCTGGCCACTGACCTGGGAGCTCTGCAGGAACGCATTACATCTACAACCAAAGGCTCAATTACTGCTGTTGAGTGTGTTTATGTTCCAGCAGACGACTTGACAGACCCTGCACCGGCTACAACATTTGCTCACTTGGATGGAACAGTGGTCCTTTCACGCCAGATCGCTGAGCTTGGTATCTACCCAGCAGTGGATCCACTTGACTCCACATCTCGTATTCTCGATCCAAATGTACTTGGAGAGGATCACTATCAGGTAGCAAGGCAGGTTCAGCAGACACTCCAGAAATACAAGGATCTGCAAGACATTATCGCAATTCTCGGTATGGACGAGCTTTCAGACGAAGATAAGCTTACAGTCCAGAGGGCACGTAAGTGTCAGAGGTTCCTCAGCCAGCCGTTCCACGTAGCCGAGACCTTTACAGGCATACCCGGCAAATACGTCAAGGTTGAGGAGACCGTGCGGGGATTCAAGGAAATCCTGGAAGGAAAACATGATGATCTGCCTGAGCAGGCCTTCTATATGGTTGGTTCCATAGAAGAGGCAGTAGAAAAGGCCGCAAAGGGCTAACAACCAGTTAAAAGGATAGGCGAGATATAGTTATGGCTGAGAAATTCCGTCTAGAGGTGGTCACCCCATCAAGGCTGGTGGTGAGTGACGAAGTAGATCTGGTTACTACACCAGGCAGCGATGGTGTTTTTGGCGTTATGGCTAATCATGCACCATTGTTGGCAAGCCTGAAAATAGGCCGCATGACCTACTATAAAGACAACGAGGCAGTCAACATGGCGGTTAGCGGCGGGTTCTGCGAGGTCTCGAACAACAGAATGACCGTCTTGGCCGAAGCGGCTGAAAGGTCTGAAGAAATAGACGTTGAACGGGCACTGAGGGCCAAGGAAAGGGCTGAGAGACGTCTACAGGAAGCTGAGGCAGGCCGCGAAAAAATAGACCTTGCCAGGGCCCAGGCAGCCATGGCAAGGGCATTGACCAGGCTCAGGATCGCCGGGCACGAAGCATAAGAACAATCATAGCACGTAAAGAAACTGAAAAGGGATGTTGAAAAACATCCCTTTTTTTATTGTAATGTCCGGGAACAAAAAAACGACAAATATGGACAGGTTTGGATCAAGATGGAAACAGGGCAGCAAGATATCCAAAGGCCATTGATAGGTGTGGTTTTAGCTGCAGGCAAGGGAACAAGAATGAAGTCAGCGCTTCCCAAGGTGCTGCACCGTCTTCTAGGAAGGCCTATTCTTGTTTATGTACTGGACCTGCTTGATGAGCTCGAGGCAGTGCAAAAGGTGGTCATAGTAGGCCACGGCGCAGAAAGAGTCCAGGAAGTAGTAGGGTCCCAAGGGCTTGATTTTGTACTCCAGAAGGAACAGCTCGGCACTGGGCATGCGGTCCAGCAGACGAGAGAGTTACTCCAAGGCGCCAAGGCGGATATATTGATAATATGTGGGGACACCCCTCTTTTTACCAGGGACACACTGGAAAAATTCGTTTTGGAGCACCGCACCAGGGAAAGCAGGCTTTCCATCCTATCCTCCATTTTCAAAAATCCCTTTGGATACGGCCGGATTATCAAGCGGCCAGGCTGTGATGATGCCATAGAAAAGATCGTTGAAGAGCGAGATGCTACGCCTGACGAGCGCAGGGTAAAAGAAATCAATACAGGCACCTACTTGGTGGATTCTGATTTGCTCTTTCCCTTGCTCAGCCGGCTGGATGCTGACAACGACCAGGGTGAGTACTATTTGACCGATATTGTTGCACATGCAGTTTCCCAAGGGGAGAAGGTGTTTGCCTTTCCGTTTGCCTCAGAGGAAGAGGCCCTGGGAATAAATTCCAGGCTTCATCTCTCCAGGGCGGAATCCATTCTTTTGGACAGGCTTCGCAGCCACTGGATGGCCGAGGGAGTCACCTTTGAACTTGCCCATGCCACATATCTTGAACCGACAGTACAATTGGGCAATGATGTGGTTATAGGCCCGCACGTGGTTATGGAGGGCAGGGTGATTATTGGGTCAGGCGCCAGGATTGGGGCTTTTTCCTATCTAAAAGACGTTAAAATTGATGAAGGCGCTGTAATCCCTCCTTGTTCGAATCTGCAGTAGTTTGCTTGAGCCGAACCGAATATGCAGGTTGACGCACTCTTTGAGAGTGGATTTAATATAATTTGAATTGTGAAAGGGGCTGGAATAATGGATGTACAAGATCTCGTACGATTGGAAGAAAAAATTGAGGCGTTGCTGCAATATTGCACAGAATTGAAGAATGAACGTGAGACACTCAGGGTCCGTACCTCTGAACAGGAAGAGAAAATCAGGGAGCTTGAAAACAAGGTTCAAGAGTTTGAGGCAGAACGGAACGACGTAAAAACCAGGGTCTCCAATATATTGTCTAAGCTGGAGAACCTAGAAATAGGTTCTGAGGAATCAAGAGAGGGCCCGCTTTTTGAGTAGTCTAAATGGCAGCTGCATTTTTTGAGGAGGCCTCTTTTGGCTGATCAAGGTGTCAAATTCGAGTTTTTCGGCCACACATATTATCTCCGCTCAGGGGAAAATGATGTGCCTATGCAGGAGATCGTCGACTATGTGCAGCAGGTGGTTAGGGCACAGGAAGATCAGCACCAGGGATTGCCACCCCACAAGTTGATGGTCCTGTCGGTCTTGACCATTGGTAAAGATTATCTCAGCCTTAAAAGACGTCTCGAAGAGGTTGAGAATAATATTTCTGAAAAAACCAAGAATATAGCTAAAAGAATTGATTCTATTGTAGAAATTAAGGAAAAAAAGTATTAAGTTATGTAAGTAATAAAAATATGAGGATTTTCCCCTGCTGTGTTGGTGCTGCCCTGGAAGTTAGTTGAGCCAACAGCCCATACAAGGGGGTCTCCTCTCATAACTGAGAGGATGGCGGCAAAACCGCAATCCCGGAGGTTATGATGAGACGCCCACCTGAGTTTCTCAGGTTCAACCAACCCTGAGGCAGCACGGCATTGGCGGGGGACTGAAGGCTATAACCCCGTCTAGGGTCTATATATAGTAGAAGCGAATTTGGCTGAAGATATGGCCGAGACGCCCCAAGATTTATGGAAAGCAAATGTCTAGGGGTATTTTTGATACATAAAAGACATTTTGCAAGCACAACAAAATCTATGTTGTTGTGTTTGGCTTTGACAATGAATGTGGATCAATCTCTTTAGGCAAGATTGATTCCATCATTAAACAGTACCTTGTGTCAACGCTGTATTGAAGAGACGTGATCGCCAACATAGCCCGAATATATTCAACAAGGCTGGTTGGGGCCAACGGAAGGATGGGGCTGTTTTGGTTATGGATATTTAAACACCAAATCGTCTTGCACTAGACCAAACCAAATTCGCTTGGTTGTTCCCTTCACAAAGGACGCGTTTCCTGAGATGGGGTGTGGCAATCCTTGAGAACCTGTAGGAGGTGCCACCCATATGGAAATATTAGCTTTTATCTTGTTGATAATCGGCATTGCAGCTGGTGTTGCTGTGGGGCTGCATCTTGCCAAAAAGAGGCCGGCTGGGCCCGATCAAGAGCTCCTTAGGCAGGAAGCAGACAAGATACGCCTTGAGGCAAAAGCCGAGGCAGAGCGTTTAAAGAAACAGGCCCTGCTTGATGCCAAGGATGAGGCCTTCAAGCTCAAGCAGGAGGCCGAGGCAGAGTTAAAAGAAAGGCAGAAAAGTCTCCAAGGACTGGAGCAGCGTCTCATACACCGTGAAGAACAGCTGGACAAAAAACAGGCCTATCTTGACAAAAAAGAGATCGAGATCATGGAAAAGGAAAAAGGGGTCGCTGAGGCCAGAAACAGGCTGAAGGTGGAAGAGGAAAAGCTTGGCCAGCTGCTCCAGGAACAGAACGAGAAATTGGAAAAAATCGCCGGTATGACTGCAGATGAGGCCAAGGAACAGCTTCTTGCAAAGGTTGAGGAAGAAGCAAGGCAGGATGCTGCCAAACTCCTCAAGAAGATTGAGACGGAAACAAGGGAAGAAGCTGCAAAAAAGGCCCAGGAGATTCTGGCACTGGCCATTTCGAGGTATGCAGGTGAATACGTGGCGGAGCGGTCTGTTTCGGTGGTGCCGCTTCCAAGCGATGAGATGAAAGGCCGCATTATAGGCCGTGAAGGCCGCAACATCAGGGCCATTGAGGCGGCTACAGGCATTGACCTAATTATTGATGACACCCCGGAAGCCGTGCTTTTGTCAGGTTTTAATCCCGTACGGCGTGAAGTTGCAAGGGTAGCCCTTGAGCGGTTGGTTGCCGACGGCCGCATCCATCCGGCCAGGATAGAGGAAGTGGTCCATAAGGTGGAAAAGGAGATTGATACAGCCATCCGCGAAGCGGGCGAACAGGCCACCTTTGATGTGGGCGTCTACGGTGTGCATCCCGAGCTTGTAAAGCTGCTGGGCAAACTCAAGTTCCGCACCAGCTTTGCCCAGAATGTGCTCCAGCATTCCATAGAGGTTGCCTTTTTGTGCGGTATCATGGCAGCCGAACTGGGGCTCAACGTAAAAAAGGCAAAGAGGGCAGGTCTTCTTCACGATATAGGCAAGGCGGTAGACCATGAGGTGGAGGGACCGCATGCCCTGATTGGGGCCGATCTGGCAAAAAAATACAAGGAATCCAAGGAGGTGGTACACGCAATTGCAGCCCACCATGAGGATATTAAGCCTGAAACGCCTATTGCCGTATTGGTCCAGGCCGCCGATGCCTTGTCTGGCGCCCGTCCAGGCGCAAGGCGTGAAATGCTTGAGACCTATGTAAGAAGGCTGGAGGATTTGGAGCGCATTGCCACTTCCCTTCCTGGTGTGCAGAAATCTTATGCCGTGCAGGCAGGGCGTGAGATCAGGATAATGGTGGATAGCGGCAAGGTGTCTGACGAAGAGGCAGTTTTGATCTCCAAGGATGTGGCAAAGAAGATAGAGAGCGAGCTCAGCTATCCGGGCCAGATCAAGGTGACGGTCATCAGGGAAACCAGGGCCGTGGATTATGCCAAATAAAAAATCAGAGTTTCAGGTGCAGAAATGGAAAAGGATGTTGACAAGGCCTTAGAACTTATAAAACGGGGAACCGTAGAGATAATCGAGGAAGACGAACTGCGCGAGCGTCTTAAAAAGGCAGTGGATTCAGGGCAAACCCTGCGTGTGAAGGCCGGGTTTGACCCCACGGCCCCTGACCTTCATCTAGGCCATACTGTACTCATTCAAAAAATGAAACATTTCCAGGACCTGGGCCACCGGGTGCTTTTTCTAATAGGGGATTTCACTGGTCTCATTGGCGACCCGACAGGCAAGTCAGAGACACGCCCGCCGCTGACCCCGGAACAGGTCCAGCAAAACGCCCGTACTTACAAGGAGCAGATCTTCAAGATACTGGATGAAGAAAAGACGGAAGTGGTCTTCAACTCGACCTGGATGAACGAGATGAAGGCAATAGACATGATCCGTCTGTGTGCCAAACATACAGTGGCAAGAATGCTTGAACGGGACGATTTCAAAAAACGTTTTCAGAGCAACAAGCCCATAGGTATTCATGAATTCATATATCCGCTCATACAGGGCTATGACTCTGTGGCACTTCACCCAGACGTGGAACTCGGTGGTACGGACCAGAAGTTCAACCTTTTGGTGGGAAGGCATCTGCAGCGGGAATATGGCCAACCTCCCCAGGTAGTCATAACGATGCCCCTTTTGGAAGGACTGGACGGCGTAAACAAGATGAGCAAGTCCCTGGGGAACTATGTGGGGATAACAGAACCTCCTGGGGAAATGTTCGGCAAGCTCATGTCGATTTCAGACAAATTGATGTTCAGATATTATGAACTCTTGAGCAACAAGAGTGTAGACGAAATCAAGAGACTCAAAAAGGATATCGAGTCTGGCAGCCTTCACCCGAAAGAGGCCAAGATCGCCCTGGCAATGGAACTGGTGGCCCGTTTCCATGGCGAAGCAGCAGCAGCTGAGGCCAAAAAGGCCTTTGAAGCCCAGTTCAGCAGGGGTGAGATTCCGGAAGACATCCCTGAATTGGAAGTTTCTGGTGAAGGGAAGGTTTACCTGCCAAAGGTTCTCAAGGAAGCTGGTCTGGTAAAAAGCACGTCCGAGGCACGCAGGCTCATAAAACAGGGCGCTGTCAGCATGGATGGGAAAAAAATAAGGGAAGAAGAGTTCTCGATGCCTGGAGGAGATTCAGTGGTTCTGAAAATAGGCAAGAGACGCTATTTACGCCTTCTTTTGCGGTAATCTCGCAAGCTTTGTTGTTTTTTTTGTTCACAACCACAAACCCGGGCATCAATTCGTAGAGGCAGCACTTGCCGGTACCTTTTCCTTTTTTATTGAGCAGGCTGGTACGGCCGAAGAATTGGAGTGAAACCTTTTTCTTTTTGAACGGAGGACTCATGATTGTAACCAATGTGGAAACAATACCAGGAAAGTCCATTATTGAACATTATGGAATAGTTCAGGGGAGCACCGTGCGCGCAAAGCACCTTGGCAGAGACTTTATGGCAGGCCTGAAGAACCTGGTTGGAGGCGAGCTCAAGGGATATACTGAGCTTCTTAGCGAGGCCAGGGAAGAGGCGCTTCAGCGCATGGTGGAACAGGCGCGTCAGATGGGGGCAAACGCGGTGGTAAATGTCAGATTTGCCACTTCGTCCGTGGCTCAGGGAGCTGCCGAACTGTTTGCCTATGGAACTGCTGTAAAAGTGGAGTAGGTGCCTGCCATGGGTGAATTCATACTCCAGAACCTGAATCTGGTACTTCCCCTCTTCTTGCTTGCGCTGGGATACGTGGCAGGCTCCATTGCTGAACGCCGCCACTACCGGTCCATTGAAATGCGTGAACAGGAGCTGGTTTCTCTGCCTGCTGTTACTCTCAAAGAGATTCAAGAAGATGATGCGGTAACGGGTCGTCTGGTCGTGGGAAGTGTTGTTGTATCCATTGACTATTTTAAACGTGCCCTGGCCATTTTGCGTAACATCTTCGGCGGCAGGGTGGCATCGTACGAAAGCCTGGTGGACAGGGCAAGGCGTGAGGCGATTTTAAGAATGAAGGAAGAGGCAGCCAGCCTCGGCGCCTACATAGTGGTCAACATGAGGATAGAAATGAGTGCAATAGGGCAGTCTGCCAACCGGAAGAAACAGGTGGGAAGTGTGGAAGCCATAGCCTATGGCACTGCATTGATCAAGCAGGCATGAAATTCGTGCCGAAGGAGGCGGATGGTGCTGTAAATATTTCCAAAACGCATCCGCTGGCTGAAATGGCATGGCTTGGTGGAGGCCTGTTTCTGCTGGCAGCCCTTGTTTATCTTGGTTTGACCCTGCTAACCGGGTGGATTGTGCATCATCTGCCGGTCGATGCCGAGGTCTGGATCGGCAAGGAGATCCTTCAGCAGGAGCCTGGAATCCCAAGCCCACCGCTCAAAAAGCGGCTTGACGCCCTGGTTGAGTGCCTGCCGCAAGGGTCTCCACTCAAGCGATATGATTTTTCTGTAAGGCTCATCGAATCAGACACAGTGAATGCGGTTGCATTGCCAGGCGGCACCATCGTAGTTTTTTCAGGCCTGCTCAAGGAAGTGGCATCTGAGAATGAATTGTCCATGATCCTCGCCCACGAGCTTGGCCATTTTGCCCACAGGGACCACCTGAAACGCCTGGGAAAGGGAATTATCCTGGGTGCTGCATCCTGGTTGCTTTTTAAAAATAGCTCCCAGCCGTTCCTTTTTACCTTTGTATCAGGCCTCGATGCTAGATATTCACAGTCACAGGAAGAGGATGCAGACATGTGGGGCCTGCATCTTCTGTACCGAAGATATGGCCATGTGGGCGGTTCGGTCGATTTTTTCGCAAGGCTGTTGAAGAAAAAAAGGCAGGGGAGGCTTGCCTACCTGTTTGCCTCCCATCCACATCCTCAAAAGCGGATCGAAAGGCTAGTGGCTGCAGCACGTGAACAAAAATATCCCGTAAAGGCCGTGGAGCCCTTGGGGAGTGATATACAAAACCTATTGGAGGATCTCAACAGGGAGTGAGCCCGAAATGGCCGTGCCGCAGGGCATGAATTATTGTTGCCCAAAGGCTGCGCAGTTCGGGTTTAAGCTCAAATTGACAAAGAGTGCACTGCAGGATTAAATTAAATTTTCCTGGGTGCTGCCAGGAAACAAAATCAGCTTTCAGGGACTGGTCGTCAACAATGAATGTAATAACTTGCCTATTTAACCTTATTTTTTTGAGCGTGTTTCTTTTTTTCACCTTAATCCAAACGTCATTTTCAGCGTGTGCTCCGCGCCACCCCTTTCCAGAGCACGTTTCATATGCGGGCGGAACCATAAAGCCAAACAACTATACCCAGGCCCAGATGGATGACCACGTACGCACCTTTTACGATTACTGGAAAAAGCGCTACCTGATCAGAGTATCCGGCAGCCCGGTTCAATACAGGATTTCCTATGGATGCGCAGACCAGGGCCGAACTGTTTCAGAAGGCCAAGGTTACGGCATGATCATAACCGCCTTGATGGCAGGCCATGATGGTGATGCCCAGACGATTTTCGACGGGTTGTACCGCTATGCAGTCAGTCACCCCAGCAAATTGGAAGGCCGGTTCATGGCCTGGCAGACTCCGGAAGGTCCAGAAGGTGAAGACAGTGCCTTTGACGGCGATGCAGACATCGCCTTTGCCCTTCTGCTGGCCCACAGTCAATGGGGCAGCAACGGCCCGATAAATTATCTCGCTGAAGCAAAAAAACGCATAAGCGCCTTAAAGGAATCTGCCATGGGTCCAGACAGCCACCTGCCCTTGTTGGGAGACTGGGTGGAAATAGATGGTCCAAAATATAATCAATATACTCCGCGCACTTCTGATTTCATGATTTCGCACTTCAGGTCTTTTGGGCAGGTCATGCAAGACGCCTTCTGGCAGGATGCGGTTCAGGCCATACAGGATGTGGCAAATTCAATCCAATCCAATTACAGCCCCTCAACCGGCTTGCTGCCCGACTTCATCCAGCCTGTTTCAGCCACCGATCACTCCCCTCGACCGGCAGACGACGATTTTCTGCCAGGAGAAGAACATTGCGGTTCTTTTTACTACAATGCAGGAAGGGTGCCGTTCAGGATCGGCATCGACGCCCTGCTCAATAACGACAGCCGTTCTTTTGCAATATTGAATCCCTTTATCGACTGGATCGCTGGTGTTACAGGGGGAAACCCTGCGCTTATCAAGGCTGGATACGAGCTCGACGGCACCCCGATTGGAGACTGGAATACCACATTCTTCATGGCACCTACAGGTGTGGCCTTAATGACAAGGGCAGACAAGCAGCAATTTTTGAACGATATCTATGATGCAGTTCATGACACCCACGAAGACTATTATGAAGATTCCGTAACCTTGCTCTGTTTGCTCGTAATGACAGGCAATTACTGGAATCCTGATTTAACGTCCGCAGGCCCCCCAGTCTATTTTGTGGCGCCTGACGGCGATGACAATAATGACGGCTCTGAACAGCACCCATGGCTCACTATTCAGCATGCCGTGTCTAACGCCGGGCCTGGGACGACCATACTGGTCAAAGACGGAGTCTATAATGAACAAATAATTTTCACTGCATCAGGCACGGGTGAGGAGTGCAGGATTGTCTTGAAGAATTACCCAGGTGCTTCCCCTGTCATTGACGGCTCCGGGATCTCAGCGGCAGATAGCGTGCAGGGGCTTATTTCCATCACGGACAAAGATTATATCACAATCCAAGGGCTTGAAATACGCAACTTCCAGACAGACACTCCAGACGTCACACCTGTTGGGATTTTCATTGGAGGCTCTTCCCA
>JALVPX010000201.1 GCA_027031565.1 Deltaproteobacteria bacterium | reverse complement strand
TTATCTTCCTCATCACTGATTGAGGGGTTGGTGATGGTGAGACCATTAAGGATTGCTGGCAGGTTACCCGGCTCAAACTCAACGTCCACGACCGGACCTACAACCTGTGCAACCTTGCCTATGTTCTGTCCACTCTCATTTGCCATATCTTAACCTCCCCGGCGGATATCGATCCGCTTAAGCTTTATTTTTCGATTCCTTTAGTTAACCCTTCAGGGCCTCGGCACCGCCTACGATATCCATCAATTCTTTGGTGATGGAAGCCTGGCGGGCCTTGTTGTAGGCCAAGGTCAGTGTATCTATCATATCTTTACATGCCCTGCTTGCATTATCCATTGCCGTCATACGCGCAGCCTGTTCGCTAGCCACTGTCTCCAACATGGCATGCATGATCTGAACGTTCACGTACAAGGGCATCAAAGTGCCTAGAATCTCCTCCGGAGACGGCTCGTAGATGTAAACAGGCTTTGCCTCCCCTGTCTCCTCTTCTTCCTCTGTCTCCCCGAGGCCTTCGCTCGCTATGGGCAGTAATTGCTTAAGTGTAGGCTTTTGGGTGACCACGTTTATGAAACGGCCGTATACCAGCTGCACGCGGTCCACTTCGCCATCAAGGAACAGGTTGGATACTTCCTTTCCGGCCTGCCTCGCATTGAACATCTGAACATCGCCCATTATGTCCGTTGCACTATATACGACCTCATAGTCGGAACGCTGAAAGTAACTTGCTCCTTTTCGGCCTATACAGGCAAAAGCAACCTCTTTGCCTTCCCCCCTAAGGCCCTGGGCCATCTTTTCCGCTGAATTTATGATATTGGCATTAAAGGCACCGCAAAGACCCCTGTCTGAGGTCACCACAAGGAGCAGCTCCTTTTTGACTTCCCTAATTTCCATCAAGGGGAAGGCGCTGGGATTGGCACTGCCGGAAAGCACGCCCATGACCGAGGCAAATTTTTCAGCATAGGGGCGGAACTGCTCCATGCGCTCCTGCGCACCGCGCAATTTTGCCGCAGCCACCATGTTCATAGCCTTGGTAATCTGCTCGGTCTTCTTTATGCCCTGTATTTTGAGTTGTATATCTTTCAAGGATGGCATTTTGTTTTGCCCCTTTCGGCCTACAGATTACGTACTGCCTTGAACTCTTTCTTGAACTCTTCAATGGCAGCGTTCATCTTTTTGTCTAGATCATCCGATATTTCCTTTTTGTCTTTCAGTTCCTGGAAGATGTCGGGGTGCTTGCTCTCTACGAATTCATAAAGCTCCCGTTCAAAATCCTGGAGAACCTCCACAGGCAGATCATCTAAAAGGCCCCTGGTGCCGGCGTAAAGGATGGTTACCTGTTTTTCCATTGGAAGGGGCTGGTACTGAGGCTGTTTAAGTATCTCAACAAGCCTTTCACCGCGGTTAAGCTGCTGCTGGGTTGCCTTGTCCAGATCGCTGCCGAACTGGGCGAAGGCAGCCAGTTCCCTGTACTGGGCCAGATCAAGCCTCAAGGTTCCTGCAACCTGCTTCATGGCCTTGACCTGGGCTGCACCACCGACGCGGGAAACTGAAAGACCAACGTTGATGGCTGGCCGTATGCCTGCGAAAAACAGGGACGGTTCAAGGTACACCTGGCCGTCTGTAATGGAGATAACGTTTGTAGGAATATAGGCGGAAACATCGCCCTGTTGTGTCTCAATAATGGGCAAGGCCGTCAGGCTTCCTGCACCGAGATCGTCGTTCAGTTTTGCCGACCTCTCCAGCAACCTCGAGTGGTTGTAAAAGATGTCGCCGGGATAGGCCTCACGTCCTGGAGGACGCCTCAACAGGAGCGACAATTCCCTGTATGCCACGGCCTGCTTAGACAAATCGTCGTAGATTATCAAGGCGTGCTTGCCATTGTCCCTGAAGTATTCGCCCATGGCCGTTGCAGCAAACGATGACAGGTATTGCAAGGAGGCTGGCTCACTGGCGCTACTTGCAACTACTGTAGTGTATTCCATGGCACCATGGCGGCGAAGCGCCTCAACAACCAAGGCCACTGTAGCCTGTTTCTGCCCAACGGCGTTGTAAATGCAGTATACGTCTGTATCCTTCTGAGCGATAATTGCATCAACGCCTATGGCTGTCTTGCCGATCTGGCGGTCTCCGATGATCAGCTCACGCTGGCCCCTGCCCACTGGCGTCATGGCGTCAACTGCCTTCAATCCTGTATAGCAGGGCTCATGCACTGGCTTTCTCTCGATCACGCCTGGGGCCTTCATCTCAATGCGCCTGAATTCCGTGGCGTTGATGGGGCCCTTTCCATCTATGGGGTTGCCCAAGGCGTCAACCACACGGCCGAGCAAGGCATCACCCACGGGCACCTGGGCGATCTTCCCAGTCCTTTTGACGAGGTCACCCTCTTTGACACCCTCGGTGGCACCCATAACGGCAACACCGACGTTGTCCTGCTCAAGGTTCAGAGCAACGCCCATAATGCCACCTGGGAACTCCACCAGCTCCATGGCCATGCAGTTACGGATTCCGTAAATCCTGGCAACATTGTCACCAACGGAGAGCACCGTGCCTGTTTCGGCCAAGTCGATGGTCTTTTCGTATTCCTGAATCTGTTTCTTTATAATGTCACTTATTTCTGCTGCTTTTATCTGTGCCATTATTCGAGCTCACCCCTCCCTATAGAATCTTTAAAGCCGCTTAGCTGGCTTCGTATACTACCATCCCAAACCATATCACCGATTCGGGCTATGACTCCGCCTATGATGGACGGATCTTCATTCAACTGCAGCACAACTTCCTTCCCTGCTGCCTTGGCCAATGCCCCTGCAACCTTGTCTTTGAGATCGTCTGGAATCGGAACAGCCGTTGTGACGACTGCCCTGACCACACCCATCTCTTCGTCAAGGAGTTCCTGGTAGCACTGCCCTATCTGGCGCAGGTGCTGGATGCGGTGCTGCTCAACAAGCAGAGTGAGGAACTTGGCCAGGGTTGGGTCAACCGAGTAGGCCTTAATGAGTTCGTCCACTACCTGCTGCTTGAGGTCAGGCGGAAATACAGGGCTCACGAGCGCTGCCTCTACATCAGGGCTTTGCTCGAAAAAACCCTCGATTGCCTGAAGCGTCTTTCCAAACTCCTCAAGCTTGCCCTCATCCTTGGCCACTAAGAACAGGGCCTTTGCATAACGTCTGGCAATTACTGTACTAGTCAATTTTTATGCACCACCTTCTCGAGGTATTCACTGATGAGCCGATGATGATCTTTTTCCGTGAGATTTTTCCGGATCAAATCTTCGGCCATCTTTACTGCTGTATCTGCTACTGTTTTGGTCAATTCAACTTTGGCCTTGGCCAGTTCCTGCTGCACGAAAAACTCGGCCTGGCCCTTGATACGTTCAGCAGCCTCCTTTGCCTGGGCAATTATCTTTTCCTTTTCAGCCTTGCCCTGTTCTATGAAGGTCTGCAATATTTTTTCAGCCTCCTGCTCCATATTTGAGAGGCGCTTTTCATATTCTGCATATTTTTGCTGAGCCTCAGCCTTTTGTTTTTCCAGATTTTCCAATTCGGTCCTGATCGATTCTGTCCTTCCCTGCAAGGCGCCAGAAATGGGCTTTCTCAAAAGTTTGAA
>JALVPX010000200.1 GCA_027031565.1 Deltaproteobacteria bacterium | reverse complement strand
TTTTCTCCTTCCATATATGGTTTTATGAAAAATTTATGCAACTTTTTTGCCAATCCTTGATCAGCCAATTTCTGGCCACCATGATACTCCGAGTCGCCTGATGACATTGAGACCTCCTGGAAGCACCATGCTGCCTTCAATTCCCACAGAATCAAGAAAGAGCTGTATTTCATAGGATCTGGTGCCTGCGTTGCAGATCAATATGAATTTTTTCCCCTTAGGCAGCTTGTCTAATTCAGGCCTTACCCTGTTGTATGGCAGGGCAAACCATTTCCCGCTGAATTTCTCTGCAAAGGGTTCGGCTTCCTTGGGATGGCGCAAGTCAAGCACCATCCAGTCTGGTTTTTCGATTTTGCCCTCCATCCATGCAAGAAAGTCTTCTATTTCAACTATGCGCATCCTGCCTGAGGCAAGGTTGTCTGCGATGTTGGCAGAAACGTTGAGTATATCGACTGCCGTGGAAAATGGAGGTGCATAGGCCAATTCCAGATTGCTGAAATCAGCTATGGAGGATTTTCGGGCAATCATGCCTGCGGCACTATTGATACGTGCCATAAGGCCGTCCCCCATCTTGCCTATCCCCTGGAGGCCGAGTACCCGTCTGGTGGACTTGTCCGCCACCAGGTGAAGAAACATCAGGGCCTGTGTGGGAAAGAAGTGCGCCCTGTCAGATTGGACAGCAAATCCGCCTACTGCTTCGAAACCTTCGGATCTGGCTACCTCAAGGCTGATGCCGGTAGCCCCTACGCAGATATCGAACACCTTCATAATAAAACTTCCCACCACGCCCTCAAAGGTGGATGGAATGCCCGCAAGGTTGTCTGCCACCACTCTTCCTTCCCTGTTGGCACATGATCCCAGAGGGGCATATGCCTTTTTGCCTGTAACGAGATGCAGCGTCTCAATACAATCACCTGCAGCATAGATATCCGGATCCGTTGTCTGCATACGCTGGTTCACCACGATGGCGCCATAGGGAGATACCTCCAGGCCTGCATCTTTTGCCAATTCACCCCTTGGCCGAACACCGGCTGCCATGATGACCAAATCTGCTTCAAGCTCCCTGTTTGTGGTAACAACCTTTGTTACACGGCCCTGGGAATCCCCTAGGAATTCCTTTGCCGCCTCGTTGGTGTAAACACTTACTCCATTTTCTTTCAAGTGCTGCGTCACCATGTCTGCAATGGGCTTGTCAACTATACGGGGCAGCACCTGCGGCATGAATTCGATAATCGTAGTTTCCACCCCCCACAAGTCTGCAAGGGCCTCAGCCATCTCAATGCCGATAGCTCCCCCGCCAATGACAACCGCCTTACCTACCTCTCCTTTAGCCAGCTTTTCCTTTATGGCTATGGCCTTGTGCAGGCTGCTGACTGTAAAAATCCTCTCCAATTCCCTGCCAGGAATAGGCAGAATGTTAGGCCTGCTTCCGGTAGCGATAACCAGCTTATCATAGGCAATGGAGTCCTTTTTCCCTGTCCCGACATCTTCAATGTGAACCACTTTTTCTTTGCGGTCGATCGCAGTTGCCTTGGTGAGGGTGCGAACCTCTACGCCCTTGGCATTCTTGAAAAAGTCTTCATCGCGCACGATATGGTAGCTTGTGGAGCGCAATTCCTTTTCATCAGGGATGTCGCCTGATACATAATATGGGATTCCGCATCCTCCATAGGAGATGAGATCGTCTTTATCTAGAAGAATAATCTCTGCATCCGGCATAAGGCGCCGTGCCCTGCAGGCAGTCTTGGGACCAGCTGCAACAGCGCCAATTATGACTATCCTGACTCCCATTTTGCCCCTCCTTTGAGTTCTATTGGTGTGGGAAAGCTATCACAACCCATGCAACAACGCAAAAATAAAGCCAGGCAGAAAATCCTGCCTGGCTCGTGCACTTGCCCTATGCTTTGGTTACATATTTATTCCAAGCGCCTTTAATGTCTCATATGTGATGCCGCCGGTGGCAAGACCTTTGTCTTTCTGGAATCTTTCTAGAGCCGCATAGGTCTGCCTGCCCAGCTTGCCGTCAACCTTGCCAGCGTTGTAGCCCTTTTTGTTGAGGGCGTCTTGAATGGCAGCAATTATATCCGCGCTCATGTTTGTTTTGCACAATATGCGCTGCCATCTCATGGTGGGTTCGGCAACCTTCACCAGCTTGGTCACTGTGGTGTATTGTGCTGGAACAGGGATTTTTATTTCCTTGGCAGGCTCTACGATCTTTGCCACTTTCATGGTCTTGAATTCAGCCGGAACAACCACCTCCTTGGTGGATGCAGGCGTTTCGACCACGGTTTTCGTGATCTTTATGGCCTTGGGCGGGGTTTCAACAAGACAGATCTGATGTCCTGTGAAGGAGAAGCCCTTGCCTACTGGCTCACCCGCCTTTTTCCATACAAATGATGGAGGTGCATCCAGAACGGTCTTGGTAATCTTTTTACGCACGGCCGGGACCTTTATCTTTTTGACCTGGGCTGGCTGTACCAGTTTCTTTACCTTTATGGTCTTGTATTCAGCAGGTATCTCGACAACCTTGGTGGTCGCAGGTGATTTTAAGACCCTCTTTTTGATGATCTTGTATCTGGCAGGAATCTTGACCAGGCACATGATGTCGCCTGTGGCGCCTGCAATCTTCTGGGCTGGGTCCGTGCCCTTTTTCCACACAGTTTTTTCAGGTTCAACCAGTACCTTTTCCTTTACGATTTCATATTTTGCAGGTACAGGCACAAGCTTTTTGATGGGCGGCCTGACCATCACTTTCTTTTCCACCCATTCAAACTTGGGAGGCACCACTTCGATCTTCTCGCTTTCTTCCTTTATAACGACCTCCTCGGTAATACTTTTGTACCTTGCTGGAGTGTAATATTCCCGATAGCAGGTATTTGGCTCCACGGCTTCAATGTTGACTCCTGCCGCCTTGGCCCCGTTCAATATCTCAGGACTAACTGGCGCACTGTTTTTCTTGAGGCTAGTGGTCCATTTTTTTTCTGCTGGTTTTATTGTGATGGTCTCGGTAACCTTTTTGAATTTTGGCGGTACAGGAACTATCTCCTTTACTTCGGGCTTGATTTCTATCTTTTCTTCCACCCATTCCAGTTTAGGCGGAACCACCTTGATCTTTTCCGAGGCCTCTTTTACGAGCACCTTTTCCGTGAGTTTTTCATACTTTGCCGGCAAAAGCACCTTGGCGTAACATTCTCCAGGTTTTGCATTTTCTGGTACAGGCGACAAGTCGGCGCCGTTGGCAAAAGATGCCATCAAGATCATGGCAGAAGCAATGGTTACAATTTTACCTAACATGTATCTAAAATCCTCCTCCTATATTGATATACTTTATTGGTGTCCACCAACTCCTTCTCGAAAATTTCATACTTTAAAGTGGGGCAAAATTCAAGCCGTCCATCAGGACTTTACTCTATATTTTTTTCTTTAAAAAATGTGTTGCTATATTTCTGCCCGCTGCAATAGATGTCTGGTTTTCGTAACACATGATTTATACGCCTGTTTTTCGCGATTATTATCAAAAAAAATAACAAGGCAACCAATCCTGTTTCTGCTGCCAGCAAACCTGCCATTATTAAGCCGGCAGGCGCACGGAATCATTTAAGAGTCGGCAACTCTGCGGACACCACAAAATTATCTGCTC
>JALVPX010000199.1 GCA_027031565.1 Deltaproteobacteria bacterium | reverse complement strand
CGTTAGTTATGCCCTCGATGGTGATTCCACGATCCTTTAGGGAGTGACCAAGCCATCCTGTAGTGGCATCTATTTCCGTTTCCTGCAACTCGCGGGCATAATTTTCACTGACAGTATTTACTGGCCCATATTGGGCCCCGGCAAGGAATGGATCAAAGGAGCCGTGCAGCAAAGAATTGTTGATTACCCTCCAAGGCAGCCCGGTGTTTGCCTTTGCAAAGGGGATGTCCTGTACATCTTGGTGGTAGCCGATACCGGCGTTGTGAATTGTGACCAGGGTGGCACTCTTTTTGAAAAATTGTCTGAGACCTTCCAGTTCGTGCATCATTGCAGGCAGTACTGCTGCATGGCCATCATGACAGTGGAATAAGGCGGTGGGCTGCTCTGCCCACAAATCAAACAACAGGCTTGCCTTCTGCAGCAGTGTATTCATAGCAAAATAGTCAAGGTGGCCCGCCCCCTTTTTAAAAAGGGGATTTACCGCCTCTTCTTCTGCCGTATATGTGTATACTCCCTTTTTTTCTGCAAATCTGCCCGATTCTATCAAATGGATATCAACACCGTTTATGCTGTTATGCCAAAGTGATATGCCTTCACGGCGCTCTTCATGAGCATAGTTCATGTCTATTTCAAACTTTACATCCATGGGCCTGAAATCCATTGCCGATGGCTCCATGAAACCATACCTGGGCATGAATACCGTCACCTTTATACCTGCCCGTATCAGTGCCTCTGAAAGCTGCTGTACCACATCCTTCACTCCCCCTGCCCCGGCCAGTCCCTCATATTCCCTCGTAACCATCCTCACTTCTTTTAGAATAACCGACGACATTTATAATACCTCTAATAATTTAGACACCATCAAGCCTTGTCATTCCATGTTCTAATATATATGTTGAATACTTATTTCATGGTTTGAGCAGCCTGCAGGACCCGGAAATTGGATGATATGATACCTGAAACCATACTCGAAACAATAGGTAATACCCCAATCGTTCCCATCAGAAAACTTAACCCCTATAAAGGTGTCAAGATCTATGCAAAACTGGAAAGTTTCAATCCGGGCGGTTCCATCAAAGACCGTATCGCCCTTTCCATGATTGAAGGAGCTGAAAAGAGGGGCGAACTTACAAAGGACAAGATAGTACTGGAGGCAAGCAGCGGAAACACGGGGATCGGGCTTGCCCTTGTTTGCGCAGTAAAGGGCTATCGATGCCTGATCGCCATGAGCGAAGGTGCCAGCCTGGAAAGGCGACAGATCATGGAGGCCTATGGGGCCGAGATTCTGCTCACGCCGGCTGAACTCAGCACGGATGGGGCCATCGAAGCCGTCTACAACCTGGCTCTCAAGGATCCTGAACGTTATTTCCTGGTGGATCAGTTCAATAACCCAGACAATTGGAAGGCCCATTACAGGGGCACGGCAAATGAGATTTGGGAGCAGACCCAGGGAAACCTGGATGCAGTGGTTGCAACCATGGGGACAACTGGAACCCTGATGGGTATAACCAGGCGCATGAAAGAGCTTGATCCGGATGTCAAAGTCGTGGGCATCGAACCCTTCCTGGGTCACAAGATCCAAGGCCTTAAAAACATGAAGGAGTCCTATAAGCCGGGAATATTTGACAAGACCATGCCTTATGAAATCATCAATATCCACGATGATGAGGCCTTTGAGCTTACGAAGAAGCTTGCAAGGGAGGAAGGGCTCTTTGTCGGCATGAGCTCAGGAGCTGCGCTGGCAGGGGCGCTAAAGGTTGCTGCCAAGATTGGAAACGGCGTCATAGTAACCATCTTTGCCGACGGGGGGGAACGCTATTTGAGCACCGGGCTCTTTTCAATGCCTGAAAAGGAAACCTCAGACAAGGAATACTTGCTGAGGCTCACCAACACCTTGACCAGAAGCCGCGAGATTTTTCGCCCCATAAATGCAGACGGCAAAGTGGGCATATATTCATGCGGCCCCACGGCTTATGAATATACCCATCTCGGCCTGGCGCGGCGGGTGGTGGTGGCTGACCTCCTGCGGAGAATGCTTGAGTTCCATGGTTACGAGACAAGGCATGTAATGAATATTACAGACATCGACGACAAGACCATCTCTGCAGCCATAAACAAGGGTATGTCTCTCAAGGAACTGACAGATCATTATGCCCGGGCCTTTCTAGAAGACATTGCCTGCCTGGGTGTCGAGCCTGCCTTTGCTTATCCAAGGGCAAGCGAACACATTGATCAGATGATCAGCCTTGCACAAAGGCTCATAGACAAGAATTATGCATATATCAAGCATGGCTCGGTCTATTTCGATGTCTCGAAACTGGATTCTTACGGGCAACTGTCCAGGATTGACATGAAGGGCATTGATCTCGGCAGAACCGTGGACCTGGACGATTACGAAAAGGACAGCCCTGCAGACTTCACCCTCTTTAAACGGGTCACTCTCCAAGAGCTGAAACAGGGTATCGGCTATGATACGCCCTGGGGTAAGGCTAGGCCTGGCTGGCATATCGAGTGCGTTGCCATGTCCCAGGAATATCTGGGTGAATATTTCGACATCCATACCAGCGGCACCGACCTGGTCTTTCCACACCATGAAAACGAGATTGCCATGGCCATGGCCCTTACCGGAAGACCGCTGGCTGACAAGTGGCTTCACAGCGCCATGATCCTGGTGGAAGGGAAAAAGATGTCCCGGTCAGCGGGCAATGTGGTAACTGTGCGTGACCTCCTCGACCAGGGCTACAGCGGGCGTGAAATCAGGTTCTATCTCCTGCGCACCCACTATAGGAAGCCAATACGATATTCGCCTGCCTTTCTCAAGGAATCCACCAAGGCCTTGCGCCGTCTCGATCAATTTGTTTCAGAACTGGTGTTTCTGTCAATAAGCTCCCATGAGGATGGCACACAGGGGGTGCAACTGGATGAGGAACTCGAAAAATTGAGGAAAGAGTTCTTGCATGCACTCAATGACGACCTTAATGTTTCCTTGGCAGTGGGGGCGCTCTTTCATTTTATAAAGAGGCTGAACCCCCTTCTCAGTGCCGGGTCTATTTCAGGAAAACAGGCCTCTGTAATACTGGAACTCCTTGAGGCCCTGGATAAGATGGTTTCCATACTGGATATCCAGGGTGTAAAAAAGAGCTTTACCAATGAAGTGCTTTTGTTGATAGAAGAAAGAGAGCATGCAAGAAGAGAGAGGAAGTGGGACAGGGCAGACAAGCTCAGGCAAAGGCTCCAGGAGGCAGGTATCGAGGTGCTGGATACCCCGGCAGGAACCAGATACAGAAAATTGTACAAAGGCGGATGCGACAAGCACAAATTATGAAAGAGGAAAAGACATACGTTAGCTGCCCAAACTGCAAGAAGAAAACCGAATATGAGGGCAATCCTTACAGACCTTTTTGCAGCAAGAGGTGCAAGATGGTGGATTTAGGCTCCTGGCTCAAGGAGGAATATCGTATTCCCGTGCAGGGCAACGACGACTCCGAGGCCTTGAGCCATTGATAAGGGGAGATAAATCACATGGCACACTATGATGTCATAATAGTGGGGTGCGGCCCTGCAGGGCTTCAGGCTGCGATTCACGCCGCAAGGCAGAAGGCAAAGGTGGTGGTGCTGGGAAGGCCTGAGGCCAGCAGCCTG
>JALVPX010000198.1:1420-3652 GCA_027031565.1 Deltaproteobacteria bacterium | reverse complement strand
ATCATGGCTATGCCCTGAGCCAGCTTGTCCACGAAGAACTCTGCCTTGTCATCATAGGCAGCCGTTTTTTCCTCTATGGCATCTACGATCTCCTTGATACTTTGGTCAGAGGCTGCCTTTGATTTCAGCTCCTGGTAATTTAGAAGTGCCAGGGGATGGATGCCGATATGGGAGTTTATGATGAACTCCAGCCTTGCCAGCCCGACGCCGTCGTTTGGTATCTGTCCCTGGTCAAAGGCCTGTTCGGGAATACCCACATTCATCATGATCATGGTCTTTGTCTTGGGCACGTTGGAAAAGTCGATCCTGTCCACCTCGTATTTAAGAAGGCCCCGGTATACCTTTCCTTCTTCACCCTCGGCACAGGACACGGTTACATCCTCACCGCTGACTATGGCCTCTGTACCGTTTTCAGTGCCGACCACGCAGGGTATACCCATCTCGCGTGAAATAATGGCAGCGTGACAGGTTCTTCCTCCCCTGTTGGTAACTATTGCCGAGGCCACCTTCATTATGGGCTCCCAGTCCGGATCCGTCATATCGGTGACCAGGACTTCGCCTGCATTGAAGTCTGTAATCTCACTGACATCCTTTATCACATGGGCCTTGCCCTGGCCGATCTTGCTCCCCACTGCCTTACCGGTAGCTAGAACTTCTCCCTTTTCCAGGAGCTTGTATGTCTCCATGTAATTGGTGTCCTTCTGGGAATGAACAGTCTCAGGCCTGGCCTGTACAATAAAAAGCTCTCCTGTACCCACCTTTTCTCCGTCACCGTCCTTGGCCCACTCGATATCCATGGCCTTCTTGTAGTGCTCTTCTATGATGCACGCCCATTTAGCCAGCTGTAGAATCTCGTCATCGGAAAGGACATATCTGCGGCGTTCTTCCGGCGATGTTTCAACATTCTTGACCGGCTCGTTGGGATCAGAGGTATAGATCATCCGGTGCTGCTTGAGCCCCAGACGTTTGCTGACGATGGGCCGGAAACCCTTTTTCAAGGTGGGCTTGAAGACGTAAAATTCATCCGGATTTACTGCTCCCTGGACCACGTTTTCCCCGAGCCCCCAGGCCCCGGTAATGTAAACCACGTCTTCAAAGCCGCTTTCGGTGTCTATGGTGAACATGACTCCCGAGCTGGCGCTGTCGCTTCTGACCATCTTCTGAACTGCAATGGACAAATACACGTCAAAATGACCAAAACCCTTATCATGCCTGTAGGAGATAGCCCTGTCGGTAAATAGGCTTGCAAAGCATTTATGACATGCCTCTATCAGGGCGTCTGTGCCGGTGATATTAAGAAAAGTCTCCTGTTGACCTGCAAAGGATGCATCCGGAAGGTCCTCGGCGGTTGCCGATGAGCGTACAGCCACGTCCACGTTTTCATAGTATTCCTGTTCCATCTGGGCATATGCCTTCTTTATGGCCTCTTCCAGATCTTCAGGAAACTTGGCATTGAGGATGATTTCCCTGACCTTTTTGCCCCTTTCCCTCAGATTGTGTATATCACTGGTATCAAGACCTGCCAGGGCATCACGGACAGCCTGTTCGATACCTGCTTCCTTGAGGAGATGTTTATAAGCCTCAGCAGTGATAGCAAACCCGTTGGGTACCTGTACCCCCTCGCTGGAAAGATGCTGATACATCTCTCCAAGAGAAGCATTTTTTCCTCCAACCAGAGGGACATCCTCGATCCCGATCTCCTTAAACCATAGAATGAATGGTTTATCACTCATCACCGACAACCTCCTTGAATTTTAATAACCTTATAAAATAAAAGGCCGCCTGAACATGACCTTGCTGCTCCAGACGGCCTCTTCCTAACCTGAGTAAAACACCGCGCCCTGTACCAGGCACTGAACTCCCTTCTCCACTGGCCGAGATACGGTTATCAGAACTGCTGATGCTTTTCACACTTTTCCTCTGAGGCCCCAGTTTCATTAAAAATATTACTTGAAGACCTCCTTTTTCCAGGAACAAATCGCCTGCAGGCGACAAGGCAGAAGTCCCTGAAAAACACTATTCATACCTATTAAACTATCAACGTTTTCAACATTTGGCAACAGCCCAGGAAAGGTGCATTGAAAACCCCTTTATGCATGCCTGGCCTGACGAGATGACAGGATTTTGCCGGCCGCAGGCGCCGAAGGCCCTAGTTCTTGCGGTTTTAGAGTTTTCCGAGTTCTGCCGTGCTTATCCTTCTTCCTTTTTTCCTGAATTCCTCCACCTCAAGCC
>JALVPX010000198.1:0-1410 GCA_027031565.1 Deltaproteobacteria bacterium | reverse complement strand
AGCTTATACAGATCCGCCCTGTAATATCCGGCAAGTTTTGCCGCGGCGCTGATATTGCCCTTGGTAAATCGCAGAAGATCTTCAAGGTATTTCCTGGTGAATTCAAACCTGGCATCTTTCAGGGGCACAAACGAAGAACTCCTGGAAAAATCTGCCAGGGGAGTATTGGCCAGAAGCTCCTTGTTTATCACCTCGCCCTGGCAGGTTGCCGCAAGGAAGTCCACAAGGTTCTCAAGCTCCCGGACGTTTCCAGGCCAATCGTACCTCTTGAGTGCCTCGAGCACATCTTCGTCTATCCAGTTTATCTGCTTATTCATCTTTTTAAGGGCCGGACCAAGAAAATGACCGAAAAGGACAGGAATATCTTCTCTCCTTTCTCTGAGAGACGGCATTACCAGAGGAACCACGTGGATCCTGTAAAAAAGGTCTTCCCTGAATGTGCCCTGGGCCACCATTTTCTTCAGGTCCCTCTTGGTTGCAACTATGAGCCGCACGTCAACCTTTCTTATCCTGTCGCTTCCCAGGGGCTTGACCTCACCCGTCTCTATGACCCTCAGCAGCTTGGCCTGCATGGATTCGGCCATTTCCCCCACCTCGTCCAGAAAGAGCGTTCCCCTGTCTGCAGAGGCGAAAACACCGTTCTTGGATGTAACAGCCGAAGTGAAGGCGCCGCGGACATGGCCGAAGAGCTCATCTTCCAGCATGGTTTCAGGAATCGCAGCACAGTTTACTGCCACAAAAGGCCCCTTGCTCCGGCTGCTGTAAAGGTGGATTGCCTGTGCTACAAGCTCCTTGCCCGTACCCGATTCCCCGAATATACTGACCGTAATGTCTGTGGGTGCCACCTGAAGAATCTGCTTGAAAACTGCCTTCATCCTGGCACTCTTGCCGATAATACCCGCAAATTCGTGCTGTCCCTCGAGAAGCCCCTCAAAATCATGTATCTTTCTCAGCAGGATCCTTTTTTCAAGTGCCTGTTCAATCTTGATTTCGAGTTCCTGATGATCTACCGGCTTTGTAACATAGGAGAAGGCACCGGCTCTTATGGCTTCGACCGCCTGCTCTATGGTGCCATAGGCCGTAAATATTATTGTCTGGAGGTATGGATTTATCTCAAGGCACTTCTGCATCAAATCCTGGCCGGAGAGCTTCTCCATCCTCTGATCAGTGATGAGCAGCTCGATATCCTGCCTGTCAGAAAATATTTCCAGGGCCTCTAAGGGATCCGTGGTGGCAATTACTTGGTAGCCAAGCAGTTCCAGGCGCATCTTCATGACCTCTATGATGGCCTGCTCGTCATCGACCAGGAGAATCCTGGCACTGGTACGGGAAACACCCGGCTTTTCGGTTGCCTCGGTTTTTTGCATGAAAGATTAACCTTTTGCTGATATGATGGAATTATTGTTTTGC
>JALVPX010000197.1:8196-10871 GCA_027031565.1 Deltaproteobacteria bacterium | reverse complement strand
GTGCGGAGATGGCCAGCCAGGTGGCGCAGTTCAACATGGTGGATCTCATGTACAAGAGCAATGAGGTCATGGAGAGGCTGGCAGCGGCAGATGAAGCCAGAACAGGCATGAGCGCTGTAAATCTCATCGGCCGCAAGGTTCAGTACGAAGGAAGCAATATCCTGCTGGATGAAACAGGTGTCGAGCCCTTCGGCATCACCCTGGAAAAACCAGTTGTATCAAGTGAAATAGTAATCAGGGACAACACAGGAAAGAGAGTCAAGACCCTGGATGCAGGGGCCTTTGAGAAAGGAAGGCACACCATCCAGTGGGACGGCAGAGACGACAGCGGCAATGCCCTTGCCGAAGGCACCTATTCATTCACGGTTTCTGCCATGGATCAAGACGGCAACGAAGTGGAAGTAAAGAGCTGGACAACAGGCCTGGTTAAAGGCGTTGCCCGGTCTGAAAAGGGCCTGCCGGAAATAGAGATCAAGGATGGCCCATCCATAAAATTGGATGATGTCTGGAAGGTCGGATAAAAATTTCAGCGAGCATATAAGGAGGTAGAGTAACCTATGGCTCTAACAAGTTCATTGTACTCAGGTGTAAGTGGTTTGGTTAACATGGGAAACGCCATGCAGGTGATTGGCGACAACATCTCAAACGTCAATACCACTGGCTTCAAGGCATCCCGTTCTACTTTTCAGGACATAATGGCCCAGTCCATTAACACGGCAAGAGGCGGCTCCCAGGTGGGGCGCGGTGCAGCCATGTCCGACGTGGCCCCACTGTTTCAGCAGGGCTCCTTTGAGTCCACGTCCTCACCCACAGACCTGGCCATTGCCGGAAACGGCTTTTTCATTGTGAGCGATCCTGCCTTGGAAAACAGCGTCTATTACACAAGAGCAGGACAGTTTCACATCGATAAGCTGGGTTTCATGGTCAATCCGGCCGGCTTGAAGGTCCAGGGCTGGAAGATGGAAACGCAGCCGGACGGAACTGCTGAAATAGTCGGAGCCATGGGAGATGTACAAGTGGTAAATTCTTCCCCGCCGGTGGCCACAGCACAGGCCACCGTGGCCGTGAATCTGGACAGCAGGGTCTCAAACCCAGTCGACCCAAGGGGCCTTGAAAAGGCATGGGTTCAGAAGAATGGCGTGCTGGCGCCAAACGTGGATTATGAATACAAGACAAGCCTGAACGTTTACGACAGCCTGGGTAACACCCATGAGCTGACGATATATTTCGACAAGACATCCTCAGACAGGGAATGGGAATTCATAGTCACCATGTCGCCAGAGGAAGACAAAAACGTCTACGCCACCTTGCCGGATACACCGCCTTCCGAGCGCGGCCTCCTTATGAGGGGGTTCCTGCATTTCACTCCCCAGGGCAGCATAGACGGGATATACAGCAAATATAACAACGGCATTGGTGAAGTTGTGGAAGAGGTGGCCGGAGCCGGCGCCCAATACGCCAATTCGAAATTTTACGATGCCGGGGGCAGCGGCAACATGATAAAATTTAGGTTGGAGGACGTTGAAGACCTGCCTGTTATTCCTGAAACAAATGCTGGTCAGTACGTCATTACGGGAAAGCCCACAGTCTTTCTGGACAACAACGCAGACGGCCAGGGGGATGACCAGTTCTACATAGTCGGTTTTGATCCAGAGGATCAGACCATAACCCTTACAAGCGATGCCGCAGGCGCGACGGTCATAAAGGCGAAGATCGGCACCACCAACAGCGAGCATATCCAGCGTTTCGGAACGAGGATCAGGAACTTCCGCAACCCGGCAGGCGGAGCAGATCTTCCAATAGACAACGACAATGACCCAGCTGCAAATCAGAACTTCCTGGAGCTTGATGCCCTCTACAGGATCAATCCCGATGATGAAACGACGTACGTGACCTTTACCTCCGGTGGCAACACTTACACCGTGGTGAGGTACGATGCAGAAAACATGCAGGCCACCATCCGCGACGCGGCCAATGCTGAGACTGTCTATAACATCACTGGCCAGGACATTGAAGGAGACTGGTTCGACGTCTCCTACGGAGACCACAATTATCCCCAGCTCAAGGCTTACTTCCTGCCGCCTTCAGGCGAGGCCATGCCCACTACCGGCTGGGACCGTTCGGCACAGATGGTGGAACTCAACTTCGGCGCTTATGCTACTGTGACCAAGAATGATGACGGAAGCTACGATCCTCCTTCTACTTGGACAACCGAGGCAATCACCACCACGCAATACGCAAACCGCTCAAGCACGCTCTTTTACGACCAGGACGGTTTTGGAGCAGGCTTCCTTGAGTCGGTCAACGTGGATTCTGAAGGAGTCATAACGGGAAGCTACTCTAATGGACGCATCATAGCCCTGGCCCAGCTCGGCCTGGCCAGATTCAACAGCCCGTCGGATCTGGCAAAGGAAGGCGGAAACCTTTGGCGGGAGACAACGGCATCTGGTGCCCCGGTTACAGGCCAGCCGCGTACGAACGGCCTTGGTTCAATAGCGTCAAATGCCCTCGAACAGTCAACAGTTGACATGGGTACAGAGTTTGTAAGGCTCATTACCACCCAGAGGGCCTTCCAGGCCAATTCGAGGGTTATTACCACCACAGACGATATGCTTAACGAGTTGCTCAATATGAAGCGGTAATATATTGAACTGATAATGAGCTAATAAAAGTAT
>JALVPX010000197.1:0-8186 GCA_027031565.1 Deltaproteobacteria bacterium | reverse complement strand
CCTTGAGCCGGCCTGCAGGCTTTATAGAGAAATGCACCTCTTCTGCGCATCCTCGTCTCAAAATCGCACCTTTCAGAATCTTCCCGTCCAGGCTTGAATTTAGAAATTAGGACCTTAGGATAGGAAGGCAGTCACGAAATCATTTGTGGTTTCTGGATAATAAAGGATATCAGGTAAGGCTTTGAAGAAGATGAGCAAATTGACAAGGCTAAGGCTGAGTCTGTCCAGACGCGGAGTGGATGCCTTTTTGGTCACGAACCAATATAACCGGCTTTATCTTAGCGGATTTTCTGCCAAGGACATGGGCATTGAGGAATCTGCCGGAGCACTTCTCATATTGCCAAGGGAGCGCTATCTGCTGACCGACGGCAGATTCACGGCCCAGGCTGAGGAGGAGTGTCCAGGCTGGCCTGTGGTGGTTTACAAAAAGGGGCTTGCCCAGGGAATCAAGGAGGTTTTTGCGGCTGCCCAAGTCAGAAGCCTCGGCTATGAGCCGAAATTCGTTTCATGCGAGGTCCTGGATAGCATCAAAAAGGCCCTGCCAGGAGCGGATCTGATTCCCCTGAAAGGGATTGTTGAGAGGATGCGCAGGGAAAAGGGGCCTGACGAGGTGGACATGATCAAAAAGGCGGTCCAGGCAGCAGAAAGGGTCATGGACCATGTTTGGCGTTCCATCCGGCCAGGGCAGACAGAAAAGGAGATCGCCTTCAAGATCCTGAAGGGACTGTATGAGGAGTCAGACGGCCCTTCTTTCCCTCCAATTGTGGCATCAGGTCCAAACAGCGCCCTTCCCCATGCTGAACCCACAGACAGGAAGATCAAGGCCGGCGAACCTATTATTATCGATTTTGGCGCCATATACAAGGGCTATTGTTCAGACATGACCAGGACACTGTTTGCAGGGGACAGGCCTGATGACTTTTTTGCCAGGCTTTATAAGATCGTGGCAAAGGCAAAGGAGAAGGCCCAGCGTGTCATAAGGGCAGGACTGCCGGCAAGGGAGGCGGACTTGGCTGCCAGGAGCGAGATCAAGGCTGCCGGCTATGAAAAAGAATTCGTGCACAGCCTTGGGCATGGCGTAGGCCTGGCAGTTCATGAGGCGCCTGCCCTCTCTGCCAGGAACAGAAAGATGCTCCGGAAGGGCAACGTGGTAACGGTGGAACCTGGTATATATATCCCCGGCAGAGGTGGAATAAGGCTCGAAGACATGATTGTCGTGACAGAAAGGGGTTCGGCCATACTCAATTCAAACAAATGGTATTACCAAGACATCTTGCATTGAGACGCCCGGGATGAATACCCAGAAGCATGGCCACCGGCAGGAACAGGACCTGAGTCTTGTAGAACATCTGGCAGAGTTGCGCCAAAGGCTCATTATTTCAGCAGCAGGGATAGCTGCAGGTGCTGTATTGGCCTATGCATTCATAGATCCCATCTTTACCCTCTTCTCCCAGCCACTCATGGATGTCCTGCCGCCAGATACCACTTTGATCTTTACGTCGTATCCTGAGGCCTTTTTTACATATCTAAAACTTGCCCTGACCGTTGGACTTTTTTTGGCAAGCCCTCTGGTCCTGTATGAATTATGGGCCTTCATAGCCCCGGGGCTCTATCCACATGAAAAGAGGCTGGCCCTGCCCTTTGTCTTTGCCTCCACCACATGTTTTGTTGGCGGGGGGATCTTCGGTTACTTCGTGGTGTTCCCTGCCGCGTTCAATTTCCTTGCCCACTTTACGGGAGATGCCTTTGTGCTTCTTCCGAGCGTAAGCGAGTATTTCACGCTTACGATAAGGCTGCTCCTGGGCTTCGGGCTCGCCTTTGAACTGCCGGTATTGATGGTTTTCCTGGCCTTGCTGGGCATTATCGATGCAGCAATGCTGAGAAATAACAGGAAATACGCTATACTTATCATCTTCATCATCGCCGCCATCTTCACGCCAACGCCCGATGTCTTGAACCAGGTGCTGCTGGCAGGCCCCTTGTTGCTCCTTTATGAAGTGAGTATTTTCTTCGTGTGGTTTGTGAAAAAAGGAAGGCAAAAATAAAACCGTGAAAATCAGACCTTGCATAGACCTCCACGGTGGTAAGGTAAAGCAGATAGTGGGTTCCACACTTGACGATGAAAGGCCTGACGCCGTGGTGGAAAACTTCGTGGCTGAAAGGCCGCCCTCCTATTATGCGCGCCTATTCCGCAGAGACAACATGACCGGAGGCCACATAATCATGCTAGGCCCAGGCAATGATGAAGCCGCGATGGAGGCACTCAATGCATGGCCTGGAGCTTTCCAGCTTGGCGGCGGCATCACTGCTGAAAACGCAGGCAAATGGCTTAAAAGGGGGGCGGCTGCAGTGATAGTCACTTCCTACGTTTTTCAGGATGGCCGCATAAGGGAGGATCGCCTGCGTAAACTCGAAAAGGCCGTTGGCAGAAACAGGCTGGTGCTGGATCTCAGCTGCAAATACAAAGACAGCCACTATTTCATCGTGACGGACAGGTGGCAGAAGTTCACAAAGGTCACAATTAATGGAGACAATCTCAAGTACCTGTCCAATTTTTGTTTCGAATTTCTCGTACATGCTGCCCACGTGGAGGGCAGGTGCAAGGGTATTGATGAGGAACTGGTAAGGCTCCTTGCCGAGGCCTCTCCCATTACCACCACTTACGCAGGCGGAGCCAGCTCTATTGAAGATGCCTACAGGGTCAAAGATTTAGGACAAGGCAGGATTGATCTCACCATTGGAAGTGCCTTGGACATATTCGGCGGCACAGGCGTAACATATGAGGAAATAGTTACCTTCAACCGGGCAATGAAAGGCAGCAGGTGATCTGAACTTCGTGACCAAAAGACAGCCCGGCTGTGATTCAATCAGTATCTCAGGTGTTCAGATGTTTGCCAACAGTCGTGCGGCTGTTTATGATGCCTTGGCTTTTTTGAGTTTCTATGAAGAGGTAAAGGTGATCATATGAGCAAGGGTAGCACCAAACGATTGTCCATAATCGGGGCTGGCGCAGTAGGTACTTCTGCTGCCCAATGGTCTGTCCAAAGGCAGATCGCAGATGAGATCATACTCTATGACGTTGTAGAGGGCCTGCCCCAGGGCAAGGCCTTGGACATCTCCCAGACAGCCCCCTTGAATGGTTTTGCCGGTACAATAAGCGGCACAAATGACTTTTCGCAGACAGCAGACTCAGACGTGGTCATAATCACGGCAGGCCTTGCCAGAAAACCCGGCATGAGCCGGGACGACCTGCTGGACAAGAACGTCCAGATAGTCAAGGCCATTTCAGAGCAGGCAGCCGCTTACAGCCCTGAAAGCTGTTTGATAGTGGTTACCAACCCAATCGACGCCATGGTGTACACCGCCTTCAAGGTCTCAGGGTTTCCGAGGCAGCGTGTGATCGGAATGGCAGGAGTGCTCGACTCTGCCAGATACCGGCTGCTGCTGGCCAAGGCCCTTGGGGTAGCACCTGGTGATGTTACTGCCCTGGTCATGGGCATTCACGGAGACAACATGCTGCCAATGGTGCGTCTGGCCAATGTGAACGGCGTACCTGTAACAGAACTTCTGGACCAGGCAACTATTGATGAAATCGTAAAAAAGACTCAATACGGCGGGGCAGAGATAGTGCAGCACCTAAAGACCGGGAGCGCATTTACCACCCCCGGCCTTGCTGCCGTAGAGATGGCAGAGGCGATACTCAAGGATTCCAGAAGGGTCATGCCTTGTGCCGCCTACCTTGAAGGTGAATTCGGGATCAGCGGCCTCTTCATGGGCGTGCCCGTCGTTCTTGGGTCAAGAGGGGTGGAGAAGATCCTGGAATTTCCCTTGACAGAAGGCGAAAAGGCGGCACTTGAACTGTCTGTTCAGGCAGTGAGAAAACAGATGGAGGCCACAGGCCTTTAATATGTCTTCGGCCAAAGCTGTTTTAGGGCTGCTGATCATCTGTTTGGTGGCAGCCGCTTTTTACAACGTCCTATACGAGGTTGAGCGCCCTGTTCCAGGAAAAAGACCAGAACCGGTCAAGATTCCCCCCAAGGCAGAAAGGCCCTTTCTGGTAAAGGCTTCAGGGGAAGAATTCCCGGATCCTTACCTGTTTTGCAAAAACCGTGAAGATGTTATTGGGGCCCTGGAAAAAAATAACACCTTTTTAAAGAAGCAAGATCCTCAAAAGGGCTTCTGGATGGGGGAGCTCAAGGTCTCAGCCACTGATTTGCTGAAGACCAACACAAGGCTGCAGGGAATCTTGAATAAATGTTCCACCTTAGGGCCAGACGCCTTCAGGCATTTTTTCATGGATTCTTTTGAGGTGTTGAAGCTGGCGGGCAGGCAGGAAATAGGAGACGATCGGCCAGGCAACTCCAGGCGCCCCATGGTTGTAACAGGCTATTTCCACCCCGAGATGGAGGCATCACGTGTGAAAAATTCCCTGTTCAAGGTGCCTCTATATGGTATTCCCAGAGATTTGGTTGCAGTTTCCTTGAGGCTTTTCGGCCAAAGCCTGCCGGCCCGGACAATTTTCGGCAAGGTTAGCGGAAACAAACTGCTTCCCTATCCCACCCGCTGCGAAATAGATTATGGCCCAGGCCTGGAGGCTCCGCCTGTTTTGGCCTACGTGAAAACAGAGGTAGATGCCCTTACCCTTCACATCCAAGGCTCAGCCCTGTTGAGGTTTCAAAATGGTGAAAAACGATACATCCACTATGCTGCAAGCAACGGCAGACCATACAGGAGTGTTGCCAAGTGGCTTATAAAAAAGGGTTATCTCCGGCCTGATCAGGCCGATTGGCCTGGAATCAAGAGGTGGGCCAAACAGCATCCAGACCTGTTCCAGCGCGCCCTTTGTGAGAACCCGCGTTACATATTTTTCAAGTGGGAGAAGGAAGGCCCATACGGCAGCATGGGGGTCACACTTACCCCCCTGGTTTCAGTGGCACTGGATCCAAGGATATATCCCTTGGGTTTGACGGGTGTATTGGATACAACTATTTTCACCCCCAGAGGCAAGGAAAGGTTCATCTCGTTGGTGGCCAATCAGGACATGGGAAACGCGATCCGCGGCCCATACCGCCTCGATCTATATTGCGGAAACGGAAACGCTGGCGAACAAATAGCCGGCAGATTGAAAACACCTAGCAGATTTTTTGTTTTGATTGCCCGTGATTAAGCACCTGAAAAAGAAATCCCCTGCTGGCACAAAGAAGGATGGAGGTGGGTATGTTGGTCGTCTTTGTTGGAGATGGTACAGAGGGACCAGCAGGGGAAATTTATGTCCGTTATATTTAGATAAAAAAATAGGACCTTGCGGCCATTTTGTCAAGATATTTTTACTGCTTCTCTTTTCAGGGCTCGTCCTTTCCTTAACAATAGGCCCATCTATAGTAAAGGCAGATGGAGTGAAAAATGTCAAGCCCCGCATAGGCAAGATAGCGATATTCAATTCAGACGGCTGCCTGGAAGCGAGTTTCAGCCTGCTCAATCCCTTCCCCAAGAAAATAAAAGAGGCGTTGGAAAGCGGGGTGCCCATAAAATATAGTTTCAGCCTTGAATTGCTGTCGCCAAGGTTCTTGAGATACAAGCGGATTGCCAAGAGGAACATAGAGAAGACGCTTTTTTATGACGCCATCAAGGGCGAGTTCCGCATCGTATCCAGCAAGGGAACCAGGGTGGTGACTGTATCCACCCTGGAAGAGGCGCGGAAAGAGGCGTTTCAGATACATAAATTTCCTTTGTGCACCCTTTCCAGGCTTTCAAGGGGCAGGACATATTTCCTCAAGATCAAGGCCGAGGCCGAAAAAGGAGACGCCTTTTTACCCTTTGAAGGGTTGATCGAGATCTTCTCTCGATGGGGCTTTTCTACTGAGTGGAATGAAGTCAAATTTACCTATTAGTGAAATAGCCCGCCGGAAGCGGGAGCGCATTTTGATGCTTACGAGCGGTGCTGCCGTGCTCATCCTCTCCTGGGTCGAGTACGCACTCATATCAGGCTCCGGGCCGTTTCAGCATGGCAGCAACCTGCTTATTTTCTTTATTATAAATCTAAATACCATTCTGATACTGTTCCTGGGTTTCCTAATCATACGCAACCTTGTCAAGGTAGTGTTCGAGGACAGGCAGAACCTTTTGGGGGCCAAATTACGTACGAAGCTGGTGGTTGCCTTTGTTTCCCTTTCGCTGCTGCCAACATTGGCGCTCTTCTTCGTGGCCTTTCAGTTTCTATCCACCAGCCTTTCTTACTGGTTTGACATCCGCGTGGAAAAGTCCCTTGAAAGTGCTATTACCGTGGGTAAGACCCTCTATGATGAGCAAGTCAGGGGCATAAAACTTGTTGCCCAGGATGTAGAGCACTCCATTGCCATTCAATGCCTGACGGAAGGTGATCAGCTTGACAAAGAGTGTCTGGAAAACGTTATCGAGCAGATCTCCATGCCAATAGCTGGAAAGGGCAGAATCGAGCAGGCCAGAATACATTCCTTGGAGATAATCAGCCTGGACAAGGGACTTTTTTTCAGGAAGTATCTTCTGCCGCTGGTTGACCCGCCGCCTGCCATCCCCAATATAATCATGGAAAAGGCCCTTCATCACAACAAGCCCGTAGTCACGCCCCATCCTGTGGCAGCAGGTGAGCTGATAAGGGCGGTTACCATCTTGTCTCACAGCGGCAAGCGGCCTTTGTATCTCGTAGTGGTTGGCAAGGTCCTTCATCAAGATATGATGGGCCTTCTGGACGATATCAGGACAGGATACGAGGAGTACAGGCAGTTAAGAGTTTTCCAGAAGCCGATTCACACGGCAGTGACCATACTCATGCTCGCGGTTACCTTCCTTATACTCTTTGTTTCAGTGTGGTTTGGTTTCAGGCTGGCCAAGACCATAACTGAACCTGTACAGATGCTGGCCGATGCGACCCACAGGGTGGCACACGGGAATCTGGATTTTCATCTCGAGGCGCCTGGCAGAGATGAACTCAGCTCCCTAGTGCGCGCCTTCAACACCATGACCGCCGATTTGAAAGAGGCACGTGCCCGGGCAGAAAGGGCCACAAAACAGTTAAAGAAAAGCTATGCAGAACTGGAACGGCGCCAGCGCTATATCGAGATCATCTTGCAGAATGTGGCTGCAGGGGTCATCTCCATAGACAGGAATGGAGTAGTGACCACTGTAAACAAATCCGCCGAGAGTATCCTGGGCATAACAGCAGAGGAGGTAGTAGGAAAACCATATCATAATCTACTTTCAAAGGAATATGGCCAGGAGTTTGAAAAGGTGCGCAAGGAATTGCTCGTCTCCGGCAATGAGACCATACACAGGTCCATGCGCATTGAGGTAAATGGCAAGCCCCTTTCCCTGGTAGTGAGTTTCACCCTGTTGAAGGACATGGACGGCCGAAGCCTTGGCGTGGTCGTGGTCTTTGATGACCTTACTGAACTGGAACGCATACAGCGGCTGGCCGCCTGGCGGGAAGTGGCAAGGAGGATAGCACATGAGGTCAAGAATCCCCTAACTCCTATACAGCTTTCGGCACAGCGCCTGAAAAAGCGCTTTGGAGACAAGTGCTCAGAGGTGGATGACAAAAAGGTGTTTGACAGGTGCACTAACACGATTATTTCCCAGGTAGAGGACCTTAAGCGCCTGGTAAACGAGTTTTCAAACTTTGCCAGGATGCCCTCTGCCAGTCCAAGGCCTGAGGATCTTAACAGCATAGTCAACGAAGTCCTGCCGATGTACCAGGAGATGAGAAAGGATATTGTGTTCCATGTGCAGCAGGGCCAAGTGCCCAAGGCCAACCTGGACAGGGATCAAGTAAGGCGCGCATTGGTGAACATCATTGACAATGCACTATATTCCATGAAAGGGGGCGGTGAAATAATTTTAACAACAGGATATGATATACAAAGGGGAATGGTCTATGTGTCTGTGGCCGATACTGGTTCGGGTGTTTCAGAAGAGGACAAGCCGCGCCTGTTTGAACCCTATTTTTCAAAAAGGCCTGGAGGAACAGGACTTGGCCTGGCCATTGTCAATTCGGTCATGCAGGATCATGGGGGCAGGATTACAATTGATGATAATGAACCACATGGAACGGTTTTTACCCTTTGGTTTCCCGCACCCCCAAAGGATGGGGAATAAATGACCATGAAGAAGAGAATCCTGGTAGTGGATGATGAGTCCACAATCCTTCAGAC
>JALVPX010000196.1 GCA_027031565.1 Deltaproteobacteria bacterium | reverse complement strand
GGTGAGGGGTGGTAATTTTTAAAAATATAAATCGGGCATGCCATTCAATGGCTTACATTTTAACTCCACGGCCTTGAAAAGCTGCCACGAAAAATGGAGGTGGAAGTAATGCAAAAGAAATGTTTGAAAAATGTTGTCTTCTTGACCTTTGCCCTGTGTTTTTTAATAGCCACAGGAGTTCAGGCTGAACTAATCACAATACCGCTTGAAAATCCAGGTGCTGAAACAGGGGACATGACGGGATGGGACAGCGCAGATTTTGAGGCGCAGGCTGATGATGGATGGACTAGCCATCATAGTGGAAATTATCATTTTGAGAATAGAAACAGTAACCAAATAGCTACCCTTATATATGGGCACAGGTTTACCATGACACAGCAGGTTGATCTGTCTGATTATGCTGGACGCATAGAGGATATCAGGGTACGTGCCTGGGCGAATTCCGACGTTGAACCTGTGATTGATTACTTCGATGATAGTGAATATGTTCCAGTGGCTTCAGTGGGCCACTTCTTTTATGATGCTGATGGTAATTACATTTGGGGGATCACAAACGGCGAAGTAACAAATGATGGATGGACTGAAGTCAAAATGAGTAGTAGCGGTCACACAAAGTTTGATGACAACAAGGATAATATTTATTCCATTGAGGTAGAACTTAAATACTGGTTGCCAGCACCATATGGCTCAGGGCATTATTTAGAATGGGAAAATGGACCACCTGAATTTCTCGCATTCGATGATGCCCGCTTGGAAATTGAAGTTAGCCCAGTGCCGCTACCGCCTGCGCTCCTTCTTTTTGGAAGCGGGATTGGTGCACTTGTCTTGAGGAGAAAAAACTCTTAAAAGAAATCACATATAAAATCCCAGGCCCTGCGGCACCTTCTGAACACGATCTGCTGCAGGGCCTTTTTGTTTTACTTTTTGCCGTTGATTTCCATCGCGTAACCTGCATTCCCCGTAGATTCCGCAAATTGCACAGGAGGCCCGAACAGGTTATAGAATGGGTCTTCAAAAAAACAATATTCCCGTGAGCTGGTTACAATCTTTCGCTCCTTAAGGAGGAAACATGCCAAGGGTTACCTTCATACCGTCAAACGCACAAATAGACGTGGCTCCAGACGAAAATCTCCTGCGGGCTGCAATGCGCGCAGGTGTGCACATAAATGCTTCTTGCGGGGGCGCAGGGGTGTGCAACAAGTGCAAGATATTCGTGGAAGAAGGCGAGGTTCATGGCGAAAGGCTCCCTGATGGCGGATACAAGGCATGCACTACTGTTGCCTTGTCCGATCTTCTGATCAGGGTGCCTGTGGAATCAGAGATGGACAGGAAGGCCCTGGTTCGGGCCGAAGGCGTAAAAGCCGCTTCATGGATACAGGCACAGGCAGAGATGCTTGAAAGGCCTCTCGACCCTGTAATAAAGAAGACCACTGTAACCCTACCTGAGCCCACCCTGGAAGACAGTGTCAGCGACCTTGAAAGACTCCAAAGAGAGCTTGGCCAAGGCAAGCTCCAAGGGGTGACCTTGGAAGTGGACAACCAGATCCTGCGCAATCTGCCTGAAGCATTGAGGTCTGAGAGGTGGCTTACAACCGTGAGCATCATGGAGGGAAAGCACCCAGACACCAAGCGGCTCATACAGGTGCAGCCCGGAAATACCACCAGATTCCATCTTGCAGGAGCCATTGACATCGGAACCACCACGGTTTCTGTTCAGCTCCTGGACCTGGCCTCAGGCGAGATATTGGCAGAATCCTCTGACTACAATCCCCAGGTCAGCTATGGCGAGGATGTGATCTCGCGCATGGAGTTTGCCAGGAAAGGAGACGGGCTTAAAATCCTTCAGGAAAAGATAGTGGAATGCCTTGACAGGCTCATAGACGAGGTATGCAGTGAGAGCAACACGGAAAAGGGCGATTTGAGCCTTCTTTCAGTGGCTGCCAACACGGTAATGACCCATTTTTTGCTGGGTCTTGACCCGCGGTATCTTAGGGCTGCCCCCTATGTGCCGGTTGCTACGCAGTTCCCGCCTGTCAGGGCATCCGAGATAGGCTTTAATGTTCCCGACCATGTGCGCATATTCCTGGCCCCGTGCGTTGCCAGCTATGTGGGAGGCGATATCGTGGCAGGCGTGGTTGGTTCAGGTCTCAACAGGCAGCCGGAGCTTACCCTCTTTATTGATATAGGTACAAATGGCGAGATCGTGCTGGGCAACCAGGACTGGATGGCCTGTGCAGCCTGTTCGGCAGGCCCTGCCTTTGAGGGGGGCGGCATCGAACACGGGATGCGGGCAACCACGGGAGCAGTGGAGGTGGTCCACATCCATCCTGCAACCTTTGAACCAATGGTGCTCACCATTGGCGGCAAAAAGGCAAAGGGCATATGCGGCTCTGGCATCATAAGCCTGCTGGCAGGCCTTTTTACAGCAGGGGTCATAGATCAGCAGGGCAAGTTCAGGCATGACTTGGACACTCCGAGGGTCAGGGAGGGAAGGAGCGGTTGGGAATATGTGGTGGTCGAGGCCGAGGCCACCCAGACCGGCAAGGACATAGTATTTACCGAGGCAGACATCGAGAATTTGATCAGGGCCAAGGGGGCCATGTTTGCAGGCTACTTGACCCTGCTCGAATCTGTGGGAATGTCCATTGAAGACCTTGAGCGCGTGGTGCTGGCCGGAAATTTCGGAAGCTATCTCGATCTTGAACAGGCTGTCACCATTGGGCTGCTGCCTGACATCCCGAGGGACAGGTTCTTTTTTGCAGGAAACACATCCCTTATGGGGGCAAGGGCAGCGGCCTTGTCGTGGCCTGTGATAAACGAAGAGGGCGAGGTGGCAAAGATGATGACCCACTTTGATTTAAGCAACAATCCAAGTTTCATGGACCACTACGTGTCATGTCTATTCCTGCCCCACACAGACACGAGCCTGTTCCCCAGCGTAAAGGTCAAATAGACGGCATACAAGACACGGCGGCGTCGGAAAAATCCTCTGGATAATGGACGGTGATACCGCGCTCCTGCCTTTCGCCGAATGCGCCGGGCGTGTGGGCATGCCTAGGCAAGAAAAAATAGATGAGGCGCTGGTCCGTATCTGGATTGTCAAAGCGCTTTGACAATTCACCGCATGTGACCATTTCCGCTCCCATGTTGTCCAGGGTGCGGACCGCCAGCAGAATCGCCATGTCGAGCGACCGTCTTGTCCCGGTGTCCGCCTCCATGATATTGCCTATATTTCCCTTGGTCATTATCTGAATTTCTCCCTGGGATCTTTGGGCCTTGGGCACAAATAGCAAAACATTTTCATCTTCCCAGATGACAAGCGAACAAGGCGCTTCAGCCCTTCCATCTATTCTTACATTGTTCCTTATGGCATCGAGATAGGCGGCAAAAAAAGGCACGCAATGAGCAGAGTCATATTGGAAGCAGAAGTCGGCTACCATGTCGCCCATGGCATAGCTCGGAATCTTGATCCCGTGATTTGATGCAACAAGTGGCCTGATAAGGGCAAATTGGTTATGGACCTGCTGATGCGAGGCGTGCAGCCTGTAGCCGGACGGAGCAAAGTCGAAACCGTAATTCCAGCCCCATAGGGTTGAAGTATAGGGTATTTCAATATCCTGTTCGATCAATTCGAGCATCTTTTCAAGGACCAGGCTTCTGGTTTTCTCCAAT
>JALVPX010000195.1 GCA_027031565.1 Deltaproteobacteria bacterium | reverse complement strand
ACGAGGCCACTGTGAAACGATTGAGAATCGAGAATGAGCGTATCGAGCTCGTCCCGGAGAATCCGAAGCACGCGCCGATCACGCTCCGTCCGGAGGACGACCTCCGGATATTGGGTAAGGTTGTGGGTTGGAAACGAACATGAGAGTAGCCCATGAAAGGAAACTGACTAACGGAAAGTAGGAGGGACGAATGGCAACATTTAATCTACGCCGCTTTTCAAAGCCTGAAATGCTCCGGAAGATCGACCCGGAGCACCTCATTGCATTTCTTGAACCGTATGCCGACTATTTTTCGGATCGCGGCGTGGAGTTGCCATCGTTGAACACCGAAGATGGGCTGGACTACAACTCTCTGAGTCAAGCTCTACTCAACCCGAATACATCTACTCCGGAGGATCTGGCCGAATCGCTATATTACGTGAATGAGATGTCCACCCAGGAGGGTTTCGACTGCATCCAAGACGCCATTGCCGGTACCGACATTGACGTTGTAATCGGTGAGAACGTCGCGTACGCTGATCTGGCCATTCAGGTGTGGATGAAGGACCGCGATCTCATTGAACGTCTTCATGCCGAACAATTTCTCTTCCGTCCCCGTTCGTTCGAGTATTTCAGAGCCACAAACGGTCCCATTCCGGAATTTGAAGAGCCTTCAGCTGAAACGATCCAGGCGCTGGAGGCCGATCTTGACGAGTGGTTCGCTAAGAAGCGCAGGGGGAAACACTCGAAGGTCTATGTGTTCCCGAAAGAGGATTACACCTGGTTCTTGGTGCGTCACGGTAAGCCCTATGCTCGTGAATCTGTTATCGAGGGTGGTAAGTCATCCAGCCAGTATTTCCGTCCGGAAAAATACGATGTCATTGTGTATAACCCGACCTTTGGGGAAATCCGAATGAACGCTGAAACCAAGGGCGAGAAGGAACTCTACCGCGTCAAGTTCGGGCAGCATTTCTTCGGCAACAGTGATTTTTTCAACGGCAAGAGCAAATTTACACTCGAGCCGCTTAGGGATGTCGGAGCAGATTCACTCCTTTGTGATGATATCGAGGGGATGGATTGGGTAAGACTAAAAGAATTTCAGATATCACACTACGGCACACATAAGGAAATTGAGATTAGAAAGGCTGAGGATGTTTTCGCGGCACTTGAGGCCCGAGGATGGAGTATTCCCAAAACTGGCCGCCTGACAAAGGCCAGCTTCCTGATAAAATTTTCAGATTCAAGGTCTCCTCGGACTGTAACTCTCTACTCGGGTAACAGAGCCCAGTTCAAGCGAGACGATGACGCCGAAATCATTGAGCAATGGATGACCAACCGGGGTTTCATTATCACGGATTCGGTGGATAGCGGTGAGTGATTGTGTGCTCTGGCAATATCTGGAAGATCTGCCGGGGCAATGCGCTCCCTGGTGTGAATGGGAAAGTCATATTGGGAACTGGCCGGGATTCTCAGGTTTTCAGAAACGCTACCTTCAACTGACCAAAGACCGTGCCACAGCTGTTGAGTGCCGTACCAATTGCAGCTTCGGATGCCCCCGCAAGGTCGTGGAACATTCTCCAGACGATATTGTGGCTGTTTGTCCAGAACAGGAGGGAAAGCCGTATTCCCTGAACGCCAAAGATATTCTCGTGTACTCCATCAAGCGGAACACTTTTCATAAGGATCTCTGCTCAAATCTCGGAATCGAGTTCAGAGAAAGCAAGCTGGATGATTGCCGTCGCACTTGGCGTCTCGGTGATTACATACCAACGGCTGGCTATATTTTTCCGGTTTTCATCTCTTTTCAGGAAGAGCCAGGAGATCTGGTTGAGGTTGTTCGCACCCTCTGCTTGTATCACTCCAACCCATTTGCGCTGATCATTCCTACACGACGCTGTGTCACCTCGAAAACCGAGAACCTGTTGAATCTGCATGGATCGCTCCTGATTAGCTTGAATGAAGAGAAGTTTTTCTCAGATGAAGGCAGGCTCCAGACTGTCCGACCGGCATCGGATGTATTTGCCAAATTTCAGGTAAGTAATTCCATATCCGCTCATGAGATAAAATTTGCTACTCCAGAGGGAACGAAATGGTCGGATATTCAGATCCGTTTCTTGGAAAGCCCCACGGTCTATGTGAAGAAGCAGGATATCTACGTAAGCACTTCGATTAGAGTGACAGTTGGGAATGTTGATAGAGTCATCAGTTGCGAAGAAGCAGGAATGGCTAAGAAAAACAATAAAATGCCAAAAGACCAATGGATTCTACTTTATGCTTTTGCCAAGCAAAGAGGGCGACTGGACTGGAGTAGCGACCATCCACCACAGCAGGTGGTCAAACAAAAACAAGAACTCTCTAAATCCTTAAAAAAGTTTTTCGGTCTTGATGGAAACCCTATTGAGGACTGGGATAAAGAAGAGCAATGTTACCGATGCCGCTTTAGAATCCTTCCGGAAGGCGATGAAGGTTATTGAGACTCCCAGCCCGGAAATCCGCATTAATCACACTTCCCAAATCCTGCGACGGACTTTTGGTTCGAAAATTCGGGTGCTTTTTCGCACCACAGGCCGTGTTTCCAAACTTGCGAAAACGGCCGGTCGGCTTAATCCGTTGATATAAAAGGGATTGCCCAACCGGACGAGCTTTGGACTTCGTCCGGAGAAAACAGAGAATCTGGGGGCAAACAGAGAATGAAAGGCGGGAAAAGAGGGAGAATCAGGCGGGTGGAGAACGGGTCTGGAAAGATGTGAAACGGGCGCAAACCCTTTGAAAACAAGGGGAAATAGAAAACCCGTCGTCCCGGAGAATGACCCCGGAGAGACGGGTTGTCTTTTTTCAAATGGTGGAGGCGGCGGGAATCGAACCCGCGTCCGGAAGCATTCCACTCAAGCTTCTACGTGCGTAGCCTGGATTCAGATTTTCGCTCAACAACATCCATCCAGGCAGGATGTTGCTGAGCTAGCTTGCAACTTTTTCGCCCTTGAAAGGGCAAGCACCTTTCAAGAGGCTAGCCTGCTAGGTCGACGCCCAGGTCCTGGTGCGCAGGCTCACCAGGCTGGACGCTGGCTGCTTATGCAGCCAGTGCGTACTCGTATTCAGAGTTGGCGTTTGTGTTTTTGTCTGCCTTTTTACGAGGTGGCAGTCCTCGGCACGCCACTTGAGCTTCCATACCCCCGTCGAAGCCAGGTCGCCCCCACGGAAAGGTATACTCAATCATCTTAGAATATAATTTCATTTACTGAGGTGTCAATCGTAATTCAGAAAGCCTGTCTTGAATATAGTCCTGTTGGCATGGCTCCATTTGAAATTTGAGGAACCAGGTATGCCCAGATCAATCGGTATGAAGCCAATAAAAAAGCCTAAAATCGACGTTTTCATGTTGATAGCATATACTTTAAGGATTATAAGAAGCTTCAGCAGAAATCACATGGATTGCTGATTATTTGTAAGGATGTGGGATATGTTTGGAAAGTGCAAATTTTTTTGTATTTGTTTTGTCATATTCAATCTTGCCTTTCATTGTTTCTGTCTTCCTGCCTGGTCGCAAAACGACAATAAGTTCGACAGCAAGGCCGTTGAAATCGGTAAAAAAACTGTTCGTATCTTCATGTCAAGGCTGGTGAGCGCCCTTGACACTATCATGAAAAATCAGGGGGTAGCTGAGGCGCTTGCCCAATATGAAGACAAGATTGCTGAAATCACCAAGAGTATCAAAGACGAGATGAACCAGGAGATTGGTATAAAATTGCTGTCGCCCAGGTACAGGGATGTAAAAAATTCTCCTGATTACTATGAGGAACAGGCCTACAAGGATTTCCTGGAGGCGTGGCACGGAAAGGGCAGGTGCCCACCCTATGTGATCCAGGAAATCAGGAGGGATGGAAAGGTATTTTACCGCTATTATGAACCCTTGTTCATAACAAACATGTGCTTGAAGTGCCACGGGAGCCTCGAATCCCTGGACCTTGAGGCAGCGAAGCGGATAAAACAGGACCACCCAAATGATAACGCAGTCGGTTACAGGCTGGGCGACCTGAGGGGCTTTATCAGGATTACAATTCCGCAGACCTACATTGCCCAGTAGGTGTTAAACATTGTCGCTGTTGTCCTTTATGGTTGTACACACCTTTTTTTCCATCAGCTTCTCAAAGGTGGCCTGCTTCAAGGTGGAACGAAGTTTCCGGCGTGCTTCCACCCATATTTCGTGAACGGTGCATTCGCCGCTCATCTTGCACGATTCGGGTCTTACCACGCACTGGTTGAGGGTTATCTCGCCTGTGACAGATTCGATGACATCCAGCAGGGAGATATCCTGCGGCTGCTTCACCAATATATATCCGCCGCTTTTGCCCTGGAGGATCTCTATAAATCCAGACTTTGCAAGTTGTTGAGCTATTTTTGCCAAAAATTGTGAAGGCACATCACAATGTTCAGATATCTCTTTACGGCTTGTCAGGACGCCTTGACCCTTGTGGGAAAGATATAATATGGCCCTGACAGCGTATTCTCCGGCCATGGTCAATCTCATATCTATTTCCTTGTTGTGAAAATCAAATAAGATTAAAAAGACCTTTTTAGTCTAATAAATACCTTTTTGCAATTCAATCAAAATAAAAAGCTGGCTTTTCTTCAGTCCATGTAAGAGGTTCCTGAAAAATTGTTATTTTTTTACCATATCGAGCCTCGATATACCATGCATAATTTAATAGCTATTTTTATTTTCTTGCTGCCTTTTGCTTGACATAGAGCTATTCAGTCTGGTTTTATTTTTACCAGTCAATCATTAGAGCAAATGCAGTGAAATTTTTAACTAAAACAATCTGCATCTGCTGTTTTTCTCTGTTGCTTTTAAGCCTATTTGATGAGGAGGTTCGGCATGTCTTCAAGAATGAAGATTTGGATCCTGGTTCTAGTAGTGATTTACATATTGGCATCCATTGTGGATTGCCAGCAGCGCAGGAAAAGGCGCCACGGGGTGGGCCATGGGCCCAAGGTCGAATTGAAAAAAGAGGCTCCGAAACCCCATGGAGGAATGGCCGTTTCCGGGATTGAGGAAGAAAAGGCGTGCAGCAAGGTCATAGAGAAATACAAGGGAATTCTGGCTGCCAAGGACAAGGAATTGGCTGCCTGCCAAAAGGCCCTCACAGAGGTGTCAACACCATCAGACAAGATCCGTGAACTGAACCAGCAAATTGCTGCATTGAAGGAGGAACGGGACAATCTGGCCCTGAAAGTGGAGGCGCTTGCGCAAGAAAAGAACAAGTTGTCTGCGGAGGCGAATCAGCTCAAGGCACAGCTCAATGCTTACAAGCAGCGTATTGCCGAACTGGAAAGGTCTCTTAAGGATACGGTTAGAAGCCAGCAGGAGGTGTTGCAGCTGGTTCAAGCCAAGACCAATCAAATCAGCGAGCTGCAAGATGCCATTTCAGACAGGGTGACCGAACTCAATCAAATAAAGAGGATCTTCAGCCAAAACAAGCGTCGCCTTGAGCAGGTGGAAGATGAACTCGCTGCCGCCAGGAAGGAGATAGCAGCGCTGAAGGGTACCATTGCAGAAAAAGATCAAAAGATAGCCACATTGGAAAACATGCTCTCAAAGGCTCAGGCCGATTTGAGCGAAAAGGAAGCTGTCATAGAAAATTTGAAATCGAGCTTAGCGGCCCTGGAAACCGAAAAGGCTGACGCAGCAAAAGAGCTTGCCAAGGCAGAGGCCAAGATAGTTGACCTCCAAAAGGCGCTTGCCTCAAAGGAAGGTGCCCTGCAGGAAATGCGTTCGGCTCTGTCCAAGGCCCAGGACAAGCTCCAGGTCATTGCAGATTACAAAAATAAGTTGGAAACACTGAGCAAGGAAAAGGAGGCAATAAGCTCGAAGCTGGCCCAGGTATTGGCTTTTCAAAAGGAATTTAAGGCCACTTATGATGAATTGTTGAAAAAATGCAATCAGCAAGAGGCGCTCTTGAAGCAGGCCCTTGGGGATGCCAAAAAACTGCCCGGGTTAGAGGCCAAATTAGCAGAGTTGGAAAAGGCCAATAAAGAAGCCTATGCGCAGCTTGAGGACAAGGAGGCAGAGATCTCCGGCCTCAAGGAAAAACTGGGCACGACCCTGGCAAGGCTTGATGAGCTTGAAGACCAGGTGGCTGCATGCAAGAAGACAGAGGCTGCCCTTGCTGCCTTGAAGAGCGAAAAGGAGCAATTGTCTGCCCAATTTGTGGAGACAAAGAACAAGCTCGATGGTCTGCAGAAGGTGCTTGTCGAGGTGCAAAAGGTGGCAGATGATGCCAAGGCCCGATATGAGGCCCTTAAGTCAGAGAAGGAGAAGCTGGCATCTGAGCTGTCGTCATTGCAGGAGAAGCTTTCAGGGCTTGAGAAGTCGCTTTCCGAGGCTGAAGCAGCGAAGGCGGAGGCGCTCAAGCAGGCCGAGTCCAAGGATGCAGAGATAGCGTCCTTGAAGGAGCAGCTGGCCTCTGTTCAATCTGAGCTTGAGTCACTGAAGCAGCAGGCATCCACCTGCAGTGAGGCCAATGCGACGATTTCTACACTCAAGTCTGAAAAGGAGAAGCTGGCGTCTGATCTTGCAGCAGTCCAGTCTGAACTCGACAATCTGAAAAAGAAACTGGCTGAATATGAGGAGACCAAGGGTGCTGTCGAATCCTTGAGGGCGGAAAAAGAAAGGCTTGCAGCAGAACTGGAGGGTCTTAAGGCAAAACTGGCAGAAAGCGCATCCACCATAGAACAGCTGACTGCAAAACTGTCAGGTGAGGAAAGCAAGATGGAGGAGCTTGCTTCAGCCCTTGAAAAGGCCAGGTCTGAGGCTGCATCCTTCGCTGAGCAGGCCAAAAAGGTAGCTGCTCTTGAGCAGCAGATAAGCGAACTGAAGGGTGCAATGGAGGCCAAGGAAAACGCCCTTAAGGCTGCCGAGGAAAATGCTGCTTCGTTGAAGGAGAAGGTGGCCGAACTGGAACAAAAGGTCTCCCAGCTGGAAGCAGAAGCCAAGACTGCCCAAGAGCTGAAGGCCGCTCTTGAACAGAAGAAGGGGGAACTCGATCAGCTAAAGACCAGGATATCGGAACTAGAGGCCAACCTGAAGGAATGCGCCGAGATGAAGCTCAAGGCCCTGGATGCAGACAAAGACGGCATACCCAATGAGTCTGATCTTTGCCCCAACACCCCTGAGGGCGTCCAGGTGGACAAGCTTGGGTGCGGACCTGATCAGGTCATCCTGCTTAAGGGTGTCAACTTTGCCTTTGGAACCTCTGAGCTTACCGACGAGGCCAAACGCATCCTCGACGGGGTGGCAGATATCCTCAAGCGTTATCCTGAACTGAAACTCGAAGTGGCAGGCCATACGGACAATATAGGCGACCGCCAGAACAACATTCGTCTTTCCCAGGCCAGGGCCAATGCAGTAAAGGAATACTTGGTTGAGAGGGGGATATCGCCAGACCGCTTGGTGGCAAAGGGTTACGGACCAGACCAGCCCATTGCCGACAACAGCACCCGCGCAGGCAGGGCAGCAAACAGGCGGGTTGAGTTAAGAAAGATACAATAATAAAATAGACTAGTGCTATCCCTTTCGAGGGTAGCCTGGGACAAGGGGAGGGCCCTGGGAATTACCAGGGCCCTTTTAATTTGGAAAAAATATGGCTGGTGTAAGAGGGAAAAGATTTAAAGGCAGGTGCATAAAGATCAGGGGACTTTCCATACACAACTTGAAGTCCCTCGATATCGATGTTCCGCTTGGGATCTTTTTGACCATAACCGGCCCGTCAGGGGCGGGAAAGTCTTCCCTTGCCCTTGATACACTCTATGCCGAGGCACAGAGCAGATATGTTGACACTTTTTCTCCCTACGTGAGGCAGCTTCTGGAACGGAGGCCCAGGCCGCCTGCCGATTCCATAGAAAACCTTCCTGCTGCAATTGCCATAGGCCAGTCCAATCCGGTCAGGAGTGCCCGCTCCACGGTTGCAAGCCTGAGCGACATAACGCATCCAGCCAAGTTGCTGTATTGGCGCACAGGCCGCCTCCATTGCCCGGAATGCGGCAGGCCTGTACGTAAGGAGGGATACGAAGCCGTCAGGGCCTTTCTGAATCGTATTAACCCGGGCAAAGGCTATGCTCTGTTAACGGCAGAGGTGTCTGATGCACAGCCTGAACGGCTGACGGAAAGGGGTTACTTCAGATACCTGGTGGATGGAGAAATAAGGCGGTTCGAAGACGATGGAACTGACATCCCTGATCCCGTAGAGATAGTGATAGACCGCTTCGACCTGGCAAAGATCGATGACAAGAGGCTCTTTGACGCGTGTTCGCAGGGCCTTTCCCTGGCAACAGGCCTGATCAGGCTCCATCTTCCAGGAAGAGATCCCAGGCCCTTCAGCCCCTTTCTCCACTGCCCGCAATGTGACAGGTGGTTCGACGAGCCTGGGCCGGATCTGTTTTCCTTCAACTCGCCTTCAGGGGCATGCCCTGAGTGCCAGGGTTTTGGCAGGATCATGGACATCGACTGGGATTTGGTTGTTCCCGATACTTCGAAAAGCATTGCTGGCGGATGCATCAAACCCCTTGAAAACTGGCTTGATGAAAAGGAGGACCTGCTGGCCTGGTGCAGTAAACAGGGGATAGATGCAGACATGCCGTGGAGCAAGCTTTCCGAGCAGGCCAGGCGGGAGGTCATTTTTGGAAGCGGGAAGTGGTATGGATTGAAGGCCATATTCGATTACCTGGAGACAAAGCGCTACAAACCACACATAAGGATGCTCCTGGCAAAATACAGGGCCTATCTCACGTGCCCGAGATGCAAGGGCACCAGGTTCAGGCCCAAGGCCCTGTGGTACAAAATTGGTGGAAAGAGCATTTCAGACTTCTATGCCATGGACATAAGCAGTGCGGTCAAATGGATCAAGGGATTGGAACGCAGGGCAGGAGACGAGGCAGCAAGGGCCCTCGTGGAAGATATTTCCTCGAAGCTCGCCACCCTTGAAAAGGCAGGCCTTGGTTATTTGACACTGGACAGGCAGTCGCGCACCCTGTCTGGAGGCGAAGTGGCCAGGGTGTCCCTGTCAAAGGCCCTGTCATCGAGATTGACTGAAACCCTCTTCGTGCTGGACGAACCTACTGTGGGCCTTCACCCCATTGACACAGGCCGTCTCATAGAGCTTCTGCGCGAATTGTGCAGCCGTGGAAACAGCGTGATCGCAGTTGAGCATGACATTTCAGTGGCCGCAAGTTCCGACCTTGTAATGGAGCTTGGTCCTGGGCCAGGGGATCGCGGTGGAAGGATCACCTTTTTCGGGCTTGCATCAAAGTGGTTTGCCAGGCAGAAAAGGAAGGCAATTGCCGTCAAGAGCCGTCCTAGAAGGCCTGAAAAATTCATCCAGGTCTCAGGGGCAAGGGCCAATAACCTGAAGAATATTGACGTTGGGATCCCCTTGAAATGCCTTACTGCGGTGTGCGGGGTGTCCGGGTCGGGCAAGTCGACGTTGGTGGACGATGTGCTCTACAGGGGATTGCTGCGCCTAAAGGGCAAATCAACAGAACCGCCTGGGAAATTCGGCAAGATTACTGGCCTAGAAGGAGTGGATGAGGTGGTCATGCTGGACCAGGCCCCGCTGGGCAGGACTCCCCGCGGCTGCCCTGCCTCTTATCTGAAGGTGCTCGACATGGTCAGGAGGTGCTTTGCATCAACCAGGGAGGCCCGGGAGATGGGGCTGTCTCCCGGGGCCTTTTCCTTCAATACGGCCTTGGGCCAGTGCCCGGTCTGCAAGGGCCAGGGCAGTGAGATTGTCTCCATGCAGTTTCTTCCTGATGTAAGCCTGCCATGTCCAGAATGCGGCGGGGCGCGCCTCAGAAAAGATGTCCTGGGAATCCGTTACAATGGCCGGAATATGAAAGAGGTCCTGGAAATGACCCTTGAAGAGGCTGTGGCACATTTTGGCAGGGCACCAAGGATGAAGGACGCCCTGGGCACTGCAATAGATCTAGGCCTCGGCTATCTGCGCCTTGGACAGCCCATAAACACCCTCTCGGGAGGAGAGGCCCAGAGGCTCAAGATCGCCAGGTGCCTCAAGGAGGGGGCAGCATACAGGCGGCTTTACATCCTGGATGAACCAACCCGGGGGCTCTCCCACAAAGAGGTTGACCTGCTGATGCAGGCCCTTGACCGTCTTGTGGAGGCAGGCGGTACAGTTGTAACAGTGGAACATGACCTCCAGGTGATAACTGGAGCGGACTGGGTCATTGAATTGGGGCCTGGAGGAGGGAAGGAGGGCGGCAGGGTCATCTACAGCGGCCCTCCTGCCGGCCTGCTCCAATGCAGGGAATCGAAGTGTGCCGAGTCCATTGAAAGACTTGGAAAGTCTCCTCAACCTGTCCAGCCGGTTGAACCAGGCTCAAGGGCTCACGGAAACATCGAGATCTACGGGGCGCGCGAGCATAATTTGAAGGACATAGATGTATCAGTTCCAAAAAAGAAATTTGTGGTGATTACCGGGGTGTCAGGCTCTGGCAAATCCACCTTGGCCTTTGACATAATATTTTCCGAAGGCCAGCGCAGGTACATAGAGAGCCTTCCGGCCTATATGCGCCAGTTTGTAAAATTGTATGAAAAACCTGATGTCCAAAAAATAGTCGGCCTCACCCCCACCGTTGCCCTGGAACAGCGTGCCACCACCTTTGGCGCAAAGTCGACTGTTGGAACCATGACAGAGGTGTATCACTTTTTGCGCCTGCTCTATGCCAAGGCATCTATGCCAATCTGCCTTGAATGCGGAATGGAAATGGTCAGGCAGGACATTGAACAAGTAGCAGGCTACCTGCTCGAAAAATATGGCCAGGACCGTATCACCGTCCTCGTTCCAAAGGTAAGGAACCGCAAGGGCTGGTTCAAGCCGCTGTTTGAGCAAGCCGTCAAGGCAGGCGCCTCCTTTGCCAGGATCGA
>JALVPX010000194.1 GCA_027031565.1 Deltaproteobacteria bacterium | reverse complement strand
AAATCACATGGCACACTATGATGTCATAATAGTGGGGTGCGGCCCTGCAGGGCTTCAGGCTGCGATTCACGCCGCAAGGCAGAAGGCAAAGGTGGTGGTGCTGGGAAGGCCTGAGGCCAGCAGCCTGTTCAAGGCACATATTGAAAACTACTTGTGTGTGCCTGGGGTGACCCTTGGGGAAGAGATGCTAAAAACAGGCATGGAACAGGCAAAGGCCTTTGGTGCAGAAATAAGGCACGAAGATGTCGTAGCTACTGCCCAGGAAGGAGAAATCTTTCTTGTTGAAACCGAAAGCGGCCACAAATTAAGCACTTATACCCTTATAATATGTACAGGGGTGTCCAGAAAGGGCTTGGGCATCCCAAGAGAAAAGGATTTTGTGGGAAAGGGCGTGAGTTATTGTGTTGATTGTGATGCAAATTTTTATAAAGGTGCAAGGGTGGCAGTGGCGGGAGATGGCAGTGCAGCCGCCCACGGGGCCTTGACCCTGTCCAAGATTGCATCACAGGTCTACCTCATATCGGAAAAGCTCGATATCAGCAGGGCCTTGCTGGAGGAATTGAACAAATCTGATATCAATATCTTGCATGGACGGAAGGTAAAGGAATTGGTAGGGGACAGCCAATTAGAGGCCATACGCCTCGATGACTCAACCCAAATCGATATAGATGGCCTCTTCATCGAGAAGGGAGCCAAGGGGGCCATGCAGCTTGCCGCCTTCCTGGGAGTCAATCTTGATCCTGAAAGGTTCACCTACATAGTCACCAACAAAAAGCAGGAAACTAACATTGAAGGCATATATGCTGCCGGAGATATTTGCGGCCCTCCCCTTCAGATGGCAAAGGCCGTGGGTGAAGGCTGCGTGGCTGGATACTATGCAGGCAGATACGCCTTGAAAAAGAGGAGGATGAAGGACAAAGGCGATGATTCTTAAGGACAATACAGTCGGCCCGCTTGCAGTCAGGGCTTATACCATAGGCTGTCCGGAAACCGGAGAAGCCATGATTATAGATCCTGCCGGCAGCGAAGACATGCTTGCGGAACAGATAAAAAAAGAGGGATTGACCTTGAAATACATAGTGAACACCCACGGTCATCCCGACCACACCTGCGGGAACAGCAGGATGAAGGAACTTACCGGTGCTCCCGTTCTCATGCACAGAGATGACGATATACTTCACAGGCAGCCAGAAATCGCAGCCATGTTCAGGGCATGGGGCTTTGAGCCTGCCCCGCCGGCTGATCAGTACATAGATGACGGAGACACCGTGGAAATCGGGACATTGGCCTTCAAGGTGCTTCATACGCCTGGCCATTCTCCAGGGTCTGTTTGTCTTTATGGCCACGGCCATGTAGTTACAGGAGACACCCTTTTTGTGGGTGCAGTAGGCAGAACCGACCTCCCAGGAGGCTCAATGGAGACTTTGATCAAGTCTTTGAAGGAAAAGATAGTTCCCCTGCCTGATGAAACAATAGTTCTGCCAGGCCATGACTACGGGGCCACCCCTACTTCGACCATAGGGAGAGAAAAGAGCACCAATCCTTATATCTATGAATATTGCCTCTAAGGGAAAAAGGGCGGGGCAAAAAAGTGAAAAGAGACCCAAGGTCCTGAAACGCCGACCAGGCACAGGATACCTTGAAAAGGTACTCGAGAAATGCAGCCTCGCTGTACCCTCCTCCCTTCCCATTTTTAAATCATGTAACGAGATATCCGAGGCAATAAGTAAAAATCAGGTCGTAATCATTGTTGGCGAGACCGGATCGGGAAAGACTACACAGATTCCAAAGATATGCCTTGCAGCTGGCTGCGGTAGAAGCGGCAGAATAGCAGTGACCCAGCCGCGCAGGATTGCCGCAGTTAGCATGGCAAGGCGTTTGGCAGAAGAACTTGGTCCAGCAGGCAGGGAAGCCGTCGGCTACAAGATCAGGTTCCGTGACAGGTGCCCCCCGCTCTCAAGGGTGTGGTTTGTAACAGACGGTCTTCTCCTTGCGCAATTGCCGAAAGACCCGAAGCTGCGTTCCTATGACACAATAATAGTTGATGAGGCCCATGAAAGGAGCCTTAACATAGACTTCCTCCTAGGAGTGTTGAGGAGGTTGCTTGATGAACGCCAGGATCTAAAGGTCATTATCACTTCTGCCACGCTTGATGTCTCAAAGTTCGCCAGGGCATTCAAGGATCCTCCGGTAATTGAGGTAGAAGGCAGGGGCCACCCGGTTGAGGTAATTCATCTTGACCCTGAAAGAGTTGAAATGGCCGAGTGCGGCCCAGCAGACCTTGCGGTTGAGGCCATAAAAATGATCAGGCAAAGGGATCTGCGCGGCCATATCCTGGCATTTCTGCCAACAGAGCAGTCCATTATGGAGGGCATGAAGGTGCTCCAAGGTGAACTTGGTGAAGAGGCCGAAGTTATGCCCATGTTCGGCCGTCTCTCTGGCAGGGACCAGGCCCGCATCTTTGAGCCGTCGGCCAGGCAGAAAATTGTCTTATCCACCAACGTCGCTGAAACTTCTGTCACTGTACCAGGAATAAAATATGTGGTGGATACCGGCCTTGCCAGGATCTCGCACTATAATCCGCGCACCAGGACAAAGGCCCTGCCTGTTACCAGAATTTCCAGGTCCAGCGCAGACCAGCGGGCAGGCCGCGCAGGACGAACTGGACCCGGGGTTTGCATAAGGCTCTACAGTGAAGAAGATTATTTGTCCAGGCCGAGGTTCACCCCTCCCGAGATCCTGCGCTCCAACCTGGCAGAAGCCGTGTTGAGGCTGAAATATCTCCGCCTTGGAAATGTCCTGGATTTTCCATTTGTGGACCCCCCATCGCCCCAAGCCGTAAAGGAAGCAGAAACTTCCTTGAAGCTTCTGGGAGCCCTCAAGGAGGATGGAAATCTTACCGGAACGGGAAGGCTCATGGCACGCCTTCCCCTTGATCCAAGAATTTCGAAGATGATACTTGAAGCCAGGCGCTGGAACTGTGTCAAGGAGGTGGTGATAATTGCAGCCGCACTGTCGATTCAAGATCCAAGGGAGCGGCCATCGGAAAAGCAATCCCAGGCCGACCAGGCCCACTCAAGGTTTCGAGACAGATATTCCGATTTCGTGACCTTCCTCAACATATGGAACGGCTACCAGGCGCTTTTCAGGCAAAAGAAATCGAGAAGGGAACGGATGGCCTTCTGCAGGGAGAATTATCTTTCATTCCGGCGCATGGAAGAGTGGATAGATGCCTTCAGCCAGATAAAGAACATCTTGGATGAGAATGGCTCTTTTCCCATGAACCAGCAGCCCGCAAATTACGAACAGATTCACCGTGCCGTCCTGCCCGGACTGCTTGACCAGATCGCGTGCCGGAAAAAGGGATCGCTCTATAGTGGCGCAATGGGAAGGGAGCTGCACCTCTTTCCAGGATCCTCCATTTACAAAACGCGCCCGGACTGGATCGTGGCAGCCGAGATAACCAAAACGTCCCAGCTCTTTGCCAGGAGCGCTGCCATGATAGAACCAAAATGGCTGGAACAAGCCGGCTCCCGGTTTCTCAAACACAGTTATTCCAACCCTGCCTGGGACAGGATGCGGGGTGAAGTAACTGCCGATGAGAAAGTGACACTTTTCGGTCTCACCATAGTGGAAAGCCGCAAGGTGAGTTTCGACCGTATCGAACCTGAAATGTCCCATGAA
>JALVPX010000193.1 GCA_027031565.1 Deltaproteobacteria bacterium | reverse complement strand
AGATCCATCACCGATGAAGAATAAAACAGCGGATGCGCAGGCGGCTCATCCAGATCAAAGAGCCCGATGTAGTAAAAGAGCCAGTCAGCCCAATTCCTTATGCCGCCTACGATTCCCCAAGGCCTGTGCCACGCAAACATGAATATCGCCAACAGCGCCAGCAATATTCCGCCTGTCATGGGAGACCAGGTCTTTTTAAAGAAATCTGAATAGACTTCCTTTACCTTTCCAGAAAAAGAACTCATTGCTTCCCTCCGCCTAAAAAGTTAAACTCTCTCCGATTTCAACTGTATTATCACCAGTAAATGGCAATAAATACAGGAAGAAAAACAAAAATTTGTTCGTCTGTACCAAAATTCACGCACTCTGTCAAGGGAAATAGTGAATTGCCGTTCATTATTCCAACAGGCTAATTATGTGAAATAAATATGCTTTTTTGGAGGACACCGATGAAGCCAGCCCGTTTCGGCCTCTTGTTTTCAGCAGCAAGCCTATTGGCGCTGTTATTTTTTGTATCCAATTCTTTCTGCGAGGAAATCATGCCTGGTCTCTATAAGAAAACCTTTTCAAACGGCTTTACCACCATTGTCAAGCAAAGCAGCAGGGCCCCGGTAACCGCCATGCAGGTATGGGTCAAGGCTGGGAGCTCCTATGAAACAGACAAGGAAGCAGGGCTCACCCATCTCATAGAACACATGATATTCAAGGGTACGAAGAGACGCGGTCCCGGGGAGATTGCGCGGGAAATCGAATCCATTGGAGGCACCATAAATGCCTATACTTCCATGGATTACACAGTGTATCATTGCGTGGTGCCCAGGGACTACACGGACAAGGCATTGGACATACTGTCTGATGCCATATTTCATTCCACCTTTGACCCGGCAGAATTGGAAAAAGAGAAAAAGGTTGTCCTTGAAGAGATGAGGATGAGGGACGACAGGCCTGGAACAAGGCTCTACAAGCTTCTCATGGAAACTTCTTACCAGGTCCATCCATACAGGAGGCCAGTCATAGGCTATCCAGACACAGTCACCTCCTTTACCAGGGATGATATCAAAAGATACATGGCTAGGCGTTACCACCCCGCCTTCATGTCCCTGGTGGTTACAGGCGATGTCGATCCCGGCCGGGTGCTTGAAAAGGCCAACAAATTCTTCGGCGCTCAAGGCGGCAAAAGACCCGAGGAGCCGTCGTTCCCCCAGGAGCCAGTCCAGGAATCCCCAAAGGTAAACAGCGAACACATGGAGATACAGGAGGGGTATCTTGCCATAACCTTTACAGGCATACCAAACTGGGAGTCGTCGGATGTCCCGGTCCTGGACGTACTGGCCAGCCTGCTCGGCCAGGGAAACAGCTCAAGGCTCAACACGGAACTTAAAGAACACCTTCAGCTGGTGCACACCATAAGCGCCTCGGCCTTTACTCCCAAGGGACCAGGTCTTTTCGAGATCACCGCCACCCTGGACCCTGCAAAAACAAAAGAGGCAGTAGCCGGTGCATTGAAAGAGATATACAGGCTGGCAGCTTCGCCCCCGGCCCAGGATGAACTTGACAAGGCCAAGACCATGGTGGAAACCGACTTCGTTTACACCCAGGAACAGATGGAAGGCATGGCCAGAACACTGGGCCTTTTCCAGACCTTGTCAGGCAATCCCTTGCAGGAAAAGATATATCTCCAGCGCATCAGACAGGTCACGCCCTTGGACATCCAGGAGGTGGCAAAAAAATATTTCAACACCCGGAATATCAATGTAGTCATGGTGCTTCCCGAAGGCGCTAAGGTGGAACTCTCGCCTGAAACCCTGACTGTGATTGCTGAGCAGGCCCGTGCAAAGCCTGAAAAGCAAGAGCCTGCAACTGCCATGGACGAAGTCATTTCTCCAGCAACCAGGGTAGTGCTCTCAAATGGTCTTACCGTCTTGATAAAGGCGAACCCGGACGTTCCCACCGTGGCGGCCAGAATCGTATTTCCAGGCGGTCTGAGATATGAGCGCAAGGAGAACAACGGCCTCTTCAACTTCCTTGCAAAGGCGTGGAACAAGGGCACCAAAAAATATGACGCCCAGCAGTTGTCTGAGATCGTAGAGTCCATGGGAGGCGCGCTGAACGGCTTTTCGGGCCGCAACACCTTCGGGCTCCAGGCCTCCTTCTTGAGCAAAAACCTCGCAAAGGGACTCGATATCTTTTCAGAGGTCCTGCTGCATCCCATCTTCCCTGAAGAAGAAGTGGAAAAATTGAAACCGCTGATCATTGCACAGATAAAACAGCAGGAAGACTCCCCAGTCACCTTGGCAATAAAGGAGTTCAGGCGATTGCTGTATGCTCCCCACCCGTATGGGATGAATGAACTGGGCACACCTGAAACGGTCAAGAACATCTCACCTGACATGCTTAGGAAGACCTATGCGAAGTACGTTGTCCCTGACGGTGCAGTGCTCTCTATCGTGGGAGATGTAGATGTGCAGGAACTCGTTTCGGACCTGGAAAGGCTGCTGGGAGCCTGGATCCTTGAAGAGGAAGAGATTCCCAATGCCCCTCCCCGGCCCGAACCCTTCACCACTCCAAGGTTCTTGAACATCAAAAGGGATATCAGGCAGGTTCACATCGTCCTTGGCTTTCCAGGAACTACTATCACAAGCCCAGACCGCTACCCTACAGAGGTCTTGAATGCCATACTGGCCGGCCAGGGCGGCAGACTATTTACGGAACTCCGCGACAAGGAAAGCCTTGCCTATTCACTTACCTCCTTTGTGGGGCTGGGGCTGGACTACGGTTCCTTTGCCTTTTACATAGGATGCGCACCTGAGAAAAAGGACAAGGCAATCAAGGCGTTGTGGAGGGAGATATACAAGATCACCAATGAACCGGTGGACGAAAAGGAGCTGGAGAGGGCAAAAAGGTGGTTGATCGGAACTCATGAAATCGGGCTGCAGACCAACGGGGCTCAGGCCTTTGACATGGCCTTAAACGAGCTTTACGGCCTTGGTTACAATTTTCAAAGCCGGTACGTGCAGGAAATCGGCAAGGTGACTCCTGAAGCCGTGACAAAGGCTGCAAAGCGTATCTTCAACACAGAGCACTATGCCCTGGTGAAGGTGGGGCCGCTGTGATCCGGCATGTCAGTCTCATAACGAAACATCGGGCCGCGCTGCCGAAAAAAATGGCCTCTGCCTTGTCCCGCAAGCTGGCTGCAAGAGACATAGAGGTTAGCGAGGGTTCAGTGGATCCGGGCAGCGACGCCGTTATCGTGCTGGGCGGCGACGGAACCCTTCTTCACGTTGCCGGCAAGGCACACCAGCTTGGAATTCCGCTCCTGGGCATAAATCTCGGCGGCCTGGGCTTCTTGACAGAGATCACCCTTGAAGAGATGGACAGGGCCGTGGATTCTTTGATTGAGGGAGATTTCACTCTTGACGAGAGGATGATGATCTCTGTTTCCATACAACGAAAAGGGGCCCTGGTTGACGAATTTCTTGGACTCAACGAAGCGGTACTCACCAAAGGACCCTTTGGCAGGATCATAACCCTTCCCACCTGGTCTGATTCAAGGTTCGTAAATGCCTACAGGGGAGACGGACTTATCATATCGACCCCTACGGGCTCCACTGCCTACAACATGTCTGCCGGCGGGCCTATCATGCATCCGAACATGGAGGCCCTGGTGCTTACGCCCATATGCCCCTTTGCCCTTGGCTCCAGGCCGCTCATCCTGCAGGGAGACTCTTGTATCGAGATAGAGATCCAGCCAGTGGAAAGGGAAGAAATTTCCCTGATCGTAGACGGCCGGATCTTCAGGGTCCTTGAGGAAAAGGACAAGGTAGGCATAAAAAAGGCCCCTGGGGCCTTGAAACTGGTCAAGTCTCCCTCAAAGGACTACTTTACGATCCTGCGGGAAAAACTGGGCTGGGCAAATGAACCTGCCATAAACAGGCCTGCCAAGTAAAGCTGATCGAAAAAATGGCCAAGGCTGCGCCTGCAAGCCTGTTCTACCTGCCCACCCTTGCCAAAGACCTGCAGCATCACAAAAGAGCGTGGTCGAGAAAGCTGTAAATACCCTTCTTGGAAAATATGATGTGATCAAGGAGCTTGATGCCCAATATCCTTCCGGCATCCTTGAGCTTTCTTGTAACTTCCCTATCTTCCTTGCTCGGTTCAAGGCGGCCAGAAGGATGATTGTGGGCCACGATGACGGCTGAAGCCCTGTCTGTTATCGGATCTGCAAAGACCTCCCTGGGGTGAACCTGGGTGGTATTGACTAGGCCGATCGAAACCACCCTGGTGGTGATAACCTCGTTGGCCCCGTTTAAAGAAATGGCCAGAAAATGTTCCTGCTTCCTGTCTGCATAGTGGAGCACCAATGGCAGCACGTCTTCCGCCTTCGAAATCTTTACCCCCTCGGGCCTGATACGCCGCCTGAAAAACTCCATTGCCGCTGCAATCAATGTGGCCTTGGCAGGGCCTATGCCGTCTATGGCAACCAGATCATCAAGGGAAAGGCTTCCCCTTGCCTCGTCGAGCCTTGCCACAATGCGCCCTGACAGCGTTAACACGTCATTTCCCCTCGTGCCGCTGCCGATTAATATTGCCATCAATTCCTGGTCAGAAAGCGCGGCCGGGCCAAGCCTTGCAAGTTTCTCCCGGGGCCTGTCCTGTTTGGGAATCTTTGCAATTTTGCTCTTCATGGATTAAAAGGTGCCTGTTTTTCTATTTCTATCGGATCCTGGGCTGCAAAATAAAAAGATGGGAAAACAGGCTGGCAGGCAAAGGCTGCAGAAGAAAATTTCACCCTGGCGCTTTGCCATAACCTATATAGTACTCATGGGCTTGTTCCTGCTCGCCATCGGTCTTGAACCAGTAAAGCAGGTACTGGACGTCAACGGCCTTTATACCCAATTAATCGTGAAGTTGAGCGGTCTTGCAATAAAGCCCTTTGGTATTGCCCGGGAAATAAGGGGCTCGCTAATAATCTTAAACCACGGCCCAGCCCTGGATGTCAGATTCGGCTGCAACGGCCTTGAGGCGTTTCTGATATACAGCGTAGCCATTCTTGCCTATCCAGCCAGCAGGCTCGACAAACTGGTTGGCATAGCCGCAGGCTTTGTAGTGCTTCAGATTTTAAACGTCCTGCGCATAGCAGCCCTGGCACTAAGCGCCATTTACCTGAAGGAATATTTTGAATACATACACATATATGCGGCCCAGGGAATCATGATTGCCGTCGCCCTGATCCTCTTCCTGGCATGGCTCCATCTCACCCCTTACACGCACAAGGCACAGGAATGATCAAGCACGGCGTGAGAAAAAGGATATTATACGGCGCCCTGATCTTCCTGATCTCCTATCCCCTTTTCCTGGGGGCCTGGATATGCGTAAAACCCTTTTACGGCAGGCTGATAGGCAAGGCGGGCGTAACACTTTCCGCCATGACCACAGGCGCCGTCCCCAAGACAATCGAGACAGGAAAAGACAAGACAGAGGCAAGGCTTGCAAAGGCCATCCTGACCGACCGGGGCCTTGCTGATATTCATATTGATCTCACCTTTTCCATTTCCAGCTACTCCTTCAATATGCCGCTTACACTAGCGCTCGTAGCTGCCCTCTACCCATTTACCGGCTGGCGGTTAAGGAATATCGCAGAGGCCCTGGCCATCCTGGCAGCCATCCACCTGCTCTATGTCTATTCCTACTGCACCTACCAGACATTTATTACAGGCACAAAGTATGGCGGCATAAAAATGGGACTCGGCAACCAGCTTTTCTGGGAATTTTTGTGGAGCTTCACAGACAACATGGTGATCCGTTTCGAACCCTTCCTCATTGCCTTTTACTTGTGGATGCGAGCCGGGCATAAAACCGCGTTTCGTCAAGGAGCCGGGCAGCAAGATCGCGGGTGACAAACCTTGGCGCAAGCCGCCACCGCCAGTTGCCCTTGGATGTACTGGGCCTGTTCATGCGGCAATCGCTTCCAAAACCCAAGAGATCCTGCATGGGTATGATGGCAATATCTGCAACAGTGGACATGGCCATGCGGAGGAAGTCCCAGTGAATACGGCTTCCATCACTGTTGGCATAACGCCTGGCCCTTGCCTTCGACCTTTCGCTCACCCCGGGATCCATGTACCAACCAAGGGTGGTGTCATTGTCGTGGGTGCCTGTATAAACCACGAAGTTGGTAGACTTGAAATTATGGGGAAGATATGGATTGTGTTCATCTGAATCAAAGGCAAACTGCAGCACCTTCATGCCCGGAAAGCCAAGCTCCTCCCGCAGCCGCGTTACTTCAGGGGTGATGGTGCCCAGGTCCTCGGCAACTATCTTGAGCCCCTTCCAGCTGCTCCGGGTGAGTTCAAAAAACCGTTTTCCAGGTCCCTTTATCCACCTGCCCTTTACTGCTGTCTTTTCCCTGGCGGGTATGCTCCAATAGGCCTCGAAGCCCCGAAAGTGATCGATCCTTACAATATCGACCAGCTCCTTCAGGCGCCTGAATCGCGCCCTCCACCACTGGTAAAGCTGCTCGTGAGGCCTTCCATCCCTTTCCCATCTGTACAATGGATTGCCCCAGCGCTGGCCGGTAGCACTGAAATAGTCCGGAGGCACGCCTGCCACGTTGACAGGCCTCAATGTCTCAGGGTCGAGTTCAAAAAAGGATTGGTTGGCCCACACGTCTGCACTGTCCAGGGCAACATATATGGGTATGTCGCCGAACAGCAATATGGAGCGCTCCCTGGCAGCCTGCCTTATGATCCGCCACTGCTGGTGAAACAGGTACTGGAGGAATTTCCAGTATGCGATCTCGTCTTCAAGGGATCTCAAGGCCTCTTCCAGCGCCTGCTTCTTGCGGTTGGCCAAAGACCTCGGCCACTCATACCAGGGCCTGTTTCCGTGGCTCGCCTTCAAGGCCTGGTAGAGCGCAAAATCCTCCAACCATGAAGCCTCCTGGCAAAAGGCCTCGAAGCTCCTGTCAGGGAGCTCTGTCTTCCACCTGCTGTAGGCCCGCCTGAACAACTTTTCCTTGAAGGGGATCACCCTTTCATATTCCACCAAGTATTCTGAAAAATCTGGGACTTCGTTCAACTCCTGCCTGGTGATGAGCCCTTGCTCAAAGAGCCGTTGTGGGGATATGAAAAGGGGATTTCCTGCAAAGGCAGAGGGGCTGGTGTACGGCGAATTGTCCAAACCAGGGGACGTGGGTGCAAGAGGAAGAAACTGCCATATGCCCTGCCCTGCGAGCTTCAGGAAATCGAGGAACTCCAGCGCGCCCTCTCCAAGATCCCCTACCCCGAACCGGCATGGAAGCGACGTGATGTGGAGCAGTATCCCGCTCAGCCTCTCCATGCCCTGCTCCACTGGTAGCACCGCCTACTTTGAGCACACGTCCAAAAGCATACCGGCCAGTTTCTCCCCAGACAGGAGCATGCCGCCGAAGATCGGACCCATCCTGTAGCCTCCGTAAACCGAGGCGGTGGACATGCCGCACACCCAGACACCTGGATACACCTCCTTGGTGTTCTCGACCACCAGTTCCTCGGCAGACTTGGCAAACATAGATCTTTCGCCAAGAGTCTTGCCTGTGGGAGTATTCAGCTTGACATCATTCTTCCTTGCAAGGGTGGCTATCACGTCGTGGTCATGGCCTGTGGCATCCACCACGGCCTTGGCTTCCAGGGTGAGCGGATCCACTGGAAATTGATTCATCTGTACAAAGACGTTGTTTATGACAACGCCTGTTACCCGGCCTTCCCTTATCAGCAGATCCTCTACAGTTACCAGGTTGAATATGTTGACGCCCCTTTTCACTGCACCAAAAATCAGGCCTGACGCCAAGGCTATTGAATCCACAGCATAGAATTTTTTTTCATATTCCCTTTTGGGAATGGAAAAGTGATCTAGCATGTGCACCGCCTCTTCCTGGACTATCACGTACTTGTATCCCATGCCGCCGCCCCATATGCCCCCGCCAGGAGCCAGCCTCTTTTCAAGGACAGTAACGTTCACACCCTTTTCTGCCAGCAGGCCAGCAGCCACAAGCCCTGAAGGCCCGCCTCCGACTATGATCACATCGCTCTCAAGGGCATTGTAAAAGTCATCTATGTGATTGCCTATGATTCCCCTGGTTATATCGATCTCTCTCATGACAAATACTCCTTGCTAATCTTTCAATACAAGAAACACGCAATATTCCGCACACATGGTACAAGCGCCTTCACCAGAACGTTCCTTCCTCACCCTTGCCGCCTTTTCAGGATCTATAGACAGGGCGATCTGCCTGTCCCAGTCGAGATCACGCCTAGCCTTGGATATTTCGTAATCCCACTTGTCTGCCCCTGGCAGCCCCTTGGCGATATCAGCAGCATGGGCTGCAATCCGGGCTGCTATGACGCCCTCATGTACGTCCTTTTCTGCAGGAAGCCCGAGATGCTCAGACGGGGTTACATAGCATATGAAATCCGCGCCCGACATGCCTGCCACCGAGGCGCCTATGGCAGCCGTGATGTGGTCGTATCCCGGGGCAACATCGGTTACCAACGGCCCGAGCAGGTACAACGGGGCCCCGTGGGTGAGCCTCTTGATCCGCTTGACCGATTCAGCAACCTTGTGAAGAGGCACGTGGCCAGGCCCTTCGATCATGGCCATGACCCCGCGTTTGAAGGCTCTTTCCTGGAGTTCACCCAGCACCTCCTGCTCACCGATCTCAAACATGTCTGAGGCATCGGCTATGGCCCCAGGCCTCATACCGTCTCCAAGGCTCAAAACACAGTCATACTTTTCAGCCAGGTCAAGAAGGCGGTCATAATATTCATAAAAGGGATTCTCATTTCCCGTCTTCTTGATATAGGCAGCAGTTATGGCACCTCCTCTGGACACAATGCCCTCAAGACGACTCTCGTTTGTGAACTTATCTATCAATTTTTTCACCACTCCGCAGTGGACGGTCACGAAATCCACCCCTTCCTCCATCTGCTGCTCCAAGACCTGGAACATCTCATCGGCATCGAGGTTAACCACTGCGCCCCTGCGCAGCCTGGCCAGTGTAGCTGCCTCGTAAATAGGGACTGTTCCCACTGGAACATCAGAATCAGCAAGGAGAAGCCGCCTGATCTCCTGGCTGTTGTCTGCCAGGGAAAGGTCCATGACGGCATCTGTGCCGGCATTCAAAGCTGCCTGGAGCTTTGTGCGCTCCTGTTCCATTGAGGAACACATGGTGCTTGCGCCGATATTGGCGTTTACCTTGGTTCTCACGTCTTTGCCCACGACCATTGGCCCGCGGCCGGAGCGGTGACCGAGTACAACAGACCAGCCTTTGAGGATATTGTGTATCAATTTTTTCTGCTTGATCCCTTCCTTTTCAGCCAGTGCTGCCAAAAACTCGGGGGTGTCACCCTTTCTCAGGGCCTGCAACAACGTCTGTGCCATAAATTCCTCCACAAAAAAACGCCGTCCAGCTAGGAACGGCGTTTTTAAAATACTGATGTCTGGTATTTCAAAAACTCGTTTCCCTACGCTGGCATTACCCAGGTCAGGTCCATAAGGGTCGTTGGCTATGCCAACCTCTCAGCCCTTAAACAGGCTCCCCTAACGAGCTGTCTGGGCGCACTTTAGAATGGCATGCAAACAATGTCAAGAAACGAGCGAACATGACTCTATGAACTGGTGCAACCAGAAATCGCTTCTCTATATTTTCAAGGAGCGGCACATCTCTTATGGGATGGAGATGGGGGGGACGTTGATGTGTATTTCCTCCTGGGCTTGGGCGTCCATGTCAGGCGTAGGGCGTTCACAACAGAAGGCAGCAGCTTGTCACAGCATCCTTACCGCCAACCGGTACCGCTTTAATAAAGGATAGCGTGACGCTGACGCAGCAGCCAATTCCATGACAGCGGGGGATTAACTGCCACCTACTTTTGACAGTAGATGTTGTTTAATGCCTCTTTTTTGGGATTACGTTCAAATTTGAGTGCTTCACCTCGGGACAAGCATTCTTTCTTTAGAGACAAGCTTTCAAGGTCCTTTATCTCTGTTTGTGGTATTAATGGATGAGTTAGTTGGATCTTTGTGTTGAAAGTCTTCTTTGGAAATTGTTGGTCTGCCCGCAGTATAAACGCCCGGTCTTCTAACTCTGAATAATGTAAACCCATTACATCGAGCAAAGAAAAAGCCCAGCTTATTGCTGGGCATATATCCTGGCTCCCCGGGACGGACTCGAACCGCCAACCTAGTGGTTAACAGCCACCCGCTCTGCCGATTGAGCTACCGGGGATCATTTCTAATAGCGCTATCTTTCTTAGGCACCAACCCTTGATGCCTGTCTGCTTCCTTAAAATCTTAAGGCGGTGTCTAATCTAGCAATAGGTCTTCTGTAGGTCAACAACCTTTTTAAAGTTATAAAAAAGGCCCTTGTGCGTGACAAGGGCCATGAAGATAATCCCGGCGGTGTCCTACTCTCCCACCCACTAACGGGGCAGTACCATCGGCGCTGAGGGGCTTAACTTCCGTGTTCGGAATGGGAACGGGTGTTTCCCCCTCGCTATCGCCACCGGAAACTGTTTTTTTATAAAATTAATAAATATGGGCACTGAATTACCTAAACTATGTGTCCAGGGTCTACCTTTTTAAAAGTAGTATGGTCAAGCCTCACGCCCGATTAGTATCGGTAAGCTAAGGCCATCGCTGACCTTACACCTCCGACCTATCAACCTCGTGTTCTCCGAGGGGGCTTCAGGGGCTTACGCCACGGGAGATCTAATCTTGAGGTGGGCTTCCCACTTAGATGCTTTCAGTGGTTATCCCGTCCGAACATAGCTACCCAGCAATGCCTTTGGCAAGACAACTGGAACACCAGAGGTTCGTCCATCCCGGTCCTCTCGTACTAGGGACAGCTCCTCTCAAATCTCCTGCGCCCGCGACAGATAGGGACCAAACTGTCTCACGACGTTTTAAA
>JALVPX010000192.1 GCA_027031565.1 Deltaproteobacteria bacterium | reverse complement strand
AAGGTGTTCCTTTGCCATCCGGAACGGGCCGACAGTGATGTCAATGATATTTTTTTCGTCCACTTCATTAAAAATATTGTCCATGAGAGACTTGTAACCCTGTTTCCAGCCTGGGTAAGGGATTACCGGATCAAAACAAAGCCTGACCTTCCAGCCCTCTGACGCCACCTTCTTTATGGCTTTGAGCCTTGCACCTGCTGCAGGAGTGCGCTGTTCAAAGGCATTGATTGAATCATCGGGAGAAAGGCTCCAGGATATCTGGAAGTTTTCCACTGCTTGTCTTTTTGAAAAAGGAAAAGTGATAGCGCTCTTGGTCCTGAGCTCAATGGTAATATCGGGATGTTTGGCAGCGTAATCGATCCATGCCCCGACCATTCCAGTTAATTTTTCAAAGGGCAGAAGATCGGTGTTGTAGGAGATGGAAAGCATAAAAGGGCCATGTTCCAGCTCCTTGTCAAGGGCTGAGAAAACATCCTCCCTGTTTACAAAAATGACTGTATTCCCAGATGGATACATGCCTTGAAGGAAACAATATTCACAGTCAAATAGGCAATTTAGTATTTCTGAAACATAGAAGAACCTGTCGTGGCCGAGCGTGTGACAGGGTTTAGCTCGTTTGTACAAATAAGGCTGGCCTTGGAAACCCAGGATCAACTTTTGGAAACGTTTCTGTATGAGAAAATCTTGCCTGGGTCTGCAAAAAATGTCCTTGTAATGGTTTACCTCAATGATTCTCGAGTTTGGAAATTTTGAAATTATGCGGTTGGCAAGCGGCTGGCCAAAGGCCCTTTTTTCCACGTAGATGTGTGAAAATCTTGGATTGAAAATGGAAGTTGGTGATATAAATCCGTGCATGAATTATCTGGTGCCCGGGGCGGGAGTCGAACCCGCACGGTGCAAAGCACCAAGGGATTTTAAGTCCCTTGTGTCTACCAGTTCCACCACCCGGGCGATTCATGTCAATATAGCATTTTTCGGCACAGTTCAAAGAGTCAAAGAATTGTACGGAAGGCTAATGGATTGGCCTTGCATAGTCAATAACCTGCTCCATGGCATCAGGTTTTGGTCTTTAATACGATTTTATTTAAAAAACAATGTGTTAAGTAAATCGAAACGGTCTTATGCTCAAAAAAACGTTGACAATTCATACCTCTGGGCCTAATTTTTGAAATTAAATCATTTCAAGTCAGGGGGTAACAGTGAAGATTGCAGTTAGTGCTACAGGGTCTGGACTAAAGGCAGACGTGGAGCCAAGGTTTGGAAGGGCGAAATATTTTCTGATAATCGATATGCAATCTGAAAGGGTATTGAAGGTTATTGACAACAGCGAAGGCATGAATGCTCCTCATGGTGCAGGAATAAACGCTGCATCGCTTGTGGCTGAGGCAGGAGCAGAGGCGGTACTGACCGGCAGGGTAGGCCCCAAGGCCTTTGCCGTATTCGATGCTGCTGGAATAAAGGTCTATTCTGGTGTGTCTGGTACTGTAAAAGATGCCTTGGAAAAATTCAAAAAAGGGGATCTTGACTTTGACAAAGGTCCAACCTCAGATGGACATGCAGGATTTGGGGCAGGATTTGGAAGAGGACGCGGAGGCGGAGGTGGAATGGGTCGGGGCCGTAGAGGTCTTGGCAGAGGCAGAAGGCAGTGAAGATCGCGGTAGCCAGCGGAAAAGGGGGAACAGGTAAGACGACAATTGCTGTGAGTCTTGCCCTGGCAGCATCGACAGCCAAGGTGCAGCTCTTGGACTGCGATGTCGAGGCCCCCAACTGCCATATCTTTTTAAAGCCGGTTGTTGACGAAGAAGAGGTAGTCTCCTTGGATGTTCCAGCAGTAATTGAGCAAAAATGCACCTATTGCAAGAAGTGCAAGGAGTTATGCCAATTCAATGCTATAGCAGTTTTCGGCAAAACAATAATGGTCTTCAAGGAGATGTGCCATTCGTGCGGAGGTTGTTTCCTGGTATGCCCTGAAGAGGCCTTTTCAAGGGACAGCAGGGAAATAGGTACGGTAGTAACAGGAAAAGGGAAGGGTAGTATCAAATTTGTCCAGGGCAGACTGAGGGTCGGTGAGGCCTTGGCCACTCCTCTCATCAAGGCAGTCCGCTCCAGGGCATTGGAAGATGGACTGGTCATACTGGATGCCCCACCTGGCACATCATGCCCGGTCATAAATACGGTAAGGGGAGCGGATTACACCCTGCTCGTTACTGAACCAACACCATTTGGTCTTCATGATCTTAAACTTGCTGCAGGGGTGCTCTGGAAACTGGAACAGCCCTTTGGGGTGATCCTGAACCGTTCAGACCTGGGCTACGGAGAGGTGGAAAAATGGTGCAATAAGAACAACGTGCCTGTTCATTTGAAAATACCCTTTGATCGCAAGGTTGCCGAAGGATATGCCAAAGGCCAACCCTTGGTTGAAATAGTGCCAAATTACCGGGACAGGTTTGCTTTTCTGCTGAAGGAGTTGAGCAAATGAAAGAGATCCTGGTGCTTAGTGGAAAAGGTGGAACAGGCAAGACGACCATTACTGCATCTCTGGCTCTACTTGCTCAAAACAGCGTGTTGGCGGATTGTGATGTGGATGCATCTGACCTTCACCTGCTCGTGTCCCCAAATGTTCAAGAGAGCCACGATTTCTGGTCTGGTGTAACTGCCAAGGTAGACCCAAAAAAATGCACTGGATGCGGTACCTGCGCTGAATTGTGCAGATTTGAGGCTGTTTCCATGGGCGAAAAGGCCTATATAGACCACTTTTCCTGTGAAGGATGCACGGTTTGTGCCCATTTTTGCCCTGAAGATGCCATTGAACTTGAGCCGAACCTATCTGGTGAATGGTACATCTCAGAAACAAAATATGGTGCCATGGTACACGCCAGGCTCCATGTGGGAGAAGAGAATTCAGGCAAGTTGGTCAGTCTTGTCAAGCGCGAGTCCAGGGAGCTGGCAGAAGAAATAGGGGCAAAATGGATCATAGTGGACGGCCCTCCAGGAATCGGCTGCCCTGTTATTTCCTCATTTTCTGGCGCTGATCTTGTGTTGGCTGTTACCGAGCCCACAAGTTCCGGGCTCCAAGACCTGAAACGGCTTATAAAGCTGGCCTACCATTTCAAAACAGATGTGTGCGTCTGCATAAACAAGTGGGATCTTAACGAATCGTTCTGTAATGAAATTGAGGTGTATCTTGAAGATAACGAAATACCCTTGGTGGCCAAGATTCCTTTTGACAAGGCAGCAGTGGACAGTCTTGTGGCGGGCAAGCCCCTTTTGGAGTACACTACCGGCTTGGCCGCTGATGCCATAAGGAAGATGTGGCCGCGGATAGAGGCCATGTTGCTGTCTTGAAGCATATAATCAAAAATTTTTCTTAACTAGGGAGGCTAATGTAAAAAGTGGCAAAACAACAATCGGCTGAACCACCCAAAAATCCTGTGCTTGATGAACAAGATTCGAAGATAAAGGAGAAGCTCGGGCAAATCGACAACAAGATCATGGTCATGAGCGGCAAGGGAGGTGTTGGAAAGAGCACGGTTTCCATAAACCTTGCCATCGGCTTGTCCTTGGAAAATTTCTACGTGGGGCTGCTCGACGTGGATCTCCACGGTCCAAACGTGCCCAAAATGCTCGGTGTGGAGAGGGGTGAACTCCAGAGAAGGCCTGACGGAACCGTGGGGCCTGTTTATTATTCGCCCAATCTCAAATTCATGTCTGTTGAACCCCTTCTGCCAGACAAGGATTCAGCGGTTATGTGGCGGGGGCCGCTGAAGATGTCTGCCATCAGGCAGTTCATATATGATATAGAGTGGGGCAAGCTGGATTATCTGGTGATCGATGCTCCCCCAGGCACGGGTGACGAACCCATGACCATTGCCCAGACCATTCCTGAGGCATATGCAGTAGTTGTAACCACGCCCCAGGAGGTGTCACTTCTGGATGTAAGAAAGTCCATAAGTTTCTGTAAACAGGTGAATATGCCTATCTTGGGCATTGTAGAAAACATGAGCGGCATGCTGTGTCCCCATTGCGGCAAGGTAATAGATGTATTTAAGCGGGGCGGCGGCCAAAAGCTTTCCGAAGAATTGGGTATACCATTCCTGGGCCGTATTCCTGTAGATCCCAGAATAGTCACCACAGGTGATGCCGGGAAGCCGTTGATTGCTGCCTATCCCAATAGCCACACTGCAGAGGCCTTTGAAAAACTGGTCAGGAATGTCATTAACAGGACCCAGGCCGTTGCTGCTGAGCAAAGGGAAAAAAAGGTACAGGAGGCTGGAGAAAAGTCATGAAGATCGCAATTCCCATAGAAAATGGCATGCTCTGTCCCCACTTTGGACATGCCCCAAAGTTTGCGATAGTCGAGGTTTCAGGGGGTGCAATTGGAGCTAGTCAGCTCTTAGAGCCTCCACCCCATGAACCAGGCTCCTTGCCAAAATGGTTAAAGGGGCTTGGGGTCACCCAGGTTATATGTGGCGGAATTGGGGCTCGGGCTGTTCAATTGCTCCAGGAAGCCGGCATACAGGTGTCAGCCGGAGTGTCGCCGCAGGACCCGGCAAAGGTGGTAGAAGATCTCCTGGCCGGCCGTCTAGTTACAGCCCAGGGGCCCACGTGCTCTGGCCACGGGGACAGTGGGGTTCATCATCAATGCGGTCATCACTAGACCAAACTTAGGGCTACCTCTAAAAATTAGGATTTTTGTTAAAGGGCAAGGCGTGCGAAAAAATAACCGCAGACATATTGTTGATATTTCGAGGATTATTTTTTGAGTGCAACGCAGCCATTGGGCAAAAAGACAATTTTTAGAGGTGGCCTTATATTGAGGTGGAGCTAAAGAAACATGCCGATTTATGAGTTTCAATGTGAAGAATGCGGCAGGGTGAGCGAGATACTGGTCTTTTCAGCGGGAAATCCCATAAAATGCCCAGAATGCGGCAGCGAAAGATTGAAAAAACTCATGTCTGCTACATCATCGCTGTCAGGATCAAATACTCACACTCTTCCTGGCCCAAATGACACTGGTTGCTGCGGAGCAAGGCCCCATGAAGCTGCAGGGTGCAAAGGGCCTGGTTCATGTTGCGGGAAGGCTTAGGGAAGATATTGTTTGGGCGTGTCAAGGATATCCCCTTCATTATTAAAAGATGCCTTGGAAGGGATCTACCATAAGTGGAATCATCCGCAATATATTCATCCCGATCCCCTTGAATTTGTCCACAGATTCAGCAATCCCATCGACCAGGAAATAGTAGGCCTGCTTGCATCCTGCCTTGCATACGGCAGGGTGCAGCAGATTTTAAACAGCGTGGAGCTCCTCTTGGAACGCCTAGGTGAACCAGCCAAAACTATCACTGGTTCCTCAAGGAGTGATATTGAGCTGCGTTTGTCAGGCTTCAAACATCGATTTACCTCAGGTAAAGAAATAGCCTCTCTTCTATCAAATGTTGCTGAAATAATAGAACATTTCGGCTCTATAGGTGATTTTTTTTATTCCCTTTGTAAGAAATCAGATGATGATCTTGTCCCAGCCTTGTCCAGGTTTGTCAAAAGGCTAACGAAGGGGGAGGATGGCTTGAAATTTTTACTTCCAGACCCTGAAAGGGGCAGTGCCTGCAAGCGCCCGTTTTTATATCTCAGATGGATGGTAAGAGATGACGGGGTTGACCTCGGCCTGTGGGATAAGGTAGAGAAATCAAAGTTGATTATTCCCTTGGATACCCATATGTTAAGGATAGGAAGAGAACTTGGATGGGTCAAAAACAAGCAGGGCAATCTACAGGCAGCTGTTAAAATTACACAGGGTTTCAAATCTATTGCGCCTGATGACCCGGTAAAATATGATTTTGCACTAACCCGTTGGGGTATAAGGGATGATACTTCTGGTACGCTGGCGCAATTTTTAGGAGTCGAGTAGATGAAACAGGTCAAGAAGGCGAGAGAGCTTGCAGCGGAATTGCAGGAATTGTTGAACAAGAAGGCTGGCCAGATCTTTGAAAAATATGGTTTTGACATGGCAGAGGTGACCTCTTCCCTGAAATGGAAACCTTTGGTTCTGATAATTGGAAATTATTCCTCTGGAAAATCCACATTCATCAACGAACTTCTTGAAAGGGATGTGCAACGTACAGGTCAGGCCCCGACAGATGACAGTTTTACCGTATTAACCGCACCAGAGCAAAGCGAAAGCGAAGGGGATATTCCCGGGCCCACGGTGGTGGCTGATGAAAATCTTCCCTTTACCTCTTTGCGCAGGTTTGGAGAGAGTTTTTTGTCCCATTTCCTGATTAAAAAGGTGCAAAGCCAAATTTTGCAGGACATCGCCATTATCGATACCCCTGGCATGCTCGATTCGGTAACAGAAAAAGACAGGGGTTATGATTATCTTGGGGTAGTGGGTGAACTGGCAGGCCTTTCAGACCTTATAGTCTTGATGTTTGATCCGCACAAGGCCGGCACAATAAAAGAGACCTATCATGCAATCAGAAAGACGCTTCCGGCTGCGGTCGGGGAAGACAGGGTAGTGTATGTGCTGAACAGGATAGACGAGTGTGAAAATGTGCCTGATCTGGTAAGGGCCTATGGAACCCTGTGCTGGAATTTGTCACAAATGACAGGGCGCAAAGACATGCCTCACATCTTTATAACCTTTTCCCCGGTGGGAAGGGACATTACCCCTGATTTAGAGGTGTGGGTAAGTGAAAGGGAGGAACTCAAGAAGACCATTGCAACTGCGCCCCGCATGAGGCTTTACCACATACTCCAGGAGGTGGATGTCAAGCTCAGAGAGGTAGCGGTTGTTGCTGAGGCCATGGAGAACTTCAAGTCCAGGTTTAAAAAACGCCTAAAGTCGATCTGGAAGACTGCTGCTGCTGCAGCTACAGGAGGCTTCCTGTTCGGGGACGTGTTGATGAAACTCATACTGGGTTTTCCAGGTACGACATTTCTTGAATCCCTATTGAATGGCACGTTCGGCATTTCATCACTTTTGTGGCCTTCGGTGTGGGCCTTGGTTGCAATGGCCTTGACTGCACTATATGTGCAGCGTTTCTCCTTTCCCCGGTTTGTCAAGGAGACAGTGGACAATATTGATTCACTTTGTAAGATAGACACCGCTTACAAGGGGGACCTGTGGAAAAGGGTGAGGGACAATGTGAGGAGCATGATCGAAAAAAATGCAAGGCACCTGTTGTGGCTACCGCATGGTAGATTTTATAGACGACTCAATGATATGGTCAATAAAGATCTCAAAAAAATGTACGAGCAGGTAAGGAATGCATGATTAATCGGCTGCAGGAGTAGTAAATGTCTGGACACTCAAAGTGGAGCACAATAAAACATAAAAAGGCTGCCCAGGACGCAAAACGGGGCAAGATATTTACAAAGCTGATAAAGGAAATAACCGTTGCTGCACGCTTGGGCGGCGGAGACCCGGCTGCCAATCCCAGGCTCAGGGCTGCCATAAGCGCTGCAAAGAATGCCAACATGCCCAAGGACAACATAGAGAGGGCAATCAAAAAGGGTACTGGTGAACTGGAAGGCGTAAGTTATGAAGACGTTACCTATGAAGGTTACGGCCCAGGCGGCGTGGCGGTGCTCGTGGAGACCATAACAGACAACCGGCAGCGTACAGTGGCCGAGGTGCGTCACATATTTGCCAAACGGGGCGGCTCCATGGGCGAGCCTGGAAGTGTTGCATGGATGTTTTCAAAAAAGGGCTTGATCGTTGTAGAAAAAGACAAGGTGGACGAGGAAACCCTTATGGAAATCGCCCTGGAAGCCGGCGCAGACGATTTGGAGGAACAGGAGTCTGAGTGGGAAATAGTCACTGCTCCAGAGCATTTCAGTAAGGTAAAAGAGGCACTGGAATCGAGGAACATTCCCATATTATCTGCAGACATTACAATGGTGCCTCAAAATACAGTGAGGGTGGAAGATGAGCAGAAAGCCTCCCAGTTGATGAAACTCATGGAGGCCCTTGAAGACAACGACGATGTGCAGCACGTGTATGCCAATTTTGATATTCCAGAAAAGATCCTTGAGAAGGTGGCTTAATTGTGGCCTTTCGTCCAATACTTGGAATCGATCCAGGTTCCAGGGCCATGGGTTATGGCATAATCTTGGATTCCGGAGCAGGAATCAAATTTGAGACCGCGGGTGTATTGCGCCCTCCACAAGACCTGGGGCTTGCTGAAAAGCTGCTCTTCCTGTTTGACGGGCTTACAAAGATAATCGACCATTTCAAGCCAACGGTTTCGGCGGTTGAGGCAGTTTTCAATGCCAGAAATGCCAGATCGGCACTGATTTTGGGCCATGCCAGAGGAGTCGCACTGCTTGCATCCAGCACCAGGGCCCTGCAGGTGTTCGAATACACGCCTGCCCAGGTGAAACAAGCAGTTGTGGGTTATGGCAGGGCCGAAAAGTCGCAGGTTCAGCAGATGGTCAAGCTCCTGCTCAATCTGCAGAAGGCCCCGGCCCAAGATGCTGCGGACGCCCTGGCAGTGGCAATCTGCCATGCAAATTCCACTCTGAATAGAATAGCAGCCCGGCCTGGGCTGAGACAGGGGGACAGATGATAGGCCGGATAAGGGGCCGGGTGCTTGACCGCTGGGAAACCGGTGTGGTTGTAGACGTGGGTGGCCTGGGGTATGAAATACATATGCCGAGTTCATGTGCTGCAAAATTTCCACCTTCAGAAAAAGAAGTAGTGATATTCACCCACTTGGTTTGGCGTGAGGACACATTGTCCCTGTACGGCTTTGAATCACAAGAAGGAAGGGACATGTTCAGGCTCCTTCTCCAGGTATCAGGGGTTGGTCCAAGGGTTGCCATGAACGTTTTGTCCATGCTCGGGCCAGAGGAGCTGATTGAGATACTTGCCAGTGGAGAGAACAAGCGACTCCAGTCCATTCATGGTGTGGGCAAAAAGACTGCTGCACGCCTGTGTGTTGATCTCAAGGAACGGGCCAAGGGGATGCTGGAAAGGCGGGGGGCTGTCCAAGCGGGTCTGGGCCTTGAAGCAGAAGGCGGAACGAACATTTACAGTGATGCCTTATCAGCTCTTGTGAACCTAGGATATAAAAAGGCAGAGGCCTCGGCAGCACTGAGAAACACCCTTAAACAGTTCAAAGGGTCAAGCCCTGGTCTGGAAGAGCTGGTGAGGGCGGCGCTCAAGGCCCTTGTAAGGGAACGGGAACCCAGAAAGTGAACCAGGAAATTGAACGCCGAGATCTGATAGCCCCTGAACCGGTACTTGATGACTACCCGGTGGAAACTGGTCTGCGCCCAAGATCGTTGAGGGAGTATGTCGGTCAGGCTGAAGTGAAAAGGCGTCTGGACGTCTTTGTAAGGGCAGCAAAGGGCAGGAACGAGGCCCTGGACCATGTTCTCCTGCACGGCCATCCGGGCCTGGGAAAGACCACTCTGGCCTATATAATTGCGGCAGAACTGGGTGTGAGCATAAGATGCACAGCAGGCCCTGTAATCGAACGCCCTGGAGACCTTGCTGCGATATTGACCAATCTGCAAGAAGGAGATGTGTTGTTCATAGACGAGATACACCGCTTGAGTGCATCTGTGGAGGAGATCCTGTATCCAGCCATGGAAGACTTTCAGCTCGATCTGGTGATCGGCCAGGGGCCAAGTGCCCGTTCCATCAAAATTGATCTTCCGAGATTCACGCTTGTAGGCGCCACCACAAGGGCTGGATTGCTTTCTCCCCCGTTCCGGGATCGTTTCGGCGTGGTCTTGAGGGTCGATTTTTATTCAGACGAGGAACTTCAGGAAATAGTTCTGCGTTCTGCCCGGATATTGGGCGTAATCATAGAACCACGCGGTGCCTATGAGATAGCAAGGCGTTCGAGGGGTACGCCTCGCATCGCCAACAGGCTCCTTCGAAGGGTCAGGGACTATGCCGAGGTTAAGGCAGGCGGCAGCATTACAAGGGATGTAGCAGACAGGGCACTTAAAATGCTGGAGGTAGACGATCTGGGTCTGGATAGGATGGACAGGGAGATCCTTTCGGTAATAATCGACAGGTTCGGCGGTGGGCCGGTGGGCCTGGACACCCTGGCTACTTCTGTGGGAGAAGAAAAGAGCACGCTGGAAGACGTGTACGAGCCCTTTTTGATCCAGCGCGGCTATATTCACCGCACTCCGCGGGGACGGGTCGCCACTGACCTTGCCTATCAACACATGAATCGAAAGCGTTGAAACAGGGAGTTAAGCCAATGCAGACCTTAAAGCATGATGACTTGCGTCTTACCATAAGCCCTGAATCGTTGGGATTTGACAGGCTGTCGCAGATCGAAGCTGGAGAAAAGGAGATAGTTGCCCAGGAACGGGCGGCGCAGGCCCTTACCTTTGGTCTCAAGATGCAGCATTCAGATTTCAATGTCTATGTAGCTGGTCCTGCAGAGACAGGCATCCTGGAAATCGCAGAGAGTTTCGTACAGGAAGTGGCAAAGGAAAAGCCGGGCCACCCAAGAGATTGGTGCTACGTGTACAATTTCAAGAATCCTGATGCTCCCTGGGCTATCGGCCTTCCTAAAGGCAAGGGAAGGGAACTTAAAAAGGACATGTCCGATCTGATTGATGATCTCAAGCATCAAATTCCGTTAACCTTCGAAGGAGAGACCTATATCGCTAAAAAAGAAGAGGTCATCAGGGAGTTTAATAAAGAGCGGCACAAGATTTTTGAGGAACTGGACAAGAAGGTAAGGGCAAAGAATTTTATATTGCAGGCAGATCAAACCGGCATGCTGATTATACCTGCAAAGGAGGATGGCTCTCCATTAACCCCTGAAGACGCTGCCAAACTTACTGAAGAAGAGCAGCAGAGACTGAAGCAGACAAGTGAAGAGCTTCAGAAGGAGATGGCTGCTGCCATGCGCCAGATCCACAGGCTTGAAAGGGATGTCCGCCAGAGGCTTCGGGAACTCGACAGGGAACTGGTCCGAAATACAGTTGACGCCTTGATGGAATCCATATTTCAAAAATAT
>JALVPX010000191.1:513-11013 GCA_027031565.1 Deltaproteobacteria bacterium | reverse complement strand
GGATCACCGTGGTAGCGGTATGACCAATTTCCATGGGTCTACTGGCGACATGGTTCTGTTGGGTACCAAGACTGACCAGCTTGAACCAATTTTTTATGATCTCACACATCAGCTTGGTTCAGACCTTGGCGGCTCTGGATCCAACCTTCGTACACCCTCTTGCTGTATCGGAAAGGCAAGGTGCGAGTGGGCTTGCATTGATACCCAGGATATCTGTTACGATCTGACCCAGACATTCCAGGACGAGCTTCACAGGCCGGCATTTCCATACAAATTCAAATTCAAGGTCTCCGGCTGTCCCAATGATTGTGTCGCAGCCATTGCCCGGTCAGACTGCTCCATAATCGGTACCTGGCGTGATGATATCCGCATTGACCAGGAAGCGGTAAAGGCATACATAGGTGGAGAACTGAAGCCCAATGCCGGGTCTCACAGCGACCGCGACTGGGGTGCCTTTGATATTCAGAAAGAAGTTATAGACCTTTGCCCCACCAATTGCATGTGGATGGAAGGTGATGAGCTGAAGATAGATAACCGCGAGTGTACTCGCTGCATGCACTGTATAAACGTCATGCCTGAGGCCCTTCGTCCGGGCGTTGACACTGGTGCAACCATTCTCGTTGGTGCCAAGGCCCCGATCCTGGATGGTGCCCAGCTCTCTACCCTGGCTATTCCATTTATCAAGATGGAGCCTCCCTACGATGACTTCAAGGATTTCGTTGACGAAATCTGGATGTGGTGGATGGAAGAAGGCAAGAACCGTGAACGTTTTGGTGAGCTTATACAGCGCCAGAGCCTGCAAGAATTCATCAGGCGCGCTAAACTCAAACCAATTCCGCAGATGGTCAAGGAGCCCAGGTCCAATCCCTACGTCTTCTGGTCTGAAAGCGAGGTTGAAGGCGGCTGGGAACGTGACGTCAAGGAATTCCGTGCCCGCCACGCTGCCTAATATGAACCTATATCATCAGGAGGTGAGAATATAATGAGTATAGACAATACCAACTTGGCTGAGTTGTTAGATAAGCCTTATGACCCGGAACTTGCTGCAAAGCTCTACAATCCCAAAAAACCCATGGAGAACCGTATCACTGATATCGGGCCTCCTCACTATGAGCAGTTCTTTCCAGAAGTCATCAAGAAGAACTATGGTAAATGGAAGAGCCACGAGATTGTACAGCCTGGCGTGATCAAATATACCAGCGAAACTGGAGACGTGGTCTGGGCAGTAAGGTGCGGTGCTGCACGTCTCATGACAACCGATCTTGTTCGTGAGATAGCTGACATAGCTGAAAAATATTGTGAAGGTCATGTAAGGTGGACGACCAGGAACAACATTGAGTTCCATGTCACATCAGAAGACCAGTTGAGGGCCCTCTTGGACGACCTTGGTGGACGCAAGTTCCCGGGCGGCTCCAACAAGTTCCCTGTGGGCGGTACCGGTGCTTCGGTTACCAATATTGTTCACACCCAGGGCTGGGTCCATTGCCACACACCTGCTATTGATGCATCCGGTGTAGTTAAGGCTGTTATGGATGACCTCTACGAATATTTTGGAAGCCATAAACTGCCCGCCCAGGTGAGGATTGCTCTTGCATGTTGTCTTAACATGTGCGGTGCTGTGCATTGCTCGGATATTGCCATCCTTGGCATCCACAGGAAGCCGCCGCTGGTAGAGGATGATCGTGTCTCCCATGTGTGCGAGATTCCCTTGGCAGTGGCAGCCTGCCCGCTGGGTGCAATCAAGCCTGCCACTGTTGAAATAGACGGTGAAAAGGTCAAGACTGTCAGGGTCAACAATGACCGCTGCATGTTCTGCGGTAACTGTTACACCATGTGCCCGGCCATGCCCCTGGCTGATGGTGAGGGCGACGGAATCGCGATCCTGGTTGGCGGAAAGATCTCCAACAGGGTAAGCGCACCCAAGTTCTCAAAGCTGGTTATTCCATACATTCCAAACGAGCCTCCAAGGTGGCCCAGTACTGTACAAGCTATCAGGAACATCTTGGAAACTTATGCAGCCGATGCGCACAAGTATGAGCGTTTGGGTGAGTGGGCTGAGAGAATTGGCTGGGAACGCTTCTTTGAAAAGTGCGATATCCCATTCACTGAAAAATCTATTGACGATTATCGGTTGGCATATGATACTTATCATACCACCACACAGTTCAAGTGGTCCGTCCACACCGATAACCTCTAAAAAGAGGGGAGGCTAATAAAGATGGCAGTTGATAAAGAAGTGTTGAAACAAAAAATTCTGGAGTTTGCTACAAAAAAGGCCAAGCACAAGTCCAAGATGTATATCAAGGACTTGTACAAGGCCATGCCTGAGGCCAAGCCTCGAGAGGTAAAAAATGCGGCCAATGAATTGGTTCGCGAGGGCAAACTTGAATTCTTCTCCTCAGGAAGCACCACCATGTATGGTGTTCCTGGCATGGGAAAAGGCGTAGAAGAGGCCTTCGAAGAGTAGTTAATTACCTTTTCTAGTAGTGATAAGGCACAGCAGTCTTTGAGGGAGTGCTGTGCCTTTTTAAATTCCATTTGCTATCATTGAGACCGGCCTGCCAAGAAAGAAATCGAGTGCCGTCGGCTCCATATTAAAAATCTGCCCCACCTTTTTTCGGAACTGATGGTCAAGCATTTGGAGTTTTTCGAGTTCCCGGCCAGCATCGGCCTGAATTTTGGCTTCAAGTGCCAGGCCCATTATTGCTTTGACCGGAAAGGTGCTTTCATAGGCGTGTATGATGTCCCAAATGGGATTGTCTTGCGGTATAAGCATTGATCTTGAAATCAAGTCTTTGAGGAAAAGATCAACTACTTCACGGGGCTTCCAGCATTTAAGCCTCCTGCATTCAAGGGGTCTGTATTCATAAATTAGGCAGGCTGATTCTTGATGGGAATAAAAGCGGCATTGCCAAGTTGTGTCTGAAAGACCCCTGACCTTGATCATTTCACACGGCAATTCTATTATGGTTCCGTTCTCGGGATTCAAGGCCAATTCGCCCACGCGAAAGGTGACAAGATGAGCAGGGGCTATGCGGCTGCTCACAACAAGATTGCGGTCTTCCACGTGGAGGGCAGGGCCTCCTTTGGTGCAGCACGTTCCGCATCTTATGCACTGATTTTTGAATTTTTTATGTAAATCGCTTTTTTTACGTATAGACATGGCAAAAACAAAAGGTCCTTTCTCGGAATTATACACGCTCTTTGACCTTTGCGACCGCTCTGTGGCCGAAGTCAGAGGAAGTTATCCCAATGAGATGGTCTGCAGAAAGGGCTGTTCCGACTGCTGTTATGCTTTTTTCGATGTCTCTTTAATAGAAGCCGTTAATATCAACGCTGCCTTTCATGGCCTTGAGAGGAAGCAAAAGCGCAAGATCATTCGTAATGCAGAAAAATTTAATGTCCAGTGGCAGAAATTGAAAGAGATGGGCACCGACATCTCAAAGATGAGGATAAGGTGTCCGCTGCTCTTGAAAAAGGGACAAATATGCCAACTCTATTCGGCGCGCCCGATAAATTGCCGAACATATGGAATTCCTACCCTTTTCAACGGCGCCACCCATGTATGCGGCCTGAGTGGTTTTAAAACTGGCAAGACATATCCAACCCTCAACATGGGGCCGATTCAGGAAAAACTGGCCAAGTTGAGCCAGGAACTCACCAATGGCCCCATGGGGCAAGTTAGATGGCCTGTTTCAATAGCAATTATTGATCCAGGCGGCCTATTTGCCAGCCTCAGGCATCATCTCCTCTAGTTTCTTGATATTGCGTTCCACTAATGCTGCACGTTCCCTGGCTCCCATTCCCTTGAAAATTTTGAGGGCCAGCTGATAAGAGTCCATGGCATCCTGGAGCTTGCCCTGCCTTTGATAAATGTCGCCGATTCCAGCAAGGAATATTCCCGCCCGCGTTGCGTCTTTCAACTCCTCGGCTATCTCAAGCCCCTTGAAGAAGTATGGCAGGCAGAGTTCGTGTTTCCCTTGCTTACGATATATGTCTGTGATTTTTTCAGCTATCAAAATCCAGCTTATGGTGTCACCATGTTTTTCACATATAGCAAGCGCCCTCAAATAATTGGGCACGGCTGCCTTGAAATCGCCACGCATGACATGGACATCGCCTTTTCTATCGCATACGTTGGCGATTTGTTGCTCTTTCCCCAATTCCTCGAAGATTGCCAGGGCTTCACCATATTTTTCCATGGCATCGAGGGTCATGCCCCTGGCAGAAAGCATGTTGGCCTCCTGGTACAGTCTGTCAGCCATAATCAATGGATCTTGTTCGTCTGATCTGTTTGGATCTGGTGCCTCTGCCATCGCTTTTTTCACTCCTGAACAATCTATTTTTTCCAAGGCCTCCTGGGCAATTGATGCAATGGTTGTGTTATGAAATGAATTGCCATCATATAATATCATGTTCTCCTGGTCACCAAGTAATTTGCGCAGGCCGCCTTCGGCCTCCTTGGCGTGAAGGCATCCAAGGGCCCAAGCAGCATAACCTCTTGTATAGGGATTTTCATCCTTGAGCAGGTCAAACATGACGAAAAAGGCATGGGAGCGGACCAGGGCTGGATTTGTCTGTGCTATCCTGCCCAAGGTCCACATGATGGCTGGGCGTGAAGGCGGATCATTTACCAGGGCAATGATATGTTTCAAGAAGGAGCCGTACAGTGTAGGGAGATTGCATATAATCTCGCCCATGGCCTCGATCGCCCCCCAGTTTGCTGCTGCTGAATCATTGCTGGAATATAAAAGGCGCCTGAAAAGGTCCCCTACCTGTGATGGTTTTTTATCGGCAATCAATTGGCAAACCCTTCCAAGGGCCTTGACTGCATTCCATTTCAATTCGTCATCTGGTGAATAAAGAAGCCTCTGAATCCTGCGAAGCACTATGGAATCCTCAAGGGCCATTGCACCAAGCATGTCAAATTGCCCTTTTTTCACTGCATCAGCGACCTGACGCTTGGAATAACGTTTACCTGGTTTTGGCGGAGGCGGTTCAGGTAGGTCCGGACCGCACGAGCACTCGCTGCGGCGACCAGCAGGTGTTATCAAGGATTCGGGTTCCTTTATATTTTGGTCCAGCCTGTCAGATGAAACTGCTTCAGCCACGTCTTGAGCAAGTTTTATAAAAGTGAGCACCCCTTTAGTGCGGCGCCCTTCCTGATCGCGGCCCGTCGGCTGTATCATATGGTGCAGTTCGTCATAATTCTCGACCAGGGCTTCGGTATAATCACAGTCCGGCATCAGGCTCCACACAAGATCCCAGTCCTGGTTGCAGGCATAGCCGAGCGCCTCTACATAGGCGGCACCGAGGTTATGTCCAGTCACGTCACAAGAGAACACCGCTCCGCACTCGCAATTACCAAAAGTGAAATCACCAAGGCGTACCGGCTCTATACCTGTAGGTTTAGGAACTACGCGGTCACAAAATGGGCACTTTGGAGGGTGCGGTCCGCCAATGCGGCTCATTAGGTTTTACGCTCCAGCTACGGCTTCAGCCACCTTCTGTTCAAAGGCTTCATGGACTGGGTACCCCAGTTCTTTTGCCTTGTTCAAGTGCACTTTGGCGGTTTCGTAATCTTTGTTGTAGTAACTGGCTACAGCCAGATTATTGTGGGCCAGTCCAAAGGTGGGTGCAAGCTGTACTGCCTTCCTGCCTGCTGCAACAGCATCTTCCAACTGGTCCAGTTCAACTAGTACAGTTGAGAGATTTGTCCATACCACGACCATTTCCGGTTTAATCTGCAAGGCCTTTTTGAAAAGTTCAGCTGCTTCCTCCCATTTTCTCATCTGAACATATGCCGATCCAATATTTGCCATGGCCTCGGCAGACCTGGGATGGATCTGCAGGGCCTTTTCATTGGCCTTGATACCCTCTTCGAGTTTGCCAAGCTGAAAGTACAAGGTCCCAAGATTGATATGGAGTTCGTATGATGTAGGATCGATTGCCAGGGCCTTCTTGAATGTCTCGACGGCATCGTCAAAACGCTCTTTTCGCCAATATGCCAAGGCAAGGCGATGTGCTGCTATTACGGAATTGGGGTTTTTTTGAAGTTCAGTTTCAAGGTCTTTTATCACCCCGTCTATATTGCCAGACTTTATTGGGGTCTTGGCCATAATGCCTCCTGTTTTGGTAAAGTGTTGAGGCCGTCTGTTTACTAGACTCCTTTTGTTTCCAGGATAACCAAAAGACAAAAAGGATACAAGCAGATTCAAAACTTGAGGGCATTATTCAGAGTCACCTGCATAAACAGTGTCTCTGTATGCCCTGATGATGTCTGCTGTGCGCAATATGCCAACAACATTGCCTGGGGGTCTTCGTTCTGAAAGCACCACCGCCTCGTCAACACCCTTGGAGGCCATGTTTTGCAGCACCCTGTCCAGGGTATGCCATGAGTAGACTGCTGGCCAGTCAGAAAGCAATTTTTTGAGAGAGGGCCTTTTCCTCCGCAGCTCCCTTAAGTAGCGCCTTGCAGTCCTTCTTTCTATCACGCCCAAATATTTGCCATGTTCGTCTATCACCGGGAGATATGGAAGCCTCGATTGCAGAACTTCCTTCAAGATTTCATGGACTGGTCTGTTGGCTACAATAACCTTTGGTTTGATCTTGCTGTATCTTACCAACGCCTCCTGTACAGTTAGGCGGCCAAGCACCCCCAACATGAATTCTCCTTTATGGATGGGTGTCTCGTACCGGGTCATGAGCTGTTTTTCATAAAGGCCCTTTCTGCCCTTTAATAGAAACGCCAAGGTGCATACCCAGATGGAGGGAAGCAGCAGTTCATAGTTGCCTGTCATTTCGCTCACCATGATGACTGTGGAAAAGGGTGTGCTTGCTGCAGAGGCGAAAAAGCCTGCCATACCGACAATGGCATAGGCCTCTGGGTTTGGAACGAGGTTTGGCCAAAAACCTTGCATGATCATACCTGCGGCTCCTCCAAGGGAGCCGCCGATTACTACAGATGGTCCAAACACGCCTCCGCTGCCTCCTGAACCAATGCTGAAGGCCGTGGTAAACATGCGGGCTATGGCTGCTATGACAAGGGTGTTCACTACGATATTCCCATCCAGTGCCCGTTGCACGAGCCCATAGCCCGTATAAAGGGCGTCTGGGATGAAATATCCTATGAGGCCTGTCAATAACCCGCCTAAAGCAGGCTTGATATGGGGCAGTATCGGCATTTCTGCGAAGAAATCCCTTACCCCATAAAAGATTCTGGCGTATACGTTTCCTGCCAGGGCTACTGCCACCGCCAAAATGGTGTATGGAAACAGCTCACCAGCATGTTGGAACTGGAATGACGGCGTTATAAACAGGGTCCCGAATCCAAAAAAGAGGGAAAACACGCAGTATGCAATCACCGAAGTAATGGCAGAAGGCACCAGCAATTCATATTCCATGTCAATATCGCGATACAATATCTCGGCAGCAAAAATGGCCCCTGCCAAAGGGGCATGGAAAATAGAGCCTATTCCCGCGCTCATGCCGGCCATCATGAGCACCCTGCGTTCCTGCTCTGTCAGGCCTAGCCTGGTGGCTATTATCGATCCAAAACCCGCACCAATTTGGGCAATCGGTCCCTCCCTGCCACCAGACCCCCCGGTGCCTATGGTAATTGCCGAGGCTACTATCTTAACAAATGGGACAATGGGCCTGATTATGGCCTTTTTGAAATGAAATGCCTCAATGGCAGAGTCGGTTCCATGGCCTTCTGCCTCCGGCGCCAAGGTAAAAACCAGAAACCCTGACAGTATGCCTCCCAGTGTTGGAACCACCAGGAGCATCCAGCGCACAAATTCCCTGCTGGACGGGGTGAAAATAGAATGCTCTCCAGCAGGCCCCATTGGCCTGAAGCCAGCCAAATGATCTAGAAACAAGTTGTGCGAAAGGTCCAGCAGCACGTAGAACACAACGGAACCCAGGCCTGCAACAATTCCCACGGGAAGGGTCAGCAACAGGACCCTCCTCAACTTTATCCATTGAAGGGCCATGAAAATCAAGCGTGTTCTTGTCACCCTCCACCTCCTTGCACAAAAAGGCGCATCTGATTGATCCTGTGTGCCGATTCCAGAAGCCTTTCTTCTGTGAGCTCATCATCTTCAACCGCTTTTTCTATTGCCAATATGGATTTTTGAACCAGAGATTGGTCATGGCAAATGAGCAACATGTCATGGCCTGCTGACAAAGCCTTGACAGCAGCATTGGGTACGGAAAAGTGTTCCGTGATGCCCCCCATTTCCAGATCATCAGTAAACAATACGCCTTTAAAACCGAATACCCCTCTGAGCAGCACGCCGGCGATCTCTTTAGAAAAGGTGGCGATATTGCGGGCATCAAGGGCTGTATAGAGCAAGTGAGATGTCATAACTGCAGCAACCCCAGCTTCCACGGCCTTTTCAAAGGGGTACGCCTCTGAAATGATCGTTTCGGCATCGGCCTGGATGACAGGCCGTTTCAGATGAGGGTCCTGCCTGGTACGGCCTATGCCCGGAAAGTGTTTTGCCGTTGCAGCCAAGGAGTGGCTTTGGAGCGTGTTGATATATATGGCCCCGAGGCGGGCAGCAAGTGAGGCATCATTACTGTAGCATCTTTGGGCCAGGACATCGTCCTGTCCGGAAAAAGACAGGTCAAGCACCGGGGCAAGGTTTACATTTATACCCACATCCAGGAGCACTTCCGCAGCTTGTCGTGCCTGCTCAATCACTGCGTCTTCCGGTGTTTCCCAAGAGCCTGCTTCCCTGTTTGACGCAAGCCGGGGCCAGAGCGGCGGTGCCAGGCGCTGAACAGGGCCGCCTTCCTGGTCTGCTGCTATTAACGGAAGCGGAAGGCCCGAATCAACACACCGCTTTTGGATGTCTTGGATCAAGAGCCTAGCCTGTTTCGGCCCCTTGCTGAGATTTCTGGTAAAGAGGATGAAATTGTTTACCTTATAACAATCTATCAGCCTCTTTGTACCCTCATCAAGCTCCGGTCCTGGCAGGCCGGCCATTACCAATTGTCCAATCAGCTCTCTCAATGGTCACCTTCCAAGTTGTAGAGGCATTTCACATCGTTTATAGTGCCGCCACTTTTGTACGTCTTAAACCCTTTTGATTGGACCATATAAATGACCATTTTTCACGCAATTTTCTTGGGAGTCTTACAGGGTCTTACAGAGTTTCTCCCTGTTTCAAGCTCTGGTCACCTTGTGCTGGCAGAATATTTCATGGATATCCCTGCCACTTCCCTGGCCTTTGACGTAACCCTCCACATCGGAACCTTGCTGGCTGTTCTCATCTACTTTTGGCATGACTGGCTCAAAATGGCAATTGCTTTATTTGCTGGGAAGGGCGGAGAAAAAGATAGGCGGTTGCTGCTGTTTTTGATCCTTGGAACTATTCCAGGTGCCATGTTTGGTTTTTTTTTCGAAGACATGGTCGCTACTTTGCTTCGCTCCCCCTGGGTAGTGGCAAGTACCCTCTCGGGCGTGGCTCTGCTCCTTTTTGCAGCTGAAAAGATGGCATCTCATGACAGGCCTTTTGGGTCGCTCAAGGTATTGGATGCAATAGTAATTGGTTCAGCCCAAGCCCTTGCCCTGGTGCCGGGCGTGTCGAGAAGCGGCATCACCATGACTGCAGGCCTATTCCTGGGTCTGGACCGCCAGGCGGCTGCACGTTTTTCTTTTCTGCTTTCTGCGCCCATAGTTGCAGGGGCAGGGCTTTATGAGGCCCTCCACCTATTGCATGGTACCACCCAAGGGCTTGACATCAATTTTTTATGGGGCTTCCTGGCGGCATTTTTGTCAGGGCTGATGGCTATAGCCTTTTTGATGCGTTATCTTGTTAGCCATGATTTTTATCCCTTTGTGGCTTACAGGCTGGTCCTGGCAGCCATGGTGGTCATGGCGCTGTTGAGGTAAGGTGTCTATGAAAATATTATCCATATGCAGGAAACTTGATGTCATTCTTTTCTTGCTGCTTGTGTGGCACTTCGTTTATCCTTGGTCTGCGCAGTCAGCAAAACTGTCCATAAACGACGTTGTCAACAGGGTGTCTGAGAGCGTGGTCCAGATCGTATCTTCCACGATTCCAGCAGACTATTATGTATCTGCATTGCCCCTGAAAGGCACAGGCTCAGGCTTTGTCTTCGACAACAAAGGCCATGTAATCACGGTTGAGAGTGCCCTGGGCGATAAGCACTCCCTGGAAGTGATCTTGAAAAACGGCGATAGCTGGCCTGCCCGCCTTAAGGGCCTTGACTATGACACTGGCATTGCTGTTCTGGAGATAAAGGCGCCAGCCCATGCCCTTTCTGCCCTGAAGCCCATTCGTTTTCGCAGCAGCAGCGGGCTGAAACCCGGGCACTGGCTGATAGCAGTGGGCAGTCCGCATTGGCTGTCGGCCGGGATGCTGAGCGCAATAAGAGAGGCCGTTGCCACCCCTGATGGAAGCCTTATAAGCACCGTGCTGCAAACGGATATTTCCATACACAGGGGGCTGGCAGGCGGGCCGCTGGTTG
>JALVPX010000191.1:0-503 GCA_027031565.1 Deltaproteobacteria bacterium | reverse complement strand
GGGCAGAACACCCTTCTGTTTACTGCCCGAAGGCAGACCCTGGGCATTGGATACGCAATTTCTTCTGAGACGGTCAGGTGGATAGCCAGGAGCATAATAGAAAAGGGCTATGTCTCTGGTTCCTGGCTCGGAACGACCTTGCAGGCCATTTCGCCTGCCTTGGCACGCCTTCTTTCACTGCCAGTGATGCATGGTGCAATGATCGTCTCTGTTATGCCTGGCAGCCCGGCTGAACGGGCAGGGCTTAAAGGATGCTTGAGGGAGTTTCGCATCGGGAACAGGACATACAAGGCCGGTGGCGACATCATAGTGGCTGTTGATGGTAAAACAGTCAATTCGGACCTCGACCTGATACGTTATTTGAGGTCAAAGGAGGCTGGAGACACGGTAAAGTTGAGCATTTACCGCAATGACAAGATCAAGTATGTCAGGGTTACCTTGGCTGAGCGTCCGTCACAGGGCAGGCGTTAGGATCAATACCATTCCCATTTCTGGTTAACAGA
>JALVPX010000190.1 GCA_027031565.1 Deltaproteobacteria bacterium | reverse complement strand
GTCGTGGATAAAGCCAAGCGAGGCCGTCACCCCTTCAAGTAATTCCTGGTTGAAGTTGATGCCATACCGGCCTTGCGGAAAACCCAATCCTTCAGCTTCGTTTGATCCTGCGTACTTAAAGGCCACCTCGAGCCTTTTCCACCAATTGTAATTAAAACCCGCCTCGAAATTCCATACCGAAGGTCTGGCCCCCGATCCTCCGCTCGTCAATTCCCTGCTGGAAAACTTGTCTAAGGCACTCATGTATTCGGCCTCAAAAAAGTAACCGCAATATTCAGACCTGAAATAGGCTGCAAACCCAGACACACTATCTTCGATCTCCGAACCTACAGCATCCGTCAAACCGTCAGAGTCGGCAATATTGGATATGTATGAGATACCAGCCAGTAAATTTATGCAATTTTCCGGTATAGGCTCAAATTTTGTCCCTTTAACATACCGCTCGTGGGGACCAAGCAGCAGCCGGTAGGAGTAATTGAGGTCAAGACCAAAATCTTTTATATGATCTTCCTGGTCTTTTTCCTCTACATCTCCATTAAAAAGGTAGGCCGAAAAAGAAAAACCTGACTGATCTAACCCGGCAAGGACGGCCTTTTCACGTGTTTCTCCAAAGCCCAGTGTGAGCGGAGCATCTATCAAGGGATCATCTGGGAAATGTTCAAAGAGGGCTCCAAAGGGTACGTACATCACCCCGGCCATAAGGTAGACTGGAAAACGCTCTTTGTTGCCGAACCTGACAGTAGCGGTATCAAGATCCACGCTGGTCTCGTCATCGGCAAATGTTGGGTCTTCATACAGCAGGGTTGACTCAGCACTTATCCAATCACCGACACCAGCATCTACATGGAGTTCGACCGTGGTCATGGCAAGATCACTTTCAGATTCCTCTTTGCCATCCCTGCGTTCAACATCCTGCCACGCGCCTCCAAATTCCAGCAAACCACTTATTTGAATATTTGGGTATTGCCTGGAAGCAGGTTCATTTTTATTGTCGGAGACGATTTTTTTCTTAATTTCTTCGCTTTTTGAGGCCTTCTTCATCCCTTTCAGCTCTGCCAGCTCTTGTTCTACCTCACGAAGTTTTTGGGACAAGGCCTGATTTTGCTGGATTAACATCTCTACCTTCTTTTCGAGTTCAGACAATTCAGCCCTAGCTGTCCCAATATGGCACAAAGGCATCAAAAAGGACATCAGCGTCAATACGAAAATCCTTTTCCCCATCATTAATAACCTCCCCTAGAAAATGATTGAATTTTACTTAAGGTCTTTAAGGGCCTGCCTTATGTGTTCGATGATTATTTTGTTGGCAGCCGGATAAAACCCCAGCCCTTTCAGATATTTTTTACCGTTTAGCATGATCGAAGGGCATTCTACATTCTTACCCGCGGCTTCAAGCTCCATGGCCCAGGACGGAAGGCCATCTTCATCCGCCTCCTCACCCATGATGTCATTCATAATGTGGTCGCCTGCCACCAGCATGAATGGGATTATCACCACCTTTTTGCCTGGATAGTTTTTGGCCCTGTCAAGGGCGTCTTTCCTATCTGGTACGCCTTCTACACTACCTAAGAACACGTTGCGGTGGTGAGCCCGAAGCAGCCTGTCCAATGCCAGATAGACCGCAGTAGAAGGCGCATAGTAGGTGTTCGGCGTGCCGTGTCCTGCCAATATCGCACAGCCCTCTGATTCTTTTGGAAAGTGGTGAGCTACATCTTCCAGGAGTTTCAAGACATCCTCCCAGGTGGCCAGCAGGGGCTCACCTATGGAGACATTGATGCCCGGTATTTGGGCCAAATGCTGCATATGCACATATTCACCACCAGGGAATATGTGGAGGGACTGGACCACAGCCTTTCTGTAACCCTCTGCCTCAAGGCCAGCCAACACTTCCTGCAGACTACGTAGTCTTTTGCTGATTTTCTTCTTGGCATAGATCTTGTTCATTTTGTCTCTGATAATCTTTGATGTGAAGGCCCATCGCACCTCATGATCAGGAAACGCCTTTTTTATTTCCGCATCTATGTGATCGAACGTGATTTGTGCCTTTGTACTAGTGCCGAACGCCACCATGACAATTGCCGGCGGTTTGTCCTGATAGGTCGGCTTTAAAAAACGAAGAGGACCCTGAACACCCCAGCTGTTAGCGGTCATCAACACCATACATAACAACAGTACCAAACCAGTAATTGCCTGAAACTTGCCTTGGTTGATCATAAAAAAACCTCCTCTACCATGAAGATTTCAGAAGACGTGTAAGACACGCCTTTGTGCCATACGTGTCGATTGCGCCCTGGGAAGTAGGAAGACGTGCACCAAAAACGAAAAGGCCTGAACCCAAAATCTCGGATCCAGACCTTGCCCGCTAAGTCCAGCTTTCCTGGCTTCGATATCCGGCGCTCGCTGATATCGAAGTTATGAATCCCGCGCCATGGTCTCCTGGCTCGCGGATCAACCTACTCGCTGCACCTTCCCGTAACGCTTGAAGCGCCACAGTGGTATTTGCAGCTTTCGTCCCCGCTTACAGTGGCGGGCCCGCTCCGGATTTTCACCGGATTCCCGTCAACGCGGAATAACAGATATTAACTTAAAAAATATCCAGCCTAAAAGTCAAGCCTCGACCTTACTTGAATCTCCACCTTTCGGTTTCTCTACGGATCTCTTCCAGTTTCTGCAATTCAAACCTCAGCCTTGCGTTTTCCTGTTCCAGGAGAACCAGCTCATTTTCGAGTTCTGCTGCGTAATCCTTTTTCTTTTTCACGGCAGCTGCCCTGCGGTCCAATTCACGCTTGAGCCTCAATATCTTGTTGACCAGCCTGCTTCCCACAGGCTGTATTTCTTCACATTTCTTGGATTTCAAGATCTTGATCACACTTTTGCTGCTTTTATCGATGGCGAAAAGATACAGGGCAGCGCCACATTGTGCTGAAGGCTCTTGCAGCATCGCCTCTAATCTTTTTTGCGCCTCCTTAAACTTTTTGTCTTTTATCAGGACATCTATTTCGTCAAAAGGCGCTGTTTCATTACAAAAATCATATTCCACAAAGATCTTTTTAGGCGGGGGAGAAGGTGGCTGGCTGCGGGGCACCGGAACCCGATTTTCAATTACGCATCCACTGCCCGTCTGAAAGATTAGTGACAAGGCAATGAAAACCAGAAGGCGGCCCCTGCTCCGTTTACAACTGCGATATTGTCGCCTGGCGGACTTTCTACCCAAATCTTTCCTCCATGGGCCAAAATTATCTCTTTTGCTATGGCAAGTCCCAAGCCGCTTCCACCCTTCCGCCGCTTGGATTGAATTTGATAGAACTTGTCAAAGATTTTGCCTGCTTCCCCTGGCTCGATCCCAGGGCCGGCATCAATTATGCCGATCTTTATCCACTCTTTTCCCTTCTCCTTGAAAGTAGCAGTCTCGATCCTGACTGTCGAGCCCTTAGGGCTGAATTTTATAGCATTATCCAAAATATTGACCAACGCCCTGGAAATACGGATCTTATCTCCAGTAATTACCTTGACTTCGAGACTCTTAGTGATATCTACTTTGACCTCTTTTTTGTCGATCAAAGGGGCCAGGAGCTTTAAAGAGTCATCCAGCATCTCTTTCACATCAAGAGGGCTTCTATCCAAAGCCACAAGCCCTGCCTGCAGCCGTGAAAGATCAAGGAGATCCTCTATCAGGACCTTGAAACGGTTCATGCTTTGATTCAAAACCTCAACGAGCCTGCGCTGGCCCTCATTCAACTCCCCTATCTGGGGCTCAGACAATAGTCTTGAGGCTTCTAC